>NZ_JAEDXW010000041.1:0-16929 GCF_036877565.1 Edaphobacter sp. HDX4
CGAGGTATGGTTCGGCGACAGCGATGGGCTCAATGATCTTGTCGTCGTGAACGTCTCAGAGGGTATCGGCACCGGCATCTTCTCCAATGGAAGACTCCTGCGCGGTTCCAATGGAATGGCCGGCGAGTTTGGACATGTGGAGATGGAGCCAAATGGGCATCTCTGCGGTTGCGGCGGACACGGATGTTGGGAGACCGTGGCTTCCAACCAAGCCGGTTTACGGTACTACCAGGAGATCAGTGGGCGCCCCGCACCGCCGACCTTTGCGGCCTTGATAAAGATGGCCCAATCCGATGACCCCCACGCCGTCAAAGCGCTCGAGAAGATGTCCGTCTTTCTGGGCCGCGGCTTGAAGATGGTCGCCTCCGCGCTGGCACCCAGTGAGATCATCATCGTTGGCGACATCACCAGCGCCTGGCATCTCTTTGGTCCCAGGATCGAAGCAGAACTCAAGCGAAACGCCTTCTCTAATGCTCCCAAGCTTCGCCCCTCCTTCGAAGGCAATACCGCGCGACTACGTAGTGCGGTTGCCCTGGTCATGAATCAAGGTCTCAACTGAACCGAAAGGAAATCTGTTTCTTATGCTTTTTGCGGAACCTCGATCTTCGCGTCTCCCGCTGCTGAACTTCTCTCTCTCGCGTCGCATCGGAATGGCTGGCCTCCTCGCTCTCTGTACTTTGGCGGCTTCTCATCCCTCATCCTTCGCGCAGACCCCTTCAGCCTCGCAGGCGAAGAAGCCCGTACCTGACTCGAAATCTTCCGGAGACGCTCCTGACGATCCCGGTCCGCTGGCAACCGATATCTCTGCCGAGCTCAAGCCGAAGGCAATCCAGGCAGTCGTCGAAAAGGTTGCGAAGTGGCAGGTCAAAGTCGCCGAGCCGACGTTCAATCGTCTCTGGACCTATGCGGCACTCTATGACGGTCTGCTCGCTGCCTCCCGGACAACGGGCGATCCCCAGTTCCGCGATGCCGTGCTGAAGTTCTCTGAACAGGAAAACTGGCAGCTGCTCGACAACCGCTTCCCACATGCCGACGATCAGGCGATGGGCAAGGCGTACATGGAGCTCTACCTGTCCGATCCCAAGGGTTCGCGGAAACCGGTCCGGATGGCGAACACAAAGGAGATCATGGACCGGCTCGTAGTCCGCCCCGACGATCCCTCAAAGCTGCTGTGGTGGTGGTGCGATGCGCTCTACATGGCTCCTCCCGTCCTGGCCAAAACCTATCTCGCGACCGGGGACAAGAAGTACCTCGACTACATGGATCACGAGTGGTGGCAGACCTCGAAGGCTCTCTACAACCAGCAGGACCATCTCTACTTCCGCGACGAGCGTTACCTCACCCAGAAGCAGGCCAATGGCAAAAATCTCTACTGGTCGCGCGGAAACGGTTGGGTCATGGGAGGCCTGGTCAAGGTGCTCGAGATCATGCCCAAAGATTCGCCGTACCGGGACAAATACATCGAGCAGTTCCGGCAGATGGCTGAAGAAGTCAAATCCATCCAAGGTAAGGATGGCCTCTGGCGCTCCGGTCTGCTTGATCCTGATTCCTATGAGCTGCCCGAGGTCTCCGGCTCCGCCTTCTTCACATACGCCATCGCCTACGGCATCAACGAGCACATCCTCGACCGCAAGACCTATCTTCCTGTTGTTGAGAAGTCCTGGAAGGGAATGCTCGAGCACGTCTATGCCGACGGTCGCCTCGGTTCGATCCAACCGGTCGATGCGCAGCCGGGCAAGTTCAAGCCTTCTTCGAGCCATGTCTATGGTGTCGGAGGCTTCCTGATGGCCGGGTACGAGATGAACCGTCTCGCCGGTGGCAAAAAACACTAAGCCGCCTGCTTATCCATTCCAATCCCTGCTGCGAAAGATTCTCGCAGTAGGGATTTTCATTGCTCGGTCGACGTCTATGCAATCCAAAGCAGAGGCTGCCGGATGGGAAAGTTCCGGATGACCTCGGGAACAGTGGGATCCGCGTTCAGTCGCTTCCACACCGTGATGTACTCGGGCTTATCGTAGGCGATCCCCGAGAAGAGCAGGGCAGGATTGCGAACCGGGAAATCATCCCAGTGCTCTACGTCGTGCTTGTACGGCCACTTGTCCTTGTCCTGGATGAAAGGGACCATGAACTCCATCATCTTCCCGAGACTGCGGCCATCACCGGTGGCAAAGGTCCAAAGATTATCCTGCCGCGTCGAGATGCTCTGCGCGATTCCGCAAAGCACATCCATATCGAACAACGAATAACTGTAAGGCTTGGTCCGCGCCAGCTCCAACGGCAGGCTGCCGTCCGGGGCAATCTGGTTGGGAACAAGGCTTGTGCGGAAACGATCGCGGCACCACTCCATGACCTCCGTATTGCCGCTGAAACGCGCGAATTCTCCCGCCTGCAGCACCCAGCAGGTTCCATGATTGTTCTTCGCGTCTCGTTCCTCCTGTCCATTCTTTGAGGTGCGCATCCACTCGAGATACTCCGCAAACCACCGGCGAATCTCGCCACCCGTCCTCAGGGCGCTCGCTCGATCCAGCAGCGTGGCAGCCCTTGCCACCTCCACCAGGTGCAGCGTGTCGATAATGCCGATCCCTCGTCCTTTATTTACGCCAAAGATTGCCTGCGCGTATTGGAGGTCAGGATTCATCTTCGTCGCCGGATCGACGAACCACGCCTGCAGATGTTTTGCTGCGTGGTCGGAATACTTCTTCTGTCGCGTAAGCAGCCACGCCGCAGTCAATGCCGGGACAATCAGGCTCAGCCGGATCATCGCCTCCCGATGCGCATTGAAGTTGGCAGGATTACTGAATCCGTCGCGACGAATATAAGGGCCGCCGGGATTCTTGGGGTCCGGCCACCAGTAGTCGCCTTCCGAATAGAAGTCGTGAACGCCTCCCGGACTCCGATCAGAATGCTGCGCCGTAACGGTAACCGGCTTCTCGTCCAGATAACGGTTCGCCGCCGTCATAATCCGGGTACGGTCCGTCGATTCGACCATCGTGTAAGCATTCGGAATAGGTTCGGCCCAGAGGCTCACTTCTGACACAGCCCCGGCTGCACCCGCAGCCAACCAGCAAAACTCTCTTCTTGAAATCTCCCTCATCGTTTCAGTATTCCTCATGCACGCACTTCCACGTTCTACCCGGTCCATTCCACTTCCAAAAGTGCCATCCTGAGCGAGCCCAGCGAGTCGAAGGATCTGCGCCACACTCTCGATCATCGCTCCGGTTCATCATAGCGGCCTCCGCGAAGAGACTGTTCGCCGATCTCAGACGCGCAAATTTCACGAGATTTCACCTTCCATCCTTGACCACTGAATGGTCGTTCAGTATCCTCCTCCCCGTACAGACACGGCTCTGCTACTGAGGAGAATCTCTGCATGGCGAACGGCTCCACGCCCCTCCGCACCATTCGCAAGGTTGCTGTCCTGGGAGCGGGAACCATGGGTTCCAGAATCGCCGCGCACCTCGCCAATGCAGGTCTGCCGGTCCTTCTGTTGGATATCGTCCCCCCTGGGACCTCGGCGGATTCTCCGCGCGCCCAGCGCAGCAGACTGGCGCTGTCGGCCCTGGATCTTCTCAAGAAGGCAAAGCCCGCAGCCTTATACGCTCCAGAAAACAGCCGCCTCATCTCGCCGGGAAACTTCGACGACGATATGCCACAGATCGCAGACTGCGACTGGATCATTGAAGCGGTCGCCGAAGATCTCGCGATCAAGCACGCGCTCTACGAAAGAGTGGTACAGCATCGACACGCAGACGCCATTCTGACCACCAACACCAGCGGACTTCCAGTCAGCAGCCTCGCTGACGGATTGCCCGCCGAGGTTCAGCCGCTCTTCTTCGGAACGCACTTCTTCAATCCTCCGCGTTACATGCAGTTGCTTGAGCTGATTCCGTTGCCGCACACAAGCTCAGAAGCCATCGCGCTTATCTCGAACTTCTGCGATCGCAGGCTCGGCAAATCCGTTGTCATCTCCCGCGATACCCCAAACTTCATCGCCAACCGCATCGGCACCTTCACCATCGGGAACGCCGTGCGACTTATGCAGGCTCAGGGGCTGACCATCGAAGAGGTGGATCTCCTCACCGGTTCGGCGCTCGGCTGGCCGCGCACCGGGACCTTCCGTCTCGCCGATATGGTCGGACTGGACGTGCTGCTGCACGTGGCCCGTAACTTCGAGGCGAAGGCCGCGAAGATCGGCGACGAACGATCTGACGTAAAGCTGCCCGCCTTTATCGAAACCATGCTCGAACGAAAGTGGCTGGGAGACAAGACGGCACAGGGCTTCTACAAAAAGGAAGGGAAGGACCCCGAAGGCCGCGATCTGCGCCAGGTGCTCGACTGGCAGACCCTGGACTACCGGCCCTCTGAGAAACCGAAGTTCCCCTCGCTCGAGATGGCGAAGAACGTCGAATCTACGGGAGCCCGTGTGGCGCAGTTGCTGCAGGCTGATGTCGAGCGAGACAAAGCCGCTCGTTTCTACTGGCCCTTCCTCACGGAGTTGTTTACCTATGCGACCAATCGCGTATCGCAACAGAACTACGAGCCTGCCGCCAGCATCGTGGAGATCGATATCGCGATGCGCACCGGATACAACTGGGAGCTGGGTCCCTTCGAGCTCTTCGACGCCGTCGGTGTGCGAGCAACCACCGACAGGATGCGCGCCGCTGGCGCACCAATCTCTGCAAACATCGAAAGGCTCCTCGCATGGGGCGACAAGAACAATGACCCCGCCCCCACCTGGTACAAAGATGACCGCACGATTCCCAGCGGCCGCCGCTACTTCGATCCATTCACAGACACGTACAAGCCCGTACCGGCTCCAGAGGGAACCTCCTCGCTTGCAATCCTCAAGAAATCAAACGGCGTGGTGAAGAAGAACGCTGGCGCCTCGCTCGTCGATCTTGGCGAAGGAGTGGCAGCGATTGAGCTTCACTCCAAGATGAACGCGCTCGGCGGAGACATCGTCTCCTTCATCACCCAGACCCTCAAGCCATCGAGCGAACCCGTCTCCAACTTCGAGGCCTTCGTCATCACCGGAGATTCCACCAACTTCTCCGTCGGCGCAAACCTCATGCAGCTCCTGCTCACGATCCAGGATGAAGAGTGGGACGACGTTGAGCTTGCCATACGTGCCTTCCAAAACATGACGCAGACGATCAAGTTCTGCCCCCGCCCCGTTGTCGTGGCTCCCTTTGGAATGTGTCTTGGTGGCGGTGTCGAGATCTCGCTTCACGCAGCCGCACGCCAGCCCCACGCAGAGTCGTACATGGGCCTGGTTGAAGCGGGAGTCGGCCTCATCCCGGGCGGCGGTGGCTGCAAGGAGATGCTGCTTCGATCCATCGAGGCCGGGACAGGGATCCGTCACCCCTCGGACGGTGTAGCGGCCCGCGGCGAGTCGGTCGAGATCTTCGAGGCCACAAAGAAAAACTTCGAGACGATTGCCAAGGCAACCGTCTCGACCTCCGCTGCCGAGGCCCGGTCACTGAACCTCCTGCGTGACAGCGATGCCACTACCATCAACCGCGATCGTCTCGTCATCGACGCCAAACTGCGCGCCCGTGCTCTCGCCGATGCGGGATACTCCAGCCCCGTGCCCCGCACGGATATCCCCGCTCCCGGCGAATCCGTTCTGGCCACTCTCAAGCTCGCCGTTTGGACTATGCGCGAGGGCCAGTACATCTCCGACCACGACGTCAGGGTCGCCAACTGGGTCGCCCACATCCTCTCCGGAGGCCACGTCACCCCCGGAACCCTCATCAGCGAGCAATACTTACTCGATCTCGAGCGCCAAGCCTTCCTGTCTCTCTGCGGCGAAAAGAAGACCCAGGAACGCATCGCCTTCACTCTCAAAACCGGCAAGCCTTTACGCAACTGACACGCATATGCCATTGCTCAACTACCGAACGGAGGTGTCATCCCCAGCGAGCAAGAGAATCGAAAAAGCGTTATCCCGAGCAAGCGTCCAGGAAGTTGTCATCCCGGGCAAGTGCTTAAAAAGCGTCATCCTGAGCGAGCGTAGCGAGTCGAAGGATCTGCGGTTGTCGCATGCAGCAATAGACACGAATCGCATGGTCTCCTGAAGGGCACGCGTCCAGCGTGTCGAAGAAAGCGAAGCGAAGGGGCTTTAGCCCCTTGAGGTCGAAGCTATGAACGAAGTCATCATCGCCTCCGCAGTCCGCACACCAGTCGGCAAGGCTCCGCGAGGAACCCTCTGCACTACCCGCCCCGATGACCTTGCGGCCTTCGCCATCAGCGGTGCTCTGGAGCGGCTCCCGCAGCTCGATAAGTCCGAGGTCGAAGATGTAATCCTCGGATGCGCCATGCCCGAAGCCGAGCAGGGACTGAACGTCGCCCGCGTCGCAAGCTTTCGCGCCGGTCTGCCCGTAACTGCCTCTGCCATGACCATCAATCGCTACTGCGCCTCCGGCCTCCAGTCCATCGCGCTCGCCGCAGATCGCATCCGCGGGGGTTCCGCAGAGGTAATCGTCGCCGGAGGAACCGAGAGTATGTCCTGTGTTCCCTTCGGTGGCAACAAGATCTCCATGAACCCCTGGCTTGTGGATCACTATCCCGGCTCCTACATGTCCATGGGGCTCACCGCCGAACGGGTCGCCTCACATTACGGCATCACGCGCGAGGCGATGGACGAGTTCTCCTATCAGAGTCACCAGAAGGCCCTCGCAGCAATTCAGTCCGGCAGGTTTGAGGATGAGATAGTTCCGGTTCCCGTCTCCAGCACGGCCCTCGACGATAAAGGCAAGCTCGATACGACCCAGTCTCTCTTCAAAATCGATGAAGGGCCCCGCCCCAATACCTCGCTCGAAGCGCTCGCAAAGCTCAAACCCGTCTTCCACGCCAAGGGCACCATCACTGCCGGAAACTCCTCGCAGACCTCCGACGGCGCGGCTGCCGCAGTCGTCATGTCGGCCGAGCGAGCCGCCCAGTTCGGCATCAAGCCCCTGGCAAAGTTCATCGCCTTCGCCTACGCCGGCTGCGACCCCGAAGAGATGGGCATCGGTCCCATCCACGCCATCCCCAAAGCCCTCACATTCGCCGGTCTCACCCTCGAAGACATCGATGTCATCGAGCTCAACGAGGCCTTCGCCGCCCAGTCTCTCGCCGTCATCAAGGTGCTCGGTATCGACCCCGCAAAGCTCAACCCCAACGGAGGCGCCATCGCGCTCGGCCACCCCCTCGGCTGCACCGGAGCCAAGCTGACCGCCACCCTCCTGCGAGACATGCCCCGCCGCAACGCAAGGTATGGAATGGTCACCATGTGTGTCGGCGGAGGCATGGGAGCCGCCGGCATCTTCGAGGCGATATGAACAGCCACACTCATCCGATATCCCCCGCGCTCGTCATTCTGAGCGCAGCGAAGAATCCCTGTATTTCGTCTGACCTCATGCGGATGTCAAAGGTAGAACGCCAGAGGAAAGATCGACAAAGACGCCCCCTGTACGACCCGGTCATCCCATCACCCCTTGACGCGCCCTTTATAATAAGAACAGGGACAATTACCAAATTCACAATCTTTCTCAGGCGCATTAGCGATGGCTAACTGCTGCGTTTGGAAGATTTTGCATAGATACACCCGCAAAAATAAAGGGTTTTCGATATCGGTCCAAAGCTAACTTCCATGTTCTGAAGATTTTGCGCAAAAAAGGTAGGGAGGGGAGTCCATGTCAACCACCGCAGTCTCACCGAAGGCAGCCACCCTGAAGATCATCGCCGGCGGCAGCTTTCTTATCTCCAACCCCGCTCCCGCCGACTGTTTCTTCCCCGAAGACTTCACCGAAGAGCAGCGCCAGATCGCCCGAACCACCTCCGAGTTCGCCCTCAACGAGGTCGTTCCCGCCTCCGACCAGATCGAAGCCAAAGACTTTGCCGTCACCCGCCGCCTCATCAAGCACGCAAGTGACCTCGGCCTCACCTCCGTCGATATCCCCGAAGAGTACGGCGGCCTCGAGATGGATAAAGTCACCTCCGCCATCATCGCGGAGAACATCGCCAAACAGGGCAGCTTCTCCGTCGCGTTCTCCGCCCACGTCGGCATCGGAACCCTCCCCATCGTCTGGTACGGAACTCCGGAGCAGAAGAAGAAATATCTGCCGAAGCTCGCCAGCGGCGAGTTCATCGGAGCCTACGCACTCTCCGAATCGACCTCCGGCTCCGACGCCCTCAACGCGCGCACCCGCGCCGTCCTCTCGGACGACGGCCAGAGCTACATTCTCAACGGCGAAAAGATGTGGATCTCGAACGCAGGCTTCGCCGATCTCTTTACCGTCTTCGCCCGATGCGAGGTCAAAGAGGGCAAGGACGCGGGAAAGGAACGCCTGACAGCCTTTCTGATCGAGCGCGGAACCCCGGGCCTGACCATCGGCAACGAGGAGCATAAACTCGGCATCCGGGGCAGCTCCACCTGCCCGCTCATCCTCACCGACTGCACGATCCCCGCCGCCAACCTCCTCGGCGAGGTCGGCAAGGGGCATCACATCGCCTTCAACATTCTCAACATCGGGCGCTACAAGCTAGGCAACGCTGCCGTGGGCGCCGCCCGCATGTGCATCGGAAACGGCATCCGTTATGCGAAAGAGCGCAAGGCCTTCGGCAAGTCCATCTCGGAGTTCGGTCTGATTCAGGAGAAGCTTGCCAACTGTGCCGTCGGAATCTTCATCGGCGAGGCGCTCTCCTATCGCACCGTCGGAATGATCGACGCTGCAATCTCTGCTGTCGACCGGCACGACTCCCAGGCAATTCAGAAATCGATCGAGGATTACGCCGTCGAGTGCTCCATCGTGAAGGTCTGGGACTCCGAGATGCTCGACCAGGTCGTCGATGACCTCGTGCAGATCTACGGCGGCTACGGTTACGTCGAGGACTATCCCGCCGAGCGTGCCTATCGCGACTCGCGGGTCAATCGCATCTTCGAGGGCACTAACGAGATCAACCGCCTCATCATCACCGGCTGGCTGATGAAGTCGGCCATGTCCGGAAGGCTGGCCCTCATGCCCGCCATCAAGCAGCTGATGGATGAGGTCATGGCCGGTCCCGCAGAACGGGAGGAACGCGAAGGTCCTTTGAGTGAGGCATATGGTCTGATCGACAACGCGAAGAAGCTGACTCTCTTCGCCGCCGGAGCCGCAACCCAGAAGTACATGCAGCAGCTCGCCGATCAGCAGGAGGTGATGGCAGCGATCGCTGACATGATCATTGAGCTCTATGCCATGGAGTCGGGAGTTCTTCGTGCCGACAAGATCGCCGGCAAGGGAAGTGCAGAGACCGCAGTAGCGATGGCACGCATCTATGCCGAAGTCGCGATGGACCGGATCGAGCTCGCCGCACGTCGCATCATCGCCACCGTCGCCGAAGGGGACATGCTGCGGACGCAGATCACAATCCTGAGACGGCTCGCGAAGCACGACCCCGCCGATACCATCACGCTGCGCCGCCATGTCGCTGATTCCATGCTGCGTGCCGGGAGATACGCCATCTGACGCGCATGCCCCAAGAGTTGTACCGATCCGGGAAGGGACGGCAGCCAATGTTGCGCAGATCGCCTGTCGTTTCCTTCATACTGATCGAGACCCGTTTTTTCAGGAGATAAAATTTTCCCCAACTGCGTCCTGATGCCCGTAAAACCGTCTATCAGGTCAAATATTTCATCGTCACCCGAAACCTTTTATCCGGCCTCTGGTCTATAGAGGAAAGTCTCCACTCTTGAGCCAGGCGCTTCACAAGTGCTTCACCTGCCTCCTAAAAGGCGTGTGTCTTACCAATGTTGAGTAGGTTGTAGAGCAGAAAATGTCGACTCGTAGCTTTGTGGTACCCCGCCTTCTGATTCCCGTTCTCGCCTTCTTTGGGTTTCTCGTTCCCGCTGCGCACGCCGCGCCACAAAATCGCATCAGCAGGCAAATCACTGATTCGGATCGCGCTGCCGTCCAGCAGACCATCTCTCCTCGAGCTCGGATGGCCTCTGATCTCGGCGAAGTGGCCTCTGATCGCATGCTCTCTGCGGTGAGTCTGCACTTCAATCTCACGGACGCGCAGCAGGCCGATCTTACGCAGTTGCTGCAGGACCAGCAGAATCCGGCCTCCCCGCTCTATCATCAGTGGCTTACCCCGCAGCAGTATGGCGCGCGTTTCGGCCTCTCCACCGCCGATCTACAGAAGGTTCAGACATGGCTTGCCTCTCAGGGCCTGAAGGTCCTCGAGGTATCACCCAGCCGGAACTACGTGACGGTGAGCGGGAGTGCCGGCCAGGTTGAGCGTGCCTTCAGCACAACCCTTCACTCGCTCTCCTACAGGGGCGAGCAGCACTTTTCCAACACCTCTGACCCTCAGCTGCCGACGCCGATTGCGGCTCTGGTCGCCTCCATCACCGGGCTCAACGACTTCAAGCCTCGCTCCCACGCTGTCGTCAAGCCGCACTTCACCTCTGCCGTCTCTGGCGCGCACTTCATCGCGCCCGGAGACTTCTACACCATCTACGACGTTCCGCCCTCTTCTCAGGGGCTGGACGGGACGGGGATCTCCATCGCTGTAGTTGGACAGACTGACATCAGTCTGGCCGATGTGGCGGCATTCCGTTCGGCAGCCGGTCTTTCAGCGAAGGCGCCTCAGATCGTGAAGCCGCCGGTATATGTTGCAGGAACGGTAACCGCCGACGTCGATGAAGCGCAGCTGGATGTCGAGTGGGCAGGTGCTGTTGCTCCGAACGCCACGATCAACTTCGTGACTGTGGGCGCCAGCAGCTCCGCCTCTGTGGTCGACGCTCTCTACTATGCAATCAGCAACAATGTCGCTCCCATCATCACCATGAGCTATGGAAACTGCGAATCGGCCTGGGGGCAGGCCAACATCAACGCAGTCAATCAGGCGCTCCAGCAAGCCAACACGCAGGGCATTACGTTTATCAGCTCCTCGGGCGACGCAGGAGCAACCGACTGCGACTCCACCCCCCCTGCCGACTTTGGACTCACTGTGGACTTTCCAGGCAGCTCCCCTTTCGCGACCTCGGCGGGCGGAACCATGTTCAACGAGGGCTCTGCCACCGGAGCCACCAGTTACTGGAACTCCAACAGCAGCTCCACCACTGCTAACGCAGGCTCAGCCACCGGATATATCCCGGAGGCGGTCTGGAACGAATCCACATCCACCTTGCTGGGCTCAGGGGGCGGAGGCGTCAGCAGCTACTTCAGCAAGCCGACGTGGCAGCAGGGGATCACTCCCGCGGACGGTTCCCGCGACGTTCCCGACATCTCGCTCAATGCCGCAGCCAACCACGACGGCTATCTCTTCTGTTCGCAGGGATCCTGCACCAATGGTTTCCGTAATTCCGCAGGAAATCTAAATGTCGTCGGAGGGACCTCGGCGGTTGCTCCCGCTCTCGCCGGTATCTTCGCTCTGCTCGAGCAGAAATTGGGTGGAGGCGCAGCTGGACGCCTCGGCAATATAAACCCTGTCATCTATGGATTTGGAAGCGGCCAGTACTACGGCAATGCGTTCCACGACATAACCAGCGGCAACAACAACAGCATCTGCCAGCAGGGCACTACCGATTGCCCGAGCGGGGGTTCGATCGGGTACAGCGCCGGTACTGGCTACGACCTGGCCACGGGCTGGGGTTCTCTCAATGTGGCCGAACTTATCAACAAATGGAGCCTTGTCACCCCCGCGGGAACCTCCAGCGGAACCGGCTCGGCAACCGGCACCAATCTTTCCAGCACCACCATCACCTCCTCCGCGGCTCTCTGCAGCATCACCGGCCAGCAGACACTTACCATAAAGGTAGCCAACGGCAGTTCAGCCACAAGCCTGCCAAACCCACCAACACCGACCGGCAACGTACAGATTCTGGTAGACGGCAAAACTCCTGCGGATGGAGGGATAGCCCCTCTCTCAAATGGAACCGCTACCTACACCCTTGTCGGTCAGGCGCAATCCGGCCAGCATACCATCACAGCCGTCTACTCCGGAGACGCGACCTACACGAGCTCCAAAGGAACCCTCGTCGCCGACTTCGTCTCTTCGAGCAATCCGGACTTCGCTCTGACTCCGTGCACCAACTCCACGACCGTCGCATCGGGTGCCACGGCTCCGGGAATCACCTTCACGGCGACCTCTGCGAATAACTTCAGCGGGCCGGTCGCCTTCACGGTCTCGGCAGATTCATCTATCGCAGCCAACATCGCCTTCTCGTCATCGTCGGTAAACGTCTCTGCGGGAACCCCGGCGACGACGACCCTGACCATCATCGCAGCGCAGACCACGGCAACCGGGAACCTGCGTCAACCCGGTGCCTTGCCAAACCTCTGGTACTCCGGAACCGCAGTCTCACTCGCAGGCATCTTCCTGTGGATGATCCCGAAGCGTCGCCGCAGATTCGCTCCGCTTCTAGCACTTGTGGTCACGATCGGTGCGTTCAGTATTTCCGGCTGCGGAGGAGGCAGCAGTAGCAGCCCCAGGAACTCTGGTGGAGGCACTGCTACGACCAACAACACCGCTCCGGGAACTTACATCCTCAACGTGACCGCCACCGCTGCCAATGGAATTACCCATACTTCGGTCGTCACACTTACCGTCAAGTGAGATCTCAGAAGGCCATTCCTACGCACAGTCGGGGAGTGGCCTTCTCAATTCGCTAATCTCCAGCCAGTTTCTTCGCTGGCGGCAGCTTCTCCTCGCACGGCTCCGCGAGATTCATGAGGTAGTTCTGCGCGACGAAGGGCGTTCCCCCCTTTGCCACCCGGACATATTCTCCATCAGGCTGCAGGATCCGTGCTTTCGCGTTGTCTTTCAGGTAGGCGCCCAGAATCTCGTCTCGCAGCCGCTTCTTGAGATTCTCCTGGGTCACCGGAAACACAACCTCGCATCGTTCGACAAGGTTGCGCGGCATCCAGTCCGCGCTTCCGCAATACAGCTCTTCATCGCCTGAGTTGGCGAAAGAAAAGATACGGCTGTGCTCGAGGAACCGTCCGACGATACTGCGAACGCGAATTCTCTCGCTCAACCCCTTCACTCCTGGACGCAGCGAG
This sequence comes from Edaphobacter sp. HDX4, assembly GCF_036877565.1. NCBI lineage: Bacteria > Pseudomonadati > Acidobacteriota > Terriglobia > Terriglobales > Acidobacteriaceae > Edaphobacter > Edaphobacter sp. HDX4. The sequence continues at coordinate 13,032 of NZ_JAEDXW010000041.1, forward strand.
CACATGCCGCGAACGATCAGGTCGATCTCCACGCCTGCCTGCGATGCGGCGTAGAGCGCCTCGACCGTTCTTCGGTCGATCAGGCCGTTCATCTTGGCGACGATCGCCGCCGGTTTCCCCGCCTTCGCGTGCTGCGCCTCACGCTCAATCAGCGCAACCAGCCTGTCCGCTAACGTGATCGGCGCTACCAGCAGGGGATCGTAGCTCGTCGACTCCGTGTCTGCGGTCAGATAGTTGAAGACCTTTTGCACCGCTGCGGTCAGTTCAATGCGAGAGGTCAGCAGACTGATATCGGTATAGAACCGTGCTGTCACCGGGTTGTAGTTGCCCGTTCCCAGGTGAGCGTACCGGCGTATCACTCCATCCGGGTCTCGACGAACCAGTAGTGCCAGCTTGCAGTGAGTCTTGTAGCCGTAGATCCCGTGGTAGACGCCGACGCCGGCATCTTCCAGCTCTCGCGCCCACCGGATGTTGGAATCCTCATCGAATCGCGCCATCAACTCCACAACCACGGTCACGTCTTTGCTCTGCGCTGCTTCGATGAGGCTGCGGAAGATCGGCGAATCCTTACTTGTGCGATAGAGCGTCTGTTTGATCGAGATCACGTTCGGGTCCATCGCGGCCGCTTCGATGAATGACTCTATCGCTGAGTAGGAATCGAACGGATGATGCAGCATCACGTCGTGCTTTCTCAATTCGTCGAAGATGTCGGTGGACTTCGCTGTAAGTCGGAACTCCCTGGCTACGAACGGCGGAAACTTCAGCGTCGGTCGCTTCGATTCGGAGTAGAGATTCATCAGTCGTGAAAGGTTGACGGGTCCGTCGGTTCGAAACACCTGCCATGACTCAAGTTCAAAGTTGATTCGCAGGCGCTCCACCATCTCTTCGGGGGCGCTGGCCTCGATCTCAAGCCGCACCGCGTCACCCTTGCGCCGGTTGTGTAACTCTGTGCGTACGCTCTCCAGGATCGAGCGCGACTCTTCCTCTTGCAGGTACAGATTGCTGTTACGCGTCACCCGAAACGCGGCCCGGGCCAGCACCTGGTATCCGCGAAACATCTTCTCGACCTGGGATTCGATCAGCTCATGCAGCATGATGAAGTCGAACGATCCCTCCTCGCCGGGCAGGGAGATCAGACGCGGAAGCGCTCTCGGTACCGTCACAACTCCCAGAACCGGCGGAGCACTTCTCGCAGCCGCGCTCTTGCGCTTGTGCTGCAGCAGCAGCCCCACGCAGAGCGCTTTATTGAGGACTCGCGGAAACGGATGCGAAGGGTCGATCGTTACCGGCGTCAGGAGGGGATCTACTTCGTCGGTGTAAAACCGCATCGCGTGGACTCGTGCAGTTTCGGTCAGCTCCTCCCACCGAAGCACCCTGATCTTCTCCCGTTGTAATGCGGGCAGCAGAAGATGGTTCCAGCAGCAATACTGCGCGGCGACAAACGCTCCGATTCGTTCGCTTAGCCGGTTCAGCCGTTCTCTGGCAGTCATTCCGGTTTCATCGGGCGTCGATTGCTGGCGATAGTCGTCTTCAATCCGTTGCAGCGTACCGGCCACTCGGATCTCGAGAAACTCATCCAGGTTGCTGGCAGTGATTGCGAGGAACTTCACCCTCTCCAGCAGCGGATTCTCCGGATCCTCGGCCTCTTCCAGCACCCGCTGGTTGAACTTCATCCACGACTCATCGCGATCCAGAAAGGCGCTGTTTACGACGGGATCCTTGGGCGCCACTTTCTTTCTGCTCGTGCTGCTCTTCTTAACGGTTTTGCTCTTCTGTCCAGCAGTCATAGAGGTCTATGAGATTACCTCACCCTCTCTGTGTAAGTGTGAATAACCCAGCAAATGTTGCTTTTCAGGAATTATCTTTGCTTACATCACAATAAATCCAGCCCATGAACCGTCTCTACAGCAGATGACGCAAAGCCAGACAGATGGTTGGGGTGTAACCGAGCAGGACCGCCTCTTCTCCGAGGTCATGGAACGTACTCGCCCCCGCCTGCGCAGCTTTATCCGGCGGTACGTGGGCGACCCCGGAGAAGCGGAAGACATCCTGCAGGATATCTTCTTCGAGCTGCTCGAAGCCTACCGGATGATGAAGCCGATCGAGCATGTGACTGCCTGGCTCTTTCGCGTCGCGCGCAATCGGATCGTCGACCTGTTTCGACGCCGTCGATCCTACTCTCTGAACGACCAGGCGGGTTCGACCGACGAAGACTCGCCGCTCACGCTCGAAGACCTGCTGCCTTCGGCCGAAGACGGACCCGACGCAGCCTACGCGCGCCGCGTCATGCTTGAGGCGCTCGAAGACGCACTCGAGGAGCTCCCGGCCGAGCAGAGGGAGATCTTTCTCGCGCATGAGGTCGCAGGAACAACCTTTAAGGAATACGCCGCCGCAACAGGGGTAAGTATCAACACGCTGCTCTCACGTAAACGATACGCCGTGCAGCATCTTCGCCGACGCCTGCAGTCCCTCTACGAAGACTTCGGCGGCATCAAGACAAGCTCCAGGGCGGACCACTAAGGAGAACTATATGCGCTCTCGTAGATTGAAAAAGGCAGTGAAATTCGGACTCTTCGCCCTCATCCTGGCGATTGCCGTCGGCTTCATCGTCAAGAACCTGTGGAATCTGCTGATACCGCAGATCTTCGGCTGGCACACCATCAGCTTCTGGCAGGCTCTGGGGCTCTTTCTTCTCGCCAAGATCCTCTTCGGCGGCTTCCATCCTCGAGCGAAAGGTGGTGGATGGAAGGCCCGCATGCGAGACCGCATGGAGCAGATGACTCCCGAAGAGCGTGCGCGTTTTCGTGAAGGCATGCTCTGTGGCCGCCGTCCCTTCGCACGCTCGGTAGAACGTGAAGCCCATCAGTAGTGGTGCCTTGATTCACAGGGAGATTTGTTCATGACCTTTGAAGATATTATCGAGCCTTCTATCGGACAGTTGGCCACTCCTGTCGGCACCGTCGACACTCTCACTCTGCGGTCGTTGCCCGCCTCCATCCGCTCCCATATCGCCGAGCTGGAGATGGAAAATACCCGCCTCCAGAGAGTCGTAGCCGAACTTCTCCTCAAGAACCAGAAACTTCGCGGAGTTTCGGAATAAGCGGCAAGCGGCGGGCAGATCTTCCTCTAGCCCTGTTCTCGCCGAATGCATGTAAAGTGCTTAGAAGACCTTGTCTCAAACTTGGTCGGTTAGCAGGAGAAAGAAATGAGAACCGTTAGATTCGGCATCTTCACCCTCGCATTGGCAACATCTCTTTCGCTGAGTGCACTTGCGCAAGACGCATCGCAGGATCTCAAGAAGGCCGGTCATGAGACGAAGTCTGCCACGAAGGATACCGCGCACGGCGTGAGCAAGGGCAGCAAGAAGGCCTACCATAAGACCGCCGAAGGGACCGAAAAGGCCTACGACAAAACCGCCGAAGGAACGGAAAAGGGCTATGACAAAACAAAGTCCGGAACCAAGAAGGCCTATCACAAGACCAAGAACGGCACGGAGAAGGCAGCGGACAAAGTTACTGGCAAGCCGGAATAACAGCTCAAAAGAAAGAGAGGCCCATCTTCGGATGGGCTTCTTCTTTTAAAGACTCGTCGCCTGGAGTGCATGCTCGTGCGAAGCTGGCCATACCGTCTCTGCTACTAACGCGACCAGCGCGATCCAGTAAACATCTGCCACCAGCAGGTGCAACATCTGCATCCATGTGGGAGCAAGCGTGAGAACATCCACAACCCCCAGGACCAGCTGTAAGCCCAGCAACCCCACCACCATCCGGCTAAGCTTCGAGCGTACCCGTGTGGCCAGCCACAACACGCAGCAGAGACTGATCGCTGCGGCTGCCGGGTGGATCCACCTCATCCTTACCAACAGAGGCGCAGAGCTCGCGAAGTCGGCAGCCAAGGC
>NZ_JAEDXW010000042.1:0-13673 GCF_036877565.1 Edaphobacter sp. HDX4
CGCGTAGTACCTGATCGTCTCATCTTCGAACATCATGGTCGCTTATCCCCTGGCTGCATTGACTTCCTGCTTCGATCGCATGCCCACTCTCGAATCTTTTGGTTCCCCGTTTGAATGCACGCAGAATTCCGCTTGCGATCCTGGCACGAGATTCTAGCAACAGGATGCCTTCGTGCGCCAGCAATGGCAAGCACTCTTTTTAGTGAGGAAGCTTATCGTGCAGCCTTCTATTTCGGTTTGGAAGAAGACTTGGTCTTTTTGCCTGAGCTCTTCGTAGAGCTGTGGCTCGTCTTTTTCGAACTTGAGGAGCTGGAAGAGGGATGCGTGCTTTTTGACGTGCGTGAAGAACTCCTGTGTGTTCGACTGTGCGGTGCAAGCCTGACCGGTTCGGCCACAGCAAGCGTGTGCCCGACTTTTACGGTGTTGGAAGAGAGATGATTCCATCGCCGCAGATCTTCTACGGAGACATTGAAGCGATCTGCCACGGTGATGAGCGTATCGCCGCGCTGTACCTTGTAATGCTGCGAATGGCTGACAGTTGCGACGGTGACCGGCACGACCAGTTCATCGCCTTGTTCTGGAGGATCGCCCTTGGCGATATCGTTCGTCTCTGCAATTTCTGTCGCTCTGGAGTGCAGCAGGGTCGCGATCGATTCGAGCGATTCACCCGCCTTCACAACATGGAAGCGCCAGGTCGAGCGCTTATCGACGGGGATCTGTTTGACGCGCGTCTGAAAGGCGTCAAGCGTGCCGGCAGGGATATGCAGATCGAAGGGAACATCCTGCGGAGTGGTCATGCGCAGCAGACTGGGATTCAATGCCACAATCTCCTGCAACGAAGCTCCCGTAAGGTCGGCCACGAGCGGGAGATCGATCGCATAGTCGACTGTAGTGGTATCGGAGATGACCGGCGGATCGGGAACGAGCTTGTCGAGCCCATACTGGCTTGGGTTCTTCGCCATGATTATGGCTGCGATGATACCGGGCACGTAGTTCCGGGTTTCGGCAGGCAGCACTCCCCGACGGTACAGCTCCCAGAAGTCCGCATAGCCGGTTCGCATCACAGCGCGCTGGACGTAGCCCGGACCCCAGTCATAGGCAGCCATGGCGAGATACCAGTCCCCAAACTGGTTGTAGAGCGACTTGATATATCGAGCATAGGCGCGAGAAGACTTCTCCGGATCGAAACGCTCATCGACCCATCCGTTTCGTGTAAGTCCATAGGCTCCCGCGAATGGCATGAACTGCCACATGCCACCAGCACCCGAACGCGCATTGAGAGCCTGGGGCTGGAAACCTGACTCTGCAACCGCAAGGTAGATGAGATCCTGCGGAACTCCTTCCTCGCGCAGAATCTCCGAGATCCTTGCCTTGTACTTGCCTGCACGCTCCAAGGATCGCAACAGATGTGCGTGACCGGCAGAGTTGCTGGAGAAGTAGCTGATGAAGCCGGCGACGTAGTCGTTTACGACCAGTGGGAAGTCCGACTGTGTGGTCTTGAGTTCGGCGGCCAGCTGAGCCGTGAGTGCAGCATTGGGAGGAAACGTAACTTCATTTGCGGTATCGAGAGGAGCCGCTTCGATGGCTGGGGAGAGGCCGTTGCCCTGCTTTAGAGCGGCAATCTCCAGTGAGTTGACAGCATCCAGCAGATGTTCGAACTCGTCATTCAATTGCGGATCGCTCTTGAGGTCCAGGCCGCTGGTCAGCATCAGGTCGACGGCTGAGTCGAAATCCGCGCGCGCAGCCTCCAGATGGCCATTGCGATAGTTGCTCACACCGCTGCGATAACTCTGCTCGGCCCGTGCGATGAGCTGCTGAGCCTTGTAAGCCGCGGCGGAGTCTTCGACTGTCTGCGCAGTCGTGTGTGCCGCGCCTGACTGCGCTCCGCTCGATTGGGACACTCCTGCAACTGCAGGCGCTGTGCGCTGCGCGGAGACCTTCCCTGGAGCTGCCGCCTGACCCGTCTTGCCCTGAGGACATCCCGCAAGCAGAAGCAACGGCGTACACGCGATAAGCAGCGCTCCACGCCGCAATAAGTTGTTCCCTTCAGACCAATGCATCGTTCCTGCTCATTGTATGACGTCGCGACTGCTAAAACTGGAGCAGTCTTTCACTTCAGCGGCACCAACTCGGATCCGAGTGATCGCTCACGCTGATATCATCGGTAGATTGAGGCATTACGTAACTCCGTATGGATCCCAGTCACATCCGTAATTTCGCGATCATCGCGCACATCGATCACGGCAAGTCCACGCTGTCGGACCGGCTTCTTGAGCTGACCGGCTCGCTGACCTCCCGGGAGATGCAGGCCCAGGTTCTGGATGCGATGGATCTGGAGCGTGAGCGCGGCATCACGATCAAGGCTCACACGGTCCGCATGGTGTACAAAGCAAAGGACGGAGAGACTTATCAGCTGAATCTGATCGATACTCCTGGCCACGTGGATTTCAGCTACGAGGTCTCGCGCTCACTGGCTTCCTGCGAAGGAGCCCTGCTGATTGTGGATGCCTCACAGGGCGTCGAAGCTCAGACCCTCGCCAATGCGTACCTCGCTATCTCCAACGGACTCGAGATTATTCCTGTCATCAACAAGATCGACCTTCCCAGCGCGGACATCGACCGTACGAAAGAGATGATCGAGAAGTCCGTCGGACTTCCTGCGAATGATGCGATTGCCGTCTCGGCGAAGACGGGCCAGAACGTCGACGAGATTCTCGAAGCAGTCGTTCACCTGCTGCCCCCACCCAAGGGCGACGCCGAGGCACCGCTTCAGGCGTTGATCTTCGACTCCTGGTTCGATCCATACCGCGGGGTTATTGTGCTTGCCCGCGTGATCAATGGCCGGATGCGTAAGGGACAGCGCATCAAGCTGATGTCGAACGGCAAGATCTTCGACATCGAGAGCATGGGCGTCATGACTCCAAAGCCGGTTGAGCTCAATGAGCTCTCCGCCGGAGAGGTCGGCTTCTTTGTAGCGACGATCAAAAATGTCGCCGATACGAAGGTGGGCGACACCATCACCGATGTGGAACGCCCTTGCGCGCAGGCACTTCCCGGTTTTGAAGACATCAAGAGCATGGTCTTCGCCGGGCTCTACACCGTAGACTCGCACGAGCATGGCCTGCTGCGCGATGCGCTCGAGAAGCTTCGTCTCAACGACAGCTCCTTTAACTTCGAGCCGGAATCCTCGGTAGCTCTTGGCTTTGGTTTTCGCTGCGGCTTCCTCGGTCTCCTGCACCTGGAGATTATCCAGGAACGCCTCGAGCGTGAGTACAACCTGGACCTGATTACGACGGCTCCCGGGGTCCGCTACAAGATCACGATGACCGACGGGTCGGTAAGTGAAGTCGACAACCCTTCGCGATGGCCCGATCCAAGCGAGATCGAACAGATCGAAGAGCCGGTGATCACGGCAAAGATCCTAACCAACGAGGAGTACGTCGGGGGGATCCTCAAGCTCGTCGAAGATAAGCGTGGCCGCCAACAGAACTTTGAGTATGTCTCAGAGACCCGGGTCATGCTCACCTATGAGTTGCCTCTGAATGAGATTGTGCTCGACTTCTACGACCGTCTGAAATCTGTCTCGCGAGGATACGCTTCCCTCGACTACCATCTCGCCGGCACCTGGGTATCTCCCATGGTGAAGATGGACATCCTGGTCTCCGGAGAACCGGTGGACGCTCTCTCTATCATCGTTCATCGGGACGTTGCCTACGAGCGCGGCAAGGCGCTGGTCTCCAAGATGCGCGAGCTTATTCCGCGGCAGATGTTCGAAGTGGCTATCCAGGCAGCGATCGGATCCAAAATCATCGCCCGGGAGACGGTTTCGGCGATTCGCAAAAACGTCATCGCGAAATGTTACGGCGGTGATATCTCGCGAAAGAGAAAACTCCTCGAAAAGCAGAAGGAAGGCAAAAAGCGGATGAAGAGGATCGGTAAAGTTGATATTCCTCAGGAAGCTTTCTTAGCCGTTCTGAAGGTAGGCGAAGAGTAGCGGGAACATGCAATTATTTGCACATCTCGCAGCGCGGAAGGTATGAGAGAAGCGGCTTAGTAACAGGCCAGTAACATATACCTGTGGAAAGCTCCCCATTGACATGCTGGCCTGTATTTGATCACGACGGTTTTGTCATTCAGCCACCTTACCCGCCGTAAGTTATCGCAGGATTTGCAGTTGGAGCTTTCATCGCTGAAAATCGCAGTCGACTTACATATAGGGAAAAGCCCTGAGCTTGGATGCCTCTCTGAAAGAGATACACAGGTTTTCCACAGAAATGCACAGGTTGTAAGATGGTGGCAAATATTTTCTTAAACAAAGAAGCGGAAGGCTTTGCCTTCCGCTTCTTTGTTTACAACCGAATTAATGGGTAGTAGACGGACGAGGTGTGGCAGGTGTTGTAGAACGAGGACGGGGGGCGGGAGTTCCAGCTGAAGGCGCAGCCGGAGGGGGAGCTGCAACCCCCGAAGAAGCATTGTAGGCTTCAACTACTGCCTGTGTGATGTCCATGTTGGGGTTTTGGCTGGCCCACATAACATTGCTGGTCTGCTGATTGCTGACATCAAGAAGCAGCGTGTAGCCGTTCTGGGAGACATAGTTCTGCACGGCGGCCGAGACCTTGCGAGCCACCTTGCCATAGGCTTCCTGAAGATCGGCTTGGTAGGCGTTGTTGGCGTCTTCCGCTTCACGATTGAGCGCCTTTTCCTTGGTGTCGATGTTCTTCAGCCGCGTCGCACGCTCCTCGTCACTGAGCGTAGCCGGAGCGGCCTGAAGCTGCTTTTTGAGCGAATCGACTTCTTTTGCCAGAGTGTCGATCTGAGCCTTCTTGGGCTCATACTTCTTCTGCATCTCCTGGACAGCGCGCTGGCCCTCATTGGTAGCGAATACAGCCTGTTCAAAGGCGATAAGCGCTATCTTGGCGGGTACCGCCTGAGGTGGCGCTGCCGAGGTGTGAGCTGAAGCGGGCGGGGTCGTGGGAGCAGCCGACGCGGGAGCCTGGGCCATTGCAGCGGAGGTCGACAGTCCCGCACAGATAGCGGAGACGAGAACGAGGTTGCGATTCATGCGATGTTTGGTGCTCCTTCAGGGTCGTTCCAGATGGTCCGGCGGTTACGGATACTTGCCTTGCCGAAGCCTTCAAATGTTGATGTGCTTATTTGGACGTTCTCGGCCGCGCTGCGGGAGCAGCCGAGCGGGATGGCGAGGGGGCGGACGGTGCAGGCGCGGCCACTCCGGAGCTCGCGTTATACGCGTCTACTACTTCCTTTGAGATGTCGGTTCCTGGCGCCCACATTAGCGTCAGGCCACCCTGCTGCTGTCCATTGTTATCGAGCAACATGGTGTATCCATTTTGCTGGACGTACTTCATCACGACAGGGCCAAGTTTCTGGGCGACTTTGCCAATCGCCTCCTGCACATCGGCGTTGTAGGCGTTGGAGGCATCTTCCGCATCGCGTTGATATTGCTTCTGCTTGACGTCGAGTGTTCGGACACGCGTGGCGCGCTCGTCCTCCGGCAAATTGGCCGGAGCGGACTGAAGCTGCTTCTGCAGGGTATCGATCTCGGCGGCCAACGCATCCAGGGCTGCCTTCTTGGGCTGATACTTAGTCTGAACCTCTTCCAGAGCCCGCTGTCCCTCATTCGTCGCGGCGGCCACCTGCTCGTACTCTATGATGGCGATTTTGGCGGGCATCGCCTGGGGTGCAACTGGCGCAGGGGCGGCAGTGGTTGCCTGGGTGGTGGAGGAAGCGGGATTTGATGCACCTGTGACCTGCGCGAGACTGGCCGCAGGCGTAATGACCGCAGCAAGGGCGGAGGCTAAAGCAAGGGTACGATTCATGCGGTGTTTGGTGCTCCTTCAGGGATCCCTCAGAAAATCATTTGACCTTGGGCGCGTCAGCCGCCACCCTCGGTCTAATGGCACAGCATCCGCTCGATGATACACGCGCTCAGAAGCGCAATCACCTATACCTCGACCATCCGGAGCGACCTGCCACCGGCTGGGAGCGAGAGGGCTGCCAGAACAGGTCGATTATAGGACTGCCCTCGGAAGCGGTCAAACAGAACCTACCCCGGTGAAAATCCAAAATTATGGAGTTCCCTCCGTCAAGAGCACCGATTTTCTGGAGCCGCAGCTTTCAGAAGGTGCGGAAATGACTGAAGAAGCGTATTTCTGTTTTGGAATTCGAATTGCACTCTATGTCTTTGTGTCGGCGTGCGGAGATGCCGTAGTGACCTCCGTGGCATCAGGCACATCTATTGTTCCCGAAAAGATGTCAGGCCCACGTCGGCGCGACCACGGAACGATCGATCGGACTCCTTGGAGTCGCAACTTGGGAGGCCAGTGACTGGCCATCTGATAGGAGAAGCCGCCTCGATGGGGTGGCTTCCTCGCTTTCGCGCAACTGCCTCCGTGACGGCGTGCTCTCCAAACGTGTAAAATTGCACTATAATCCGCACAGGATGCTTGCAAAGCACAAGCCTTTCCGCGTACCCTGTGTCTGCCTCACCGAACTGGCCGTGGGTTCCGATCCTGTGTACCGACGAAAACAGTTCCTGGAATGTAGAGGCATTCGATAGAGTGCATCGGCGCTGCCGGGCAATGTTTCTTAGATGAAAGGGTGAAAGGAACGGCCGATTCATGGCGTTCCGTCCGTCTGAGCCGGAGATAAGCTGGCCGACGGAGAGTAGCGGCAATAGAGAAGTCCGTTTTTTTGAGTACAAATTGAGACCGTTTCCTCCGACGCTGCAATACGGGTTTAGCCCTCACTTCGCTCTTCTCGCGAAGTGGTCCGACCCCGTTGTCGTGGGAGTGAATCGCTAATTGCGCTGTGGCGCAACAGGAAGTGGAAGCATGACTTCAGAGCAGAATATACCCGAGGTACAACCGTACCAGGGTTCCGCGGTTACCCCCGCCCAGGAGGGGGATTCGCAATATACCGCTGCGCAGATTGCACACGGTATGGGTCAGTCCAAGAGCAGTCGACGCAGACGGCGCAAGCGCAAGAACAAGGTGGACGCCTCGAGCCCACAGGCAACCAGCGATCAGGCCGGACAGGTATCTGGAATCGAAGCTTCCGCGCAGCCTCAACCTGCGGGCCAGCCATCTCAGAGTGGCGGCCAACAACAGCAGGGAACGGGAGCGAAGCGCTGGAAGAAGAAGTTCCGTGATCGTGATCGACCGCGCGGCTCGCAAAATCCCGGGAATGCTCAAGAGTTCAACGTCAATGGACAGTCACGCGACACTCATCAGCCGGGGAATAATGCATTCAAGCGCTCCAAGGGCGGCGGCGGCAAACAGCAGCGCGGGCCCCGCAGCTTTGTCGGTCCGATGGACCATAGCTACCGTGAGGTGAACGGCAACTTCGCCGACTCTCCTCCGTCCACCATCGAGACCGGCAACTTCCGGCGCTCGAATGGAAACAGTGGCCGTTCGTACGTCAGCGACTCTCAGCCGATCGACTACTCTCAGGGCAAATCCATCCCAATTCCCGAGGATGCCCCGACAAAGATCTTCTTCTTCATCGAAGATCTCTTCTTCCTTGCGAAGATCCAGGAGACATCGCGCAAACTCGGTGTAAAGGTCGCCTTCGTCAAGAACGATAAAGATGTAATCACGCAGCTGACGACGGCAAAGGAAGAGGAACGCCCCGGCCTGATCGTCTTCGACCTGAACAATACAAACGCAAAGCCGCTGACACTGATTCCTAAACTGAAGTCGAAGCTCAAGCGTGGAACTTCCATCATCGGTTTCCTCTCGCACATTCAGGGTGATCTGAAGGCGAAGGCCGTGGAAGCAGGGTGCGATACCGTTATGCCGCGAGCGGCGTTTTCACAGAATTTGCCCAACCTGCTACGCCGTTACGGCGCCGTCGAGGAAGACGACAACAACTACAATCAGTAGTTGCGATCCGAGACTCCCCTCAGGCTCGTCGTCCCGGAAGAAGGCAGCGAGCAGCACTCAATTCGATGGCCTCACGGTTCGGCTCGGAGCTTCAGAGTCTAGCCTGGAGGCCATTTCATCTGGCGTCCACCCAGCAGGTGAAGATGTAGATGATGGACGGTCTGGCCACCATCCTCCGCTGTATTGACCACCACACGATAACCCTTATCAAGCTTGTTGGAGCGGGCCAAGTCGGCTGCGGTCCCCATCAGGTGTCCCAACAATGGCTCGTGGTCTGCCAGCGCCTTTGCCATTGACGTCAGATGTTCCTTGGGGATGATCAGCAGGTGAGTCGGTGCCTGGGGATTGATGTCGGGAAATGCGATGCAAAGCTCATCTTCATAAACTCGATTTGCAGGAATTTGCCCGGCGAGAATTTTGCAAAACAGACAGTCTGTATTCATCTTTCGTCTCGTTTTTCTTGTTGTGTTGGTGAGCCTGAATTATTTGACGAAATATTTGGGATGACCACCTTCAACCCATGGGTTGTACTTTGCGGCGAAGGCGGCGCGGCTTGAAACTGAGGGATGACTGAAGGTCCAGAACTCAAAAAAAGGATTTGGATTTGGATCCGTCAGCGACATCTCCCCGAGCAGCTGGAACGACTGTTGGGCGACTCTTTGGGGATCCTGAACAATCCCGTGGATGACCTCCTGTCCATATACGTCTGCGTCATGCTCATGCATTCGAGAGTAGCTATTGACGATCGGTTCGCTCAAAAAGGACAGCACCGAAAGAACCAGCAACAGAACGACCAACGCGCCCCAGTCGTTCTGCGAAGGGATGTTCCATCGCTGTCCATACTGAGCAATCAGCCAACGAACTCCGCGATAGCCAACGTAGAACTCTCCGAGTAACAGAAACCCTGAAAAGACGAGAGTCTCTGGAATGTGATTGAGCACATAATGGCCCATCTCGTGACCGAAGATGAAGCTGATCTCATCTGGAGTAGCCTTGCTAATGGAGTTATCCCAGACGACTACTCGCTTCGAGGCTCCGTAACCGGTGACGTACGCATTCAGGGTCGTCACCTTCTCGCTGGCCTTCATCAGAAACATACGGTCCGGAGGAATCTTGATGCCTCCTCGCGCCCCGACCTGCTCGAGGCGATCGACTAGTGCCGGATCCGTTCTGGCTAGCGGCTCGAACTTGTTGAACAAAGGATCTATCAGGACCGGTGCGACGAAGACAGCGATGAGGACGAGGATCATGGCGGGGATCCAGAACCAGAGCCACCATCGGTTCGGGGATCGGCGAATTACCCAGAAGAGCAGCATGACCAGCAGTCCGCCGAAGACGAAAGTCAGGAGAAAACCCTTGCCGACATCCCAGCTCCAACTTCCCCATCCCTGCACAGATTGTCCATAGACGCGAGCCATCTCCTGCCCATAGAGATCGAGCGGGAGGTTGAGAACTGTCGTAACGAGCAGAAGAGCAAACGTAAAGACGAAGCACTGACCCCAGCGATTCCTGCTTACGCGAACGGCAAAGTTTCGCATCTTTGCCACCACTCTCAAGGTCAGCAAAAGAATCAGCTGGAGAATCCCCCATCCGGTGCCGACGAAGTCGAGGATGACGCGAATGCGGGAATATTTGATCGCTCGCGCGAGTTTGTCAGGCGGTAGAGAATAGGCAGGTCTTTCCGGCGACCCGGCAGGCGATTGCACCTGGCGTCCCGAAGAAGCCGCACTTGGGGTTTGTGCTCCGAGAGCACAGGGCAGCGTCATCGTTAGAGTCACCAGCAGGCAAAAGATCAAAAACCGGAACCGCATAGATAACGTCTTCGCTCCTAAGGTGCAGTCAGTTTGCACGATTGCATTCGTTCCCGCAATCACCGTGCGATGGAAGCACCTCAACCGGCACAGTTCCGTTACACTCTGCTTCAGCCGGTTTCCCTCAAATGAAAGACGAGTCCGTCCGATGAAAAGGTCCCAAGCAGTCCTCTGCACTCTGATCGCTGTTCCTCTGTTATCCGCTTCTCCCTCGCTTCGTGCTGCCGATTCAGCTCCCTCCAGGCAGGCCGATACTGTCCTCCTGGAGGCAATGAGCGCTGAGATGCATCGTGCCATGAACTCGCTTGGCGCAACCGGAGCGGACGCGGAGAAGCAGCCTAAGCCATACTTCATCAGCTATGCAGTCAGTGACTCTGACAGTTTCAACATGACCGCGCAATTCGGCGCGATTGCTCTGTCTCGCAACAGTCGCCGCCGAACTGCCGATGTGCAGCTGCGAATAGGAACACCGGCCGAAGACAATACGCATGGCGACCATCGCGCCAGCGCATTAACGACAATTCCATTGCCCCTTACGGACGATCGCACTGCGGTCGCCCGGAGCCTGTGGTTTGCGACCAATCGCGGCTATGCCCGGGCGCTCGACAGCTATCTGAAGGTGCAAACGGAACAGCAGGTGCGTGCCAAGGAGGAAGACGCTTCAGCTGATTTTTCTTCCGAGAGGCCGACCACGGCAGTTCTCCCTGCCTCCCCTCTCCTGTCGGTCGACAGCGACGCCTGGCAGAGACGTCTTCGCGAGCTCTCCGGCCTGTTCCGCGAATATCCGGAGATCTTCTTCAACAACGTCGTTGTCCAGGCGACCACAGAGACGATGTACTTTGTCTCGTCAGAAGGAACAAAGATCGCCGCGCCCAACCAGGTCGCCCGGCTCGTAATCGTCGCACGAACCCGCGCAGCCGACGGGATGGATCTGTTCCGTGCCGAGACCTTCGAGGCGGATTCGCTGGCTCACCTGCCGGATCAGAAGATCCTTATAGAGAAGACCAGGGATATGGCCACGAACCTCGTAGCGCTGCGCACGGCCCCTGTGACCGAGCCGTATAACGGTCCAGCGATTCTCAGCGGCCGGGCATCGGCAGTGTTTTTTCACGAGGTGCTCGGCCACCGTCTTGAAGGACAGCGCCAGCGTGGCGACAATGAAGGCCAAACCTTCACCAAGCTTCTGGGGAAACCAATTCTTCCCTCTTTTATCAGCGTCGCGACGATCCCACGCAGAGGTCTCTTAATGGAGCATCCCTCAGCGGGCACTACGACTTCGACGATGAAGGACAGCCGGCACGGAAAGTAGAACTCATCAAAGACGGGACACTGGAGACGTTTCTCATGTCCCGGCTGCCGATCGCCGGATTTTCCGCCTCCAATGGACATGGCCGGGCCGAAACAGGACGGATGCCCACGGGAAGACAGGGCAATCTCATCGTCAGCTCCAGTAAAACGGTCAGCGATAAAGATCTTCGCCAGATGCTGATTGCCGAGGCAAAGCGACAAGGCAAGCCCTACGGCCTTTATTTCGAAGATATCTCTTCAGGCTTCGCCGTCACCAGCCGCCGTTCCCCGCAGGCCTTTCAGGTTATTCCCCTGGTGGTCTATCGCGTCTTTGTCGATGGGCGGCCTGACGAGCTTGTCCGTGGGGTTTCTATCGTCGGAACCCCACAGGCAGCGCTGACCCGCATTGTGGCTACCGGGAACAAGCAGGACGTCTTCAACGGCATCTGCGGAGCGGAATCCGGAAGCATCCCGGTCAGCGCCGTGGCTCCTGCCATGCTCGTGAGCGAGATCGAAACTCAACGGCAGGCACAGGGGAACGCGCGGCCGCCCATCCTTCCACCGCCTCCTGCAGCTACCGGAAAGGAGAACAAGCGATGAAGAACTTCCGAAGCTTGCCCTCCACTCCAGGCTCTCTCCTCCTGCTTCTGGCGATCATCCTGCTACCCCACGTCGGTACAGCCCAGAGCACGTCGCAGTCTAAGGTCGACGACCCCATGCTCAAAGCCATGCAGGCAGAGCTGGAACGGGAGAAAGAACAGCTCGTGCTCCCGGGTATGCAGCGGCCATACTTCATCGAGTACCGGCTTGACGACTTCTCCAGCTTCGAGGCGGTCGCCAACTACGGTGCGCTTACCCGTGAAGAGGAGGGCCGCCAGCGCGTCGTACGCGTGACAGTCCGTATAGGCGATTACAAGGTCGATTCCAGTACGGGCCGCGGCGACGGAACCGTCCAGCTCGCCCCGCAGGACAACGATCCCACCGCGCTGCGTTATGCACTTTGGACCGCCACCGACGAGGCTTACAAAAACGCGCTTCGTGACTACTCAACCAAGCTCGCCGCCCTGCAACAGTTCCAGACCTCACGTTCCGAGGACGATTTCTCCCGGCAAACCGCCACCGTGCACATCGAACCGCTTAGGAAGCTGGACATCGATCGCAAGGAGTGGGAGAAGAGGATCATCGAAGCAAGCGGTCTCTATGCAAGCGCTCCTGAGGTCAGCTCCTTCGCCAGCAGTATTCAGTACTCTACGGCGAATATTCGCGCCATGACGCTCAATCGTTACCTGATCAACACCGAAGGCACGGTCCTGCGTTCCAGCCTCAGCGGATACAACAATGCCATCAGTCTGGGCAGCCAGGCTGACGATGGCATGCGTCTGGCCCGGGATAACGGCTCAGTCGCCGTCACAGCCAGCGAGCTTGAAAGCTGGCCTGCGTTCCGCAAGCAGGTTATCGATGATCTTAAGACCCTCGACGCTCTCAGGAAGGCGCCCGTAGTGGACGCGGAAGACTATCACGGTCCCGTGCTCTTCTCCGGCGATGCGGCGGCCGATGTCATAAACCATCTCTTCCTCGACAACGTTGAGGCGGATCGGCCCGACCTTGGTACCACGGCGCGAACTCGTGGGGCCTACGCCTCCAGCTATAAGGCCAGGGTGTTGCCTGAGTTCATGAGTGTCGTCGACAATCCGCTGGAGGCGAAGTTCCAGGGCCGCTCCCTGCTGGGGTCCTACCAGGTCGACGACGAGGGCGTTCCGGCGCAGAAGGTAGACGTGGTGACCAATGGCCGGCTTGAAAACTACCTGATTGGCCGCGAACCTGTTAAGGACTTTGGGATTTCGAACGGACATGGCCGCGCTGCTCCCGGCGCACCCGCGCACTCGCGTAGTGGGGTGCTCATCTTTACTTCGTCCCATCCGCTCTCTCCCCAGGAGCTGAACAATCAGCTGCTCAGCATGGCTAAAGAGCAGAAGCGCGACGTTTACGCAGTCGAAACCATGGGAGGAGAAGCTCCTCGCCTGCTTTATCTCGTCCATCCGGATGGTAGCCGCCAACTTGTGCGGGGAGCAGCGTTTGATGAATTGGATAATCGGAGCCTTCGTTCTGAGATTCGCGCTGCGGGCAACGATCCTTATGTTAATGACTCGCTCGGTGTTCTACCCCAAACGACTATTGTTCCCAGCCTGTTGTTCGGCGACATCGAAGTGAAACGCGCGACCGAGGAGCAGCAGAAGCTGCCTTACTATCCTCCGCCTCCAGCAAAGTAAGCTTGAACCGTACACGGAAGGTCTTATGTTCGATCCAAAAACGCTGCAACTGATAACTTTGGCCGCGCTGTTTGCTCTCATCTACGCTGGTCGCCTCTCCAAAGGCTCTCCGAAGGAGACCTCGGAAGGTCTCGCATTTCCCCTTAAGCCGCTGGTGCTCTGGAGCCGCGCTCTGGTTCTTCCTGTTTATTTCGCCTTGCTGGTCTGGCCCCTCTGGAAGAGTCACCAACATATTCCCTTCTGGCTGCCTCTCATGTTCCTGGCACTACTCGGCCTGGTACTTTTCCAGATGCCGGGAACGATTGTCTTCACACCGACGGGTCTGACGCAGCGCTTCTGGCTGCGGAAAGATAAATCCATGCGCTACGACGAAATCATGAGCACACAGGTCATCGGAGCGGGAC
>NZ_JAEDXW010000043.1:0-11996 GCF_036877565.1 Edaphobacter sp. HDX4
CGACGAACTGCTCTCCGGTCGGGCCGACCTCGGGCTCATCCCCATCGCCTCTCTGACGCCGGAACTCGCCATCGTACCCGGCTGCACCATCGCTTCTCTCGACAAAGTCCGTTCGATTCAGCTCATCGTCAAGGGATCCCACAGCCTTGAGGCGGTCCGGACCGTCGCCGCCGACAACGCCTCACGCAGCTCCCGCGCCTATATCGAGATCCTCTTCCGCCACTTTCTTGGAACCCAGCCAGGGTTCGTCACGCAGCCTGCCGATCCCATATCGATGCTCCAACGGGCCGATGCCGCCCTGCTGATCGGCGACCCCGCTCTGCTGGCACTCGAACACCGCTCCCAGATCGAAGCGACCGTCGGGCCTTGCCAGTGGTTCGACGTTGCGCACGAATGGCGGACGCGAACCGGTTTACCGTGGGTTGCGGCCGTCTGGGCTCTCCGACCCGAGGCTCTCTCCACCAGCCACATAACCGCCACGCAGATTGCCGACGACCTGCTCCAATCCCGCGATCACGGCCTGGAACACATCGAAGACCTCGTCCGGGAATGGACCCCCCGTATCGCTGTTCCGGCCAGCATCATTCATGATTACCTTTCGATAAACATCCACTACAAGCTCACCCCGGAGTGCGTCTCCGCCATGCAGCTATTCCGCCGCTATGCCGCGCAATACGGCATCTTGCCTTCCCTTCCCGACCTCCGATTCCTGTAACCCTGAGGGCGTTTGGGGGGTTTTCTTCACCATTACGCGACTCAACACCTTGCTTGAGCGTCATATCTATATGACCACCACGGCTGCCACTTCGATTCTGGCCGATCTCGCCAGACGTATCGCGCTGGCGTTGGTGGCCCCTACGCATCCGCGATCGGCTCTGATGCACTTCCTGTTTAGCTTTGGACCTTTCGGCCTCTTCCTGGTCTCCATCATCGACTCCTCCTTCGTTCCCCTGCCGATTCCCGGAGTCACGGATCTCATGTTGGTCCTGATGGCTGCGCGCCACGAAAACTGGCTTCTGCTCGTTCTTGTGGCCTCGGCCGGATCAGCACTGGGCGGCTACTTCAGCTATCGAATTGGACAGTCGGGAGGAATGGCCTTCCTCGAAAAGCGTGTCCCTCCTCGCATCTTCAAGTTGGTTCGAGAGTGGATGGAGCACCACGCCATCCTCGCCGTTGCGCTTCCCGCCATACTTCCTCCGCCCGTTCCGCTGGCGCCTTTTGTGCTCGCCGCAGGAGCCCTCAAGATGTCCAGGCGCACCTTTCTCTCCGCCTTCATCATCAGCCGTACTGCCCGTCACTTCATCGCGGCGGGCCTGGGCCTTTACTACGGTGCACCCATCCTTCGGCTCTGGAACCACCTCTCCGCCAAGTACGCGACGACCATCCTTGTCATCACCTGGAGCATCATCCTTGTAAGCTGCTGCATCGCCGTCATGCAGCTCTACAAGGCCTCGCGAAGCGTCAACGCTTCGCAAGACCTTGCTCCTCAGGGAAAGACCGCGGCATAGCTGGAGGACCATCGCGTCCATCTTCTCCGCAGCCTGCAAACTCTCACTTCACAAGGTCTTTTCTTTGATTGCTGTCTTACGCAGTCGCTTCGCGCGGCTTCCTGGGCGCGAACTTGCGCCTGTAATACCCCGTCGTGGCAATCACCGCCGGAACTCCCAGCATCGAAGGCCACAGCCACACATACCAGGTATTTCCCAGCAAGCCTCCAAGCGTCACCACGCTGAACGCCGACCACGCCGCGATGTAGCTGGCTATGAAATTGCCCAGATGTCCATACCACCAGAACATCTTCTCCTTCGGCTTGAACACGAAAGTCAGCATCTGGCGCACCGCCGCACTGCTCCCGATAAACCCGAAGATCACGCCTACTAGCGGAATCACTTCAATCGATGACGCCCGATAAACGCTGAGCCACGCCAGCAACAGGCTGGAGCACAACGTGACGATGGCCGCAATCCAGTCAATCGCCCGGGCACGCCCGCCACGAACAAGATCTTTTAGGCGGAGAACGCGATAGCCCGCAAATGCAAGATAAAAGCTGAAGACCGCCACCAGTGCCAGAAAGCGCACCGGGAAGAAGAAAGCCATCGGCACCGCCGTTGCGGCCACGGCTCCCATCGACCACAGGTACACCATGCCCCAGCGCTTATGCTGCTTGCCGCCCTTGGCCGTCGCCAGAGCCACCGGCGCCAGCACAAACGACATCGTTCCAGCAGCGATATGAATCGTCAAAAACACTTTTACCCACAGTGGATCCAATCCATGTCCGTGCATCGCCGTCCTCCTCGCCTCTATCGCTTCATCAACCGCTTGTCTTCTTCGTCGTCGATCTCTTTCGTCCCTGCTTCTCAATGGCGTCCAGCTCTTTCAGCGTCTCCCTGCCCCACGCGACCATCGCCGTGCTGTGATGTCGCCCGTAGCTCAACGTCATCAGCCAGAACCTGACTGCCTCGTTGTCCTTCTTCTTTCGTTCCAGATCCTTCGCGATCGCCGCATACCTTTCGAGCGCCGCCTCCTGTCCGGCTACGAACTCCGCCACATTCCTGCGGCTTGCGCTCACCGGCGCATGAACGCCGAAGAAGAGCTTCAACAAAAGATCGTTCCTGGGCACCTCTGTGGTAGCCGGAACTTCAAGCCACCGCTTCAGCCGCTCCGTGCCGCTGCTCGTCAACGAGTACACGTTCCGGTCAGGCCTGCCCTTCTGCCGCTCAGTCTTCTTCTCCACCAGTCCCTCTGCCGTGAGCCGCTTCAGCGCGGGGTAAATCTGCCCATAGCTCTCACTCCAGAAGTTGCCGATCGATTGAGCGATCACCGACCGCAGCGTATAGCCCGACATCGGCGCCATACTCAGGACGCCCAGCAGGGCATCCGCCGTTGCGGTCGGCGTCGGCCGTTCTGTTCGTGTCTTCGTTCCCTGTTTTTCCTTCAACATATCTTAGAGATATATATCTAATAGATAGGTATACGCAAACGATTACCTCCGGTTCCCAGGAAATTGCTGGAACACCAAAAAAGGAACGAGCCCACAAAGGGCTCGCTCCTCGTCAATCTTCCGCCAGACGGGTTCTGCTCTAGAACTCCCACCGCAGCAGCGTAGCGCCGACGGTAAAGCCGGCTCCCACGCTGGCAAGGAGTACAAGGTCACCCTTCTTCAGGCGGCCTTCATCAAGCGCCGTCTGCATCGCCAGGGGAATCGTTCCCGCCGTCGTGTTGCCGTAGCGATCGATGTTGATGACAACATGCTCCTCCGGCATCCCCAGCCTCTCCGCCGTCGAAAGGATGATGCGCTTATTCGCCTGGTGAGGGATAAAGCAGGAGAGCTCGCTTCCCTTGACGCCATTGCGGGTCAGCACCGTCTCGGCTGCCTCCGCCATCTTACGCACAGCAAACTTGTAGACAGCCTGTCCGTCCTGGTGCACGTAGTGCATCTTCTGGGCCACTGTCTCAGCCGTTGGAGGATGAAGACTGCCGCCACCCGGCATATTCAGCGACACTCCGCCCGAGCCGTCAATCTCGTGCCAGTAGTCGATCAGGCCGATCTCGCCCTCTTCGCACGGCTCCAGCAGAACCGCGCCCGCGCCGTCGCCAAAGATCACGCACGTCGTCCGGTCCGTGTAGTCGATGATCGAGCTCATCACGTCGGCCCCAATTACGAGTACCTTCTTGTGCATCCCGCTCTCGACCAGCTTGGCCCCCACCTGCAGCGCATAAGGAAAGCCCGAACATGCTGCCGAAAGATCGAATCCCCAGGCATGCTTGGATCCCAGCTTGTTCTGCACAAGGCAGGCCGTAGCCGGAAACAACATGTCCGGGGTCACCGTGGCAACAATGATGACCTCGATCTCGCTTGGGTCCACGCCCCGTTTGGCCAGGCAGCACTTTGCCGCCTCGACTGCCAGGTCGCTGGTGGCAACTCCAGGATCGACCAGGTGTCGCTCCCGGATTCCCGTTCGCTCTACGATCCACTGGTCGTTGGTTTCAACCATCTTCTCGAGATCCGCGTTGGTCAACAATCGTGGTGGAACATAAGCACCTACTGAAGAGATCTTCGCTCGCACCTGTGTCCGCGGCTTCAACGTGAGACTCAAACTTTCACCTCTATATCCTGGGGTCGTTCAAACCCATTTCCCGTGATGACATCATTTTCTCTAAAGAAGATACAGCCTGTCACTCCATCACTCGCGCCGGGGCAATGGCAGACACACGCAGTGCAACGCAAATCGATCCTTCGATACAGGGTAAGAAGAGAAACAAGCGAGCTTGGATCTATGCTCCGGAACAAAGCTGTCCGGGCAGATCATCTCTGACCGGTCCCTTGCAACGCGTTGACTGAGGCTGGGAATGTGTGGGGCGATCCTTGTGCGCCGTTCCGGAACCGCCAATCGTGACGGTGGGAGGCATAAAAATGTACCGGGCGACCTACTGCGCCCGTAATGACCCGTTACCGTTGCTTCCTTCCGGACCTGGCGGGGTTGGCGGGATTACGTCGCGTAGGACCCGGCACACGTCTCATTCTAACATCTGGAAATCCACACCCCAAATCCCTTGAGCTCAGACGTTTCCAGCCATGTCTCCCGCCTGCTACCCTTTCTGCCATGCGATTGGTCCTGCCACTTCTCCTTACTGCCTCCATCTGTTCCTTTCCCTCTCGCTCCGCCGCGCAGGACGTCCACGTCCGCGTCGCTCACGGAGTAAAGACCGGCATTGAGGGCACGACCGAGTTCCCCACTATCCAGATGGCCATGGACCACCATCCCTTCGCCGGAAAAAATGGACGCGTCTACATCGAAATCGAGCCCGGCATCTATCACGAGCGCGTCATCATCACCCAGAACCACCCCAACATCACCTTTGTCGGCAAAGGTAAAAAACCCGATGACGTCGTCATCACAAACTCCATGAACGCCAAGCAGGCCGGAGGAACCTTCTTCACCGAGACCGTCCGCGTCGACGCGCCAGGATTCGAGGCCGACAACCTGACCTTCGAGAACACCGCCGGCAATACCGGCCAGGCCGTCGCCATCGCCGTTCGCTCCGACCGCGCCGTCTTCAAGCACTGCCGCATCCTCGGCCACCAGGACACCCTCTTTGCCGACTACGGCCGCCAGTACTACCTCGACACCTACATCGAAGGCACGGTCGACTTCATCTTCGGCAACGCCCAGGCGGTCTTCGACCACTCGGAGCTACACGAGCTCTCCCCCGGCTACCTGACCGCGCAGTCGCGCACCTCGGCCGACCAGACTACCGGCTACGTCATCGTCAACAGCCGCGTTACTGCCGATGAGGCCGGACTCTCCGGGCATTACTTCTTCCTTGGGCGGCCTTGGCGGCCCTACTCCCGCGTCGTCTATCTCAATACCGAACTCCCGGCAACCATCGCCCCACAGGGATGGAATAACTGGAACAAAACCTCCAACGAGAAGACCGCGTTCTATGCCGAGTACGGAAACACTGGCCCCGGAGCCGCAACCTCCGAGCGCCCTTCCTGGACACACCAGCTCACCGCCGCGCAGGCAAAGCAGTTCGAGCCCAGAAACTTCCTCCGCGGCAGAGACCACTGGAACCCTATAGCGGAAGCCGCGCGACTCCCCTGACCGACGACCCAGGCGGGAAAGTTTGGCATCGCGCCATCCTCCCGAACATCTAAAGTTTGAGTCAGACCCCCGCCCGGCCTGCCCTCCCCAGGAGGATCGGATGGAAACGATCTCGCAATCAGGCGTTCTTTGCGTTCCGGCCTTGCGTTCAAATACGCCGTGTAACTTCGTTCAGGCCCTGATGAAGTTGCAACGGGCAGCCCAGCTCATCACCTCTACCCTCGATCTCGATCCCCTGTTGGACCGCGTCGCGAAAGACATCATCGCCTCCACCGGCTGCGTCGAGGTCTCCGTCTGGCTGCGTGCCCCTGAGACAGACGAGATGGTTCTCCACGGTGTTCGCGGCCATACCGCCAACAAAAAGGGAGCTCGCCTTCGGAACGGTTGCCGCGGCATGGTCGGCCAGGTTGCTGCCAGTGGACAGATGCGCTACGCCCCCGACCTGGCGGTGGATCCCCATTACATCGCCTATGAGTTGAATACCCGATCCGAGGCTGCTCTTCCGCTCAAGATCAATGGCGAAGTCATAGGCGTCCTCGCTATCGGCCACATGCAGACAGATGCCTTCCCCCACGACCATCTGCAGGTCTTCGAAGCTCTAGCAGGACACATCGCCGTCGCCATCGAGAATGCGCACCGGTTCAAACACGAGCGCCAGCAACGCGAATCGATCCAGAACGAGGCAGAGGAGGCGCGAGCCGTCCAGCAGGCACTCTTTCTCAAGGCGGTTCCTCTCGTCCCTGAGTTCGCCTTTGAGACCGCGTGGCATCCCGCCCGGCTGGTCGCCGGAGACTGGTTCGACTTTATCGATCTCGGGCAGGACCGTTACGGCATCGCCCTTGCCGACGTCTGCGGAAAAGGCATGGCCGCTGCGCTTCTCATGTCCGCCACGCGGGCCATTCTGCGATCGCTGGCGAAGCTCGATGCCTCACCGGGCCAGACGCTTCTGCGACTCAACCAGACACTCTGCGAAGACTTTCCTCTGGGCAAGTTCGTGACCATGATCTACGCCGTGCTCGACGCCCGCTCGCGTGAGATCACCGTCGCCAGCGCCGGACATCTGCTGCCCCTCCTCATCAATGGAGAGTGCAGCTTCCTCGAGATCGACACCGGCATGCCTCTGGGACTGGGCGCATCTTCCTATCCCGAACATACCCTCAAGCTCAACGCCGGAACCAAACTGCTCTTCTACACCGACGGCATCACCGAAGCCATGAATCGCGACGAGGAAGAGTATGGATCGACACGGCTGCTCCACCACTTCCTTCAACCCAATGCCTGCATCAAGGGTCTGATCGAGGAAGTGCAACTCTTCGGCCAAGGCTCAGACAGTGCCAACGATGCCACCGCGGTTCTCATTCGGAGCCGCTAGCCTGCAACGCCTTCGCTCTCATCCCGACGCAGAAATACCGTGGGTGCTGAAGTAAGTTCCGCTGACGTATCGCTTCGAAAAATTCAGCTTCAACTCAACCGGTCAGACGATACTCAAGGAGATGAGCTCGCCTGTCCCAGGACCTGTCGCCCGAAGCTGGAGCCGTATCGATGGCATCGATCTTCTGCGCGGCCTCTCGATCCTCTTCGTCCTGACGAACCACGTCAACATGCGGCTGCTCTCCGCCCACGTTCCCTACACGAAAGGCCTTCCTCCACAACTCGTCTACTCCCTCGTGTGGAACGGCCAGTTCGGCGTGCAGATGTTCTTCGTGATCTCGGGCTTTCTCATTACCTCGACAAGCATCCGCCGCTGGGGCTCGCTCCCCAGAATCTCCATCTCTGACTTCTATCTCCTCCGCTTCGCTCGCATCGCACCGCTGATGCTTCTCCTTCTCGCTATCCTCAGCGCACTGCACCTCACACATGTCACCGGCTACATTGTTTCGCCGCAAACCGGTGGACTCGGACGAGCTCTCCTGGCCGCTCTCACGTTTCACATCAACTATCTCGAAGCCACGCGAGGCTATCTTCCGGCTGCCTGGGATATCCTCTGGTCTCTCTCCGTCGAAGAGATCTTCTACCTCGTATTCCCCGTCGCCGCCCGCGTCCTGCGTAAAGAAAAAGCTCTGCTCTTCGTGCTGATGCTCTTCGTCATAGCCGGTCCCTTCGCGCGATCGCGAGCCTTCAATCCCAACCCCGTCTGGCGGGAGTACTCCTACCTCGGCGGCATGGATGCCATCGCCCTCGGCTGCATCACCGCACTCCTCCTCTCACAGCGACGCCTTCCTAAAACCGCAATCTATCTTTGCGGAACTCTCGGTGCCGGACTGCTCGTCTTCTCTCTCGGCTTCTCGATCGAAGCCTATCTCTGGGGGCTCGGAAGAAACGGCCTCAACATGACCGTACTCGCGCTGGGCACCTGTCTCGTAATCGCAGCGGCATCCCAATCCTCATGGCGCGCCCCTCGCCTCTTCGCCCCCATCCTCAGCCTGGGTCGACACAGCTACGAGATCTATCTCACCCACATCTTCGTCGTTCTGGCACTCTTTCAAATCTTCGTTCGGCTCGGCAAACCCATGCATGCTGTCCCCGTCCTGTTTCTTGCATCCATCATCCTTGCAGGAACAGCAGGATGGCTTGTCGCCTCCTTCTACACCGAGCCCATCAACCGCTGGATCCGCCGAAAGCACAAGGACAGCGCTACTCTCGCAGCAGCCACCGTCAAAGTCTGACTCCGCTGCTCCTTGTATCTCATCGCCTTTCCTCCATACACTAAGCGGCAGAGGCTCTTTCGATCGGCGTTGACGGCTCTTCTGAGAGCTCCTCGAGACTCTTCCCCTTCGTCTCCGGCAGTAGGAAGATCGTCACAATCAGTCCCAGGATACTTACGATGGCAGCGGCACCTTCAGCGGCAGGCAATCCATGCCAATGCATAAAGAATGGAAAGGTAAAGACGCCGATAAAGCCACCAATCTTTCCCATCGCTGCAGCGATTCCGTGACCGGTGGTCCGAACCCGCACGGGGAAGATCTCGGACGGATACACAAACGTAGTCGCATTCGGACCGAACTCGGTAAAGAAATAGCTAAGCCCATAGATGACCAGGAAGGGGTAGGTCAGCTTCTCGATATTCGGAATCAGTGCAAGCAGACCGAACATCACTGCCATCAGACAGAATCCAAGACCTTGAATTCTCTTGCGTCCGATCCGGTCCATGGTGAGCGCCGCAACTGCATATCCTGGTGCCGCAAACACGACAAAGATACCCAGCTGTGTCAGCGTCTTCTGCAGCAACGTGTGATCCTCGCCTAGCGCCGACAATACAAGCGGGCTCGATACAGTGTTGCCGTAGTAAGCAAAGTCCATCAGGAACCATGCGGCGCTCGCGCCAATCAGCCGCGCCAGAATCATCTTGTTGTCCACGAGACGGTGAAAGCCATCCCAGAAGGAGACTGAGTGAGTCTTCTTATCGAAATGCTCTGACTTCTTCAACCTCCCCGACTCATCCTCTTCATGTCCAGAGGCTTTGAGAAAGCGCGGCGTCTCCCGGAGATGACGGCGCGCACCATACACTGCCAGCGCGGGCAGCGCACCGAAGGCAAGCAACAGGCGCCATATAAGGTCGTGGGATACGTGCGTTGCAAGTAACGTCGCCGCCAGGAGAGGACCGACGATGAGGCCCGCTGCCTGCATCGCGAAGACCAGTGTCACCAGCATTCCACGATGTTTCTTGCCGGCATATTCGCTCATGATCGTCGCGGAGACAGGATAGTCCCCGCCGATCCCAACCCCCAGAATGAAGCGGAAGCCAATCAGCCACCATATACTTGGCGAAAAAGCGCATGCTATTGCACCTGCGGCAAGCACTAACACCTCAAACCCATAGATCCGCTTGCGCCCCAGCATGTCTGCGACCCGGCCAAAGAGCAGCGCACCTAGAGCTGACGCCAGCAGCGCCGTCGACTCAACCAGACCCTCTTCTACCTTGCCCACATGCCACATGGGCTTCAACAACGCCATCACCACGCCGATGATGAAGAGATCGTAAGCATCCGTAAAGAAACCCATTCCCGAGATAAACATGATCTTCCAGTGTTCCCTCGAGATCTCCGCGTTATCCATCTCCGAGAAATCACTCCGGTTGGTGTCGATCACCTTTGCCATAGCAGTCTCCCAACAATAGGGATGCGGGGCAAAGTTAATATCGGGTAAACAGGATGTGAATTGTGACAGCAGAAGCCTTGCCTTCTCCTGCCCCACCCCCTCCTCTGCCAAGGGGTTCCTCCGGCATCAGCACCCAAATCAATAGTGCTCAGTCGTGCGCCTGTCAGCCGCCTGAATCTCGGGACAAGACTCTGCTAACGCGTTTTAGCCGCCACAATCATTGGCAGTTATCACCCCGAGCGGATACACTTCCCTGACACTTTCGAGAAGGGAAACCCAGTGTTCAATCGATTTTCCAGACGTGAATTTGGTCGCCTTTTCGGCTCCGCCGCTCTCGCGCCGGTCCTCCTGCCTTCCCTCTCCGCAGAGGCTGCGAGCACGCTCTCAACCAGTGGAAAAGCCCCGATCCCCCAATCCTTCCCCAAAGGTTTTCTATGGGGCTCCGCGACGGCCTCCTACCAGGTCGAAGGCGCCGTAAAAGAAGACGGCCGCGGCGTCTCCATCTGGGACACCTTCTCCCACACCCCGGCAAGACCAACAACGGAGACACCGGCGACGTCGCCGACGATCACTACCACCGCTACAAAGAAGACATTCAGCTCATGAAAGCGATGGGCCTCCAGACCTATCGGTTCTCCGTCGCCTGGCCCCGCATCTTCCCCAACGGAACCGGAACCCCCAATCCCAAGGGCATCGACTTCTACAGCCGCGTCGTCGATGAGCTTCTTGCTAACGGAATCCAGCCCTACTGCACCCTCTTCCACTGGGACCTCCCCCAGGTACTCGAAGACAAGTACGGCGGCTGGCAGTCGCGCGAGACCTCCGAAGCCTTCGCCAACTACGCCGGCTATGTCGCGCAGCATCTCTCCGACCGCGTCACCCACTTTATGACCCTCAACGAGATGCGTTCCTTCGTCGACATCGGCTATCGCGACGGACGCCACGCACCCGGCCTCAAGCTTCCCGTAGCCAAGGTCAACCAGGTGCGCCACAACGCTGTTCTCGCTCACGGCCTCGGCGTACAGGCCATCCGCGCTCACGCAAAAGCCGGAGTCAAAGTCGGCCTCGCGGAAAATGCAGAAGCCTGCTCTCCCATCGTCGAAACTCCCGAGCACATCGAGGCAGCCCGCAAGGCCATGCGCGAAGAGAACGCCGGCTATCTTACCGCCGTGCTCGAAGGCAAATACACCGAGGCCTACCTCTCGCACCACGGAGCCGACGCGCCGAAGTTTACCGAGGCTGACATGAAGGCCATCGGCTCACCCATCGACTTCGTCGGCCTCAACAACTACACCACCACCTGGGTCCGCGCCGACGACAACGCCCGTGGCTACGCCATCATCCCCGCACCCGAGTCGTATCCGCACATGATGAGCTCCTGGCTGCGAGTCGGCCCGCAGGGTCTCTACTGGGCTCCCAAGTTCATCGCCGAGATCTGGGGAGTCAGCGAGATCTACATCACCGAAAACGGAGCCTCCTCCACCGACGTCCTCACCCCCGACGGCCACGTGTACGACTCCGACCGCGTCATGTACCTTCGCAACTACCTCACGCAGCTCCATCGCGGAGTCACCGAGGGCGTTCCCGTCAAAGGCTACTTCTGCTGGTCCTTCATGGATAACTACGAGTGGGCCGACGGCTACGCCTACCGCTTCGGCCTTCATTACGTCGACTTCAAGACTCAGAAGCGCACGCCCAAGATGAGCGCCCACTTCTACAAAGAGGTCATCTCCCGCAACGGTTTGGCATAGCAGACTAGTACTCCCAAATCAGACGCCATTCCGAGCAAAGTAGAGTACTCCTGATCATTCTGTTTTGCTCGAAGAAGGGATCCCAACCATGATTCATCCGCACGACGAGAACGGGGACGCGCTTCGGCGATTGGAGGCGGAAGGAGATGACATTAGCCGTGCGCGCGACATCGACTTTACTGTCGTTTTCTCCACCGATTTGACAGCCGAAGAGTTTGCGGAAAATTTCCGCAAAGCAGGCTATCCGGTTACCATCCGATTCACCCAGACGAAGGAGAGTCATCCATGGGATGTTGTCGTCGTCAAAAACATGATTCCATCTCAAGCAGGAATCAGTGATTTCGAACGAGAGCTCCAAGATGTCGCAGACACGATGGGTGGATATAACGACGGGTGGGGATGTTTCTCTGAACCCGGCAAACACCTCCAATAGAGAGAACACCGCCGGGTGCCCCAGGTCTCGATTCTGAGACCTGGGATTTTGCAGAACCTCACCCAATCCAAATCGCCTTCCCGAAGGTGGCATCCTGAGCGAAGCCTC
>NZ_JAEDXW010000044.1:0-11164 GCF_036877565.1 Edaphobacter sp. HDX4
AGTATTGTTGGTAATACTCTCTGGGAGGGTTGAGGGCCGCAAGCGTCGTCGCTAACTTTTGACCTTCATTGTTCGGTTGAGCTGCGACTGACTTGTTATCCGCAATGTTGAATGGAAATGCCGGCGGACCGGGAAAAGGTGCACTCATCAGAACCACTGAGGGAAAGACATCAGGTCGGGCTAGTGAGCAGTAGGCCGCTACGGGCGAGCCGAGGTCGTGTCCAACGAGCACTGCCGTACGCCGGTATCCCAACGCCGAAACCAACGCAAGGGCGTCACGCGTCACGTTCATTATGCTGAAGGGCTCTAGCTGGGTGTTATAGTCATTCACCCAACCGGTGCTGCGGCCAAAGCCTCGCTGATCGGGGGCTACAACATGGTAGCCAGCGTCAGCCAGAATTGGCATAACGCGTCGCCAGCCGTAGGCCAAGTCCGGAAACCCATGTAGAAGCAGTACTAGCGGCCGACCGGGGCTTTCATAACCGGCCTCAAGGATATGAACATCGAGGCCATTGACTCCATGAATCATGCGCGACCGAATTGCTTTGGGAAGTGTTCCATTGCCATACGTTGAAGTGTTCAAAACCGTTTCTCCTATGGGGTTTGCGCGTGCCATTCGAAATGAAGCCCCAATGAGGCTGGATGACAAATCGTCATCCTGACAGAGTTTGTGCAGAGATTCCCTAATGCCGAGGACCTTCAGTCATCCCAATCAAAGGCGACGTATTGCAGTTTCCCGGCGCGTTCGATCTGTAGCGCAACCGCTTGGTCCAGTTTCATATCCCTTAGCATCGACCTCAGCTGCTCGACCGAATCGACTGGAGTCTGGTTCAGGCTATGAATGATATCGCCTTCGCGGAGGCCATAGGTGACAGAGTTTAGTTCTGAAGATTGTGCGACTACTACCACTCCGGAAGGTATGCGCAAGTCCGAAAGCGCAGCACGAACTTTATTGTCATGCAAGTCGGCAACATATACGCCCAGACGGCCGATGAGGCTGTGTGCATCGACGAGATTGACGAGATCATCATGCGCGTCTGACGGCAGCTTCGCGGAAACGAGCAGCGACACTTTTTGCGTACCGCGCAAGACATCGAGCTTCAGAGGTTTATCCCGCGCATGCAGATACAGTGCAGCCGTGAAACCAGGAAGACCGGCGATTCGTCGACCGTCCACCGCGTAGACAACATCTTGCACTTGCAATCCAGCTTTTCCTGCCGGACCGTCAGGTATGACATCCGAGATGATAAGACCCCAATCCTCGGAGAGCCCTAAGCCTTTCGCCATTGCGGGCGTAATTTCCTGTGCGTTTGCCTGGATTTCCAGACGTTGCACGTGGCCGTATTTGCGGAGATCTTCATAAACGAGTTTCACAATGCGCGCGGGGATAGCGAAACCGAGCCCTTCACTTCCCCCACCTTCTGACAAAATGAAAGTATTCAAACCCACCACGTAGCCGTCGAGATCGACGAGCGCACCACCGCTATTTCCGGGTGCATCCGTCTGTATGTAGGCCATTGGCTGGTCGGGATCCATTTGACGCCACGCTGAACTAACGATCCCCATGGTGATCGAACTCTGCAATCCCTCTGGGCTGCCCACTGCGAGGACCACTTAGCCCGGATCGACGGAGCGAGTTACCCCCAACGGCAAAACGTTCAGGTGGTCAGCATCCACTTTGAGGACCGCGAGATCCGTTTCTTTGTCAGCGCCTATCAGCTTGGCCTCGAGAACCTTTCGCTTTCCTACCGGGAAGATGTCGAACGGAGAACTACCATTCCGTTCCGGCAGAACCACCTGAATCTGGTGCGCGCCCTCCACGACGTGAGCATTCGTAACGATATACCCGTCGGAAGCAAGAATTACGCCTGATCCGATTGCATGTTCTCGCGCTAACACCGCGACATTGTTATTGTGGCCTGTGGCCTAGGTGGGCGAGTATACCGTGGCCATGATTTGAACCACCGCAGGAGAGACCTTATTCGCAACCTCGATCAAAGAGCTGTTAAATTGCCGAAGCGAATCTGATGAAGTTCGGCAAGCGTATGATCCGACCCAGAGCTTAGGCGCGCCTTACCCGGATTTGCTTGCTGAGCCAGGCAAATAGCTCCCGGAAAAATTGAGGCCGCCAATGCTAAATGCAGAAAAACTCTCATTGCAATCGATACTCCCGCCCATAGTGGGCAAACACCCTTGCACATCCCTGCTGCCACTTTGTTTTCCTCGCCCTGGTTTTTAGGCCCTTGAGCACGTGTTTGCCTCGGAGGTCAGTGGCTAGGAACGTCGCTCCTTCGCGTTTCATCACGACCAAGGCCCTCTCA
Organism: Edaphobacter sp. HDX4; assembly: GCF_036877565.1. Classification (NCBI taxonomy): domain Bacteria; kingdom Pseudomonadati; phylum Acidobacteriota; class Terriglobia; order Terriglobales; family Acidobacteriaceae; genus Edaphobacter; species Edaphobacter sp. HDX4. The sequence continues at coordinate 2,322 of NZ_JAEDXW010000044.1, forward strand.
GGCCCTGTAAGGCGTCCTTCCAGAATGAGCCGCATTTCCGGCGGGGTGTGTCGACAGTGGTGAGTTTTGGCATGGTTCTCCCCAAGAGTTACGTTGATTCGGCCAGCTGCCAACTCAAATACGGCGTATCTTTGCCGATGTTCTTTGCGAGTCTTGCGGTGTTCGGGCCGAGATCCTTTTGGAACACAACGTTAGTTCGAGCGCTTCCCGTGAGACAGTCGGAGCCTTGTCGAGCAGGGCCTGAATCCTGTTGTGGTGCTCCTCGAGCAGCGGTCTGATCTGATTTCGCTGGTTCCCAGTGAGTTCCAGATCCTTTGTCAGGTGGTCAAGTTCCTGGTCGATTGATCGCGGGCCGTGGATTCCCTGGAGCGCCTGATTCATCCTCTGCGGTTGCGGCACATTTTTCTGGCAGGGGGCACTCAGAGTGCCCCCTGCTGCGAACGAGACCAGACGAACGAAATGCTGAGTTAATGCAACATCATCGCACCTCAATTACTTCTTGGGCTGTGTCGGAAGGTGCACGAACATTTTCTGAACGTTCTTGTCGAGCGACTTTTCGTTCTTGTCTGGGTTGCTGGACAGTGTGTCGGTTGCCGAGGCCTGCCAGATAAGGTTCTTGGACTGTCCGTCGAACAGTTCTACAAGCAGCGTCCCGACCTTAATATTGTCAACGGATGTCGTCGACATACCCATCCCTCCACCAAAGCGCCTTCCACCACCAAACCCGTCATAGAACGTGTTGAGCTGTTGCTGGTTATGGATGGCGTCGCGTGCAGTGACGACCACGTCTCCGCCTGATGGCACCTCGGACCATCCTTTTGCAGCCAATTGGCTGGCTACGGCGTCTTTCACGCGGTCATCCCAAAGACCATTGGCTGTCTGGATCTTGCCCCACGAGTAAGTCTTGTAGTGGGCGAAGTCCACAGTGTGGTCGTAGTCGGTGGTTACACCTGCCCACGCAGCGACGGATGTGAGAAGAAACGCCGCGAACAATACTGCTAAAAGGTTTTTAACTTTCATGACGTGCTCCTTTTTGCTCTGCTTGCTTCGGTTTTTCTGGCGCTTGGCCTGACATTCACCCAAATTGGCGCCACATTCAGGCTGAAGTGAGTGAATGCCAGGCCAACTCTTCAATCGCCAGCTTGGGCAGTTTCATTAGCTGCGATCGTCTGCTGCCGGTCGTGCGCTAGTTGTTGTTCTTCTTTGTTGGAATACCTGAATTCATGGCCGATCGTGTTCCCGGGAAAGAACCAGTCCAGGAGCGCATCGGGCCCTCCGTCGGGTTGTTCCGCCAGGGTAGCCACGGCGTCTCCGGTCGGCTCCTGGCGTCCCACGGAAATGGTCTGAAGAGTCGCAAACACGCGAGTTCCATTAGCATTGAAGATTTGGATTAGGTTCTGGTCGTTCTCGTCGGCCAATTTGAACAGGTAGGTTCCTGCCGGCAAAACATGGCCGGGAATCTCGACCGGCTGGCTGAACGTGATTTTGGTGGACTGGTCCGCCTCATCGGCATGAGCGGCAACTTCGAAGAACAGCACCGATGCAATGGCCAAAGCAATTAGAAGAGCAAATTTGTTGATTCTCATTTTCCTATCTCCTTTTTTCATCTATCGACTGACTTTAGTTTTCAGAACGAGTTAGAACAGGAACTTCCGAGCCTTGCTACCGAATACTTCACCTCCTCTTTAGGGCCTGCTGAGCCACGCTTCGGCCTCGTGCCCTCGTTTTCACATCATTAACAAAGGCAAGGCGAATGCCATTCAGAGAAGATTTGCTATCTTTCTGCAAACGGATGAATCATTGGCTGTTAGGTGGATTAGTGAGACCGCCATCGTAGCGGTGTCGGCACTGTCGGAAGGCCGGTGTCAAGGTGGCGTCACTTCCGACACTCTCTGCCTGTCGACACCTTGCGTGTTTCCAAGTCTTAAGCTGACAGGCGGATGGTCTATTTGCTCTGGAGACGCCTAACCGGTTGGATAATTCCCTTTATTGTTAAGGGACGCTGCACTACGGATTGGACGAACGCTTGTCAGTGACCCTTTGGCTCGGCGCGAGCATCAGGGCTGCGATGTCCACAGTGAGCTGGAATTACTCGCACATCGGTCTCGAATAAACGGCCAAAGAGGGGCAGCCGCCTCCTCTTGGACTGGTGTGGTTTAGAAAGTCGAACAAGGCTGGACAGCAGACCGAAACCCGATCACAAACGAGGGAGACCGCTTGAATCTGCAACGCGAATGCCGACCGACTGCACTTGAAGCACGATGGATCGTAGGTGTGTGTCAGGAGGGCGTGTAACTCAATGGTCGTCGTCTTCAGAAGTAGTTACGCTCGCTCCGGGAGATTTCAACGTCCCGTCCGGAAGAATGCCTAACTTCTTCATTCGGGTAATGAACGTAGTACGTTTCAATCCCAGGCGGCTGGCAGCGCCATTCGGCCCCCCAACCAGACCGCCCGTTTCATTAAGGGCCTGGATGATTTGATCGCGATCAACATCGGTGAGAATGCTCCGCACCGGTCTGCGTATCGTGGACCTCACGCCGGCGCCCTTGGCAGGTAGTGCGGCGTGGGCGTCAGGCGTGAGCTCGCCGACAGGCACGTTTAGTGTGGACCCCTGTGAGAGGATCACGGCCCGCTCGATTACGTTCTGCAGCTCCCGAATATTGCCCGGCCAGGAATACCGGCACAGAATCCTCATAGTTTCGGAAGGGATCGTCTCAATCTTTTTGTTCATCCGGCGGGCATACTCTTCTGAAAAATGCCGCACCAAGAGTGGAATATCTTCCTGACGCTCGCGTAATGGAGGAACTCGAATCGGGAACACATTTAAGCGGAAGAAGAGATCAGACCGAAATTTTTGGTCTTCGACCATTGCGGCCAAGTCACGATTCGTCGCCGCGACAAGACGGACATCGGTTTGAAAGGTTCGACTGCTTCCCAAGCGCTCCAACTCACGCTCCTGGAGCACACGCAGCAGTTTCGGCTGCAGCTCGAGGGAAATCTCGCCGACCTCGTCCAAAAATAGCGTGCCGTGGTTGGCTAGTTCCATGCGACCGATGCGCTGAGCCACGGCCCCTGTGAATGCACCCTTTTCGTGACCAAAGAGCTCGCTCTCAAGCAAACCGGTCGGGATCGCGGCACAGTTCAGCTTTACGAACGTTTTCCCGCGGCGCGGGCTGAGATTGTGTATGGCGCGCGCGATCAATTCCTTCCCCGTGCCAGTTTCGCCATAGATGAGCACCGTGGAATCCGTCGGAGCCACTGTTTCCACATCCATCAGGGTGCGGCGCAGTGCGTCACTCTGTCCTATAATCTCTTCAAAATTAGCATTCGTGCGAATCTCATCTTCAAGATAGAGCTTTTCCTGGGTGAGCTTATCTTTGAGTTCCGATATCTCACGATAGGACAGGGCGTTCTCCACAGCGACGGCGATCTGCTTAGTAATCTGCTCCAGAAAGTCCATCTGATCTTGCGTATACGGATCGTGCCCTCGCCTGCCGAGCACCAAAATGCCGAGTGCGCGATGTCGGCTCAGGATCGGCAGCACGCATACAGTCTCGATCTCCATCGCGAGAAAGATGTTTTTTCCCGCGCGGCTCTCGAGCAGGTCCTCCATCTTGCCGGCCCAGAGCTTGCCGGTGCGAAATACATGACCTGGAGCGGTTTCTCCCTTGAGGAGCGGTTCGACCGCGCTCAAGTTCACGTCGCCCTCGGCGTCGAGCGCATAGGCTCCTAACTGGGCAGGATCAGTGTCCGGCAAGCCCAGGCAGGCAAAATCGGATTGCATTATCTGACGGACACTTGCGATCACCGCTCTAAGGACCTCATGGATCTCAACATTCGAAACGGCGGTGTTCGTCAGCTCCAGCAGCAGCTTCAGCTTGTCGTTGGCCTGCGTGAGCTCAACAGTTCGCTCCGCAACCCGGACTTCCAGCTCGTTCCGCGCCTCCGTCAGCAATTGTTCTGCACGCCTGCGTGAAGCACTGAACCAGCTGACTAGGAGTCCAAATAATCCGTAAACGACCACGTAGGATTCCAGAGAGGGACCGGTGGGAACAATTTCGAAGGGAATAACAAAACGGCGCATCGCCAAAGACGACAAAACAAGAGCGACAACCCCTGGGCCTGTCCCCGCAACCCAAAACGTTATTGCAACGGCAGCCAACGAGAAGGAGGTGAATGGATGCGGCAAGTTGTAGCGACGCAATGTGAGCGCTATGGCCAAGGCCAGCGCAACCGACAACACAGCCACGCCATAGCGCAACACAACGGCTACGATCGGTCGCGCGGCCAAATTCGAAACTCGCAATAATGGCATCCTGCTCTCGGCGAGGCTCTCACGGTCCTGCCCATAGCTAAATATTTTAAATGATGTTCTGTCATGCAGTTCGGTTCTGTCCGGTGCCAATTTTGCAGGCTAGGTTTTTTCCGCCGCCCCATTTAGGAAGGAAGGCGCTGTGATTTAACCACCATTTGCTTTTGGGACAGCTTAGAGGAACTTCTCCGCCCGAACCAGGCCGTATATAGATGTCCTTGAATCCCTCCGCGGTCTGCCAGAACTTCGGCTCAACCTCCATCACGACGTGATACTGGTTGAGCGGGGTGTACATCGTCGAGACCTGCCGCTGCCCGAATGCGTCATATAAGGTATCGTCCGGCAGTTGCGGAGTGATGCCGAGTCTCGAGGCCGTCGGACGATCATAGACAAGCGAGGCTTGCATGCCAAAGTTCTGTTGATCCGTATTGACGTCTAGCAATCCTGTAAGCTTCTTCATTTCTTGCAGCAGACGAGATCCCCACGTTGTCAGATCCTGCAAGTTTGCGCTCTGAATCGTGTATTGATATTGTGCGTTGCTCGCCCTGCCGCCGATTTGCAACTCCTGTTCGGCTCGCAGGAACAGCGTTGCGCCGGCCACCGAGGTCGTTTTTGGCCGTAAACGATTGATGATTTCGTCGGCGCTTACCTTGCGCTACAACCTGATAGCCAGAGGTCTCGAGTGCGGCTCTTACTGAATCGCTGCTGGTTGCGTGGCCGGAATATGTAAAGACTTGTCTCGCGCGTGATTGTATCTCCGTCTTCGTTGTTGGGAAGCACGCGGCCTTCCACATGTCCTGGTGACTGAAAAGGAAGAGAATCGGCCGCGCAATGGGATATCTGCTGAGGCGGAGCGGTACCGCTCGCGTGAGTCCGTTGACAGCTCTGTCCGAATCTTGACGCGGAGCGTCGTCTAGTCATCGTTCCTTGTTTGATCCGGGTATATGCTCACGACGCCGCGTTCTCACAACCCACACTCAAATTCCTGACCATAATCAAGATCCGCGATGGCCACAAAGGAATGAGGCGCTGAGTATTCACAGCGGCCTCGATTGTTTCTACACGACAACTCTCCTGTTTATGACTCTTCCAGTCGCTTACCGTCATCTACCACTTTGGCATCTGGGTTGCCTTGATTATCGGAAGATAACCCATCGGAGGATGGCTATGGCACACGTAATTGAGTTCTATATTCCCACACGGTTTCGCACGCCCGTGAAGTTGATCCCGCTGACCCAGCGGGGGAAAGGTACTTGAGTTTCCGGCCGAGATACGTAAATCCGCATAACGAGAGGCTGAGATTGTCTATCCTTCGATGTCTGGATCAACGCACCCGCACCGTTCAAATACTGTCGGTGCGCTGCCCATTGTGCTGTATCGCGACACAGCAGGCGCGAACGATATCGGGGGCAGCCTACCCGAGGCACAGGCCATCTGGGCGAATTTGTCTTCTACCCCCAATGCTTCTCGCATTCGAGGGCGCGCGAATCGGCGTCGAGACCGACAGGAGGGATTATGTGGAGCGTTCGTTCTAGTCCACAGCCGCGGTCAAATGGTGCAGGTCTGCAAAGGCTGCACCTCACACGCAAGCCGGAGTTCGATGCGCTCCGGGGCTTATTCCTGGTATGGATGACGCTGACCCATCTGCCCACCCAGATGAGCGACCTGGTGAACCAGCCCTTCGGGTTCGTCTCCTCGGCAGAGGGCTTCGTCTGCATCTCCGCCCTGCTTGTCGGCCGCGTCTACATGCAGCAGGCGCTGGAGCATAGCGGCGAGTTGCGCACGAAGCTCTGGAAGCGCGCGCTGAAGATCTATGCGTATCACGTATCGCTGTTGCTGCTGGCCTTCACCTTTGCTGCGGCATTTGCGGTGGTCCGGCACCGCGCTGCATTAGAGAATCTACTGAACTTCTACATCGCACATCCTGCCGTAGCTGTCGTGGGCTCGCTGCTGCTCATCTACTGCCCGCCCCTGCTCGACATCCTACCCCTGTATGTCATCTTTCTGCTCGCCTCGCCATTTGCATTCTCAATCGCTGCACGGCGAGGCTGGCGACCGGTGGTGGCGGGCAGCACACTGATCTGGCTGCTGGCACAGTTTCACCTACGTACATGGGTGCACCAGGTCGTGGTGCGCGTCACCCATCTGCCGATCCCGCTGCAGGAATCGGGCGCGTTCGATCTGTTTGCCTGGCAATGGATCTGGATCATCGGCATGTGGTTGGGGGCGCGTTCGATCGAAGGCCAAATGCCTCTGCGCCGCATCCCGCAGTGGGGCCGCTGGGTGGCTGGGGCTATCTGCGTCTTCTTCCTCGGTGTACGCCACTCCTGGTGGGGTCCAGGCCTGACGCAGGATTCTCTGGCGAGGCTGCTGGACAAATGGCAGATGGCGCCGCTGCGACTGCTGAACCTCGTCGCACTTGTCGTTGTTCTCTACGGGCTGCGGAGCGCCGTGCGTTGGGTCATCTCGCGCGAGCCGTTCATCACATTGGGACGTGCTTCACTTGAAGTCTTTTGTGCGCATCTGTTCTTCGTATTCGTTGGGCTGGCGCTGCTCTATGGAGAGGTGCCGCAGTTGCACGGCATCTATGCACTCACACTGCTCGCCGTGACTCTCCTGGGCCTGATCTACGTGGCCCAGCGGCAAGTTCGCCGAAAGCACGCAAACAGCAGGAAGGCCCGGAGCACAACGGACGCAGTGGTAGATACGGCGGCTTAGCTCTGAACCATTCCACCGAGACCATTCCCTGCGGCGACACATGCTGAGACTTGGGCGTCAGAAAGCGCAGACGCGAGTTTGTCCACGTTGTCCGAACTGGACCGTTTCGTCAACTCATGAGCAAAGAGCTTGGCGTGGTAGGCCGTCAGACTCATTGGCGCAATATTCTCGATTATTCGTGCACCAATTTTAGAGCGCTCGTTAACTTTGGGCACAGTTTGGGCACAGAAAAACGCAACCGCGAAGTTGCGCTGATTTAGTAAACCATTGATTTTGCTGGTGCTGGGAGGGGGGTTCGAACCCCCACGAGGTTGCCCTCGACGGATTTTGAATGCTAATGATTGTTGTAAGTCATGAAAAATAATTGAGCGTAAGTTCAAAACGATCCAAGGCACTTATTGCCAGTGGTTTAGCGAACTCGAACGTAAGTAAGCCAATCTGATGTCTGTACCCAAACTTGTACCCGAAATTCACATCATTTTGTGAAGATTGTGAAAGCTTCATGAAGCCTCTGATTAAACCTGGGCCCCTGAAATCGATAGTTATCTGATTTCCAATAGCGCACAAGGGACGCGCTCTGCTACTTCTTGGGCAGTATGACCGACGATCCAATTGTGTTTGGGCATGCCAATAACAAGGAGGTCAGATTGGTTATGTTTTGCCGCTTCGAGAATGCTCTCCACTTCAGCTCCTTTTGAGAGTTCGGCTTCAATGGAGAGCCCAGCGTCCTCTGCAAACTTGCGAGCCTTCTCTTGTATCGTAATGTACCTATTTCGCATTTCGTCAGACCATCGGATATAGGGAGCAGCCGAGGTCGAAAACGAAAAGTAAATAGGAGCAGGCTCAATGACGCTGATTACGGTGAGACTAGCGCGAAGTGTTTTGGCCAATTCGATTGCTGCCTGTAACGCTCTACGAGCTTCCGCTGATTCATCAAACGCGACTGTGCTCCTTCTAAACATATCCTTCCTCTTGTTTGAGTTCCCAACGGACGAATAGCTCAACCACCTCGGTCAGAGGGGCATCGTAAGACCTCTCAGCTAAGTGAGCCCGAGTCCGCCATCAACGCCTAAGACTTGTCCAGTAACCCACTCGTTCTCCGAGTTTGCAAGTGAGATGATCCAGCGGGCCACCTCCTCGGGTACACCACGGCGACCGAGAGGAATCTGTTTTCGCTCATGCTCCTCTATAGCTGCGGCTTGCTCCGGGGAAAGACCCATCCTTCCACCGCTTCCCATCGCTGAAGCCCTTGCAGAGACATTTCCGCCTTACGAAGTCGGCATTCACGCGCGCGTCGGCCACGTCGCAATATCCAACCGATGCAAGGCCTGATAGCCCGGCTCCATAGCTAAGCTGATGATTACCCTTACGGTGTCCGCACCCTTTAGTGGTGCATTTTGTATTCCAGTGATTCCGCATGGCAACACGATGATGCAGCAAACCGAAAAGTGGCAAAACCGGTACGATTTGGCAGCGCGTTGAGTATGCGGTTTGTTGCTGCAATGCAAAGTTAGCGTTCGCCCCAGTGGTCAGAACGTAGTGGTACTCGGCTATCCAACTGGATACGAGTACTCGGTGTTGGAGGATTCCGCGGGGGTCGCACTGCATTTCGAATTTGTTCCATCGTTTGCCCCAGAATCAGCAACGCCCAAGAGAAATCGAAAATAGCTCGCCTGAATACCGCTGCGATCGCGAAGAACAACAGGATGATGGTTGCGACTTTCCAAGCTGGATGACCGACTGTCCTACGGAGAAGATCAACCTCGCTATTTGGCCACCGTTGGTTTCTGATGCCGTCCGTTAATGCACTCGA
>NZ_JAEDXW010000045.1:0-10517 GCF_036877565.1 Edaphobacter sp. HDX4
CTACCATTAGGTGTCCGATGTCGGTTGTCAGAGGGATGACTCCGATCATGATGCTGAGTCCGGCAACGGTTCCTGCCACGCAGCCAAGGATTCGCAGCTTCAGCTTCTCTACGGTTTCCGCGACGGTTCCGAGCGATACGATGAAGCAGGTGATCAGAGCAGTGTGGATGCCGGGCCAGCTCAGGGTGGAGTAGATGAGGTAGCAGGTCATCGCTGCCAGAGTTGTCTTGAACGCGTACTGCACGTGCTCCGGATTGGAGAAGGCAGTGGGAAGGAAGAATCCTGACTTGGCTTTTTTTTCTTTCGATGGAGCGGAGCGCAGTTCTCCAAATTGGGTCAGACCGGCGTTGAAGAACCTGATGGAGGAGCCAACGAGATCGTCGGAGTCGCCTTCTACTCGAATCGGTTCGACGAGGGCTGGATAGCCGCCCTTCTCGACGATCGCTGCCATCTTGAGGAGGGTTGACTGCATTACCGAGCGTGTCTCGGTCGATGGGAGCGCGTCAGCTTCGGTGACCATGAACTGCACAGCAGAGAGGATTGTAGTCGCCCCATCGGATGAGGTCTTGAGGCCGTCGAGATCTTCTGGACGACTGCTGTGTTCGATGGAGGAGAGCCGTAGCTCCTTCTGCGTTTCTTCGTCTCCCTCAGCGAGTAGCTGATTCAACTCGCGGATCGATTCCTCGTCTGTTTGCAGAGCCTTTGCTGCAGTACGAAGCCGTGCTACCAGTTCCTTTTGTGCGAGACTGCGAGGGGCCGCTCCGAACAAGAGATTGATGACAATCGAGACTGCTGCTGGGATAGCGAAGAATAGCCAGGTGTACAGGAACGCTCTCGTGACCAGTTCACCAAGAGGAACAGAGCCTAGTAGATCCAACGCGTATGCAATCACGAGCGCGAGAGTTGACCCGATCGGCTTGAGCTTGCTCGCAGAAACCAGAAACATGAGGGTGAATGAGATTGCCGCCATGGCTCCCACGCGCAGGGGAATGCTTGAGAGGACGGGCGATGCGATCACTAACAGGAATCCGACGATGATGGCGATGATGATCGTGAATGCAGTCGAGAGAACGATACTCCCTACACGGTCTGGTTTATTGAGGAAGAAGACTACATAGACGGTCAGAGCGATCTCAGGCGTTTTGTATATCTCGGCAACCAAAGCAACGAGGGCACAGATAAGGGCGAGCCTCAGCGCGAACGAAAGGCGCTCCGGAGAGTAACGCGTAAGAAGGAGCCAAGCGTTATTTTGGGGCATCGCCTCATCTGCACGCGCTACCATGATCGACCTCCGCGATGGCGCTAGCGCCGATGCGTACGAGCTGCTCAGGCGGCTCCTGCAGGTGAATCCGTACAGGGAATCGCTGTGCCACGCGCACCCAGTTGAGGGATGGCTCGACATAGGGGACCGACCTTGGAACATTAATGCGATCCGCCGACAAGACTCCGAATCCGATGCTGTCTACAACACCTTTTATCGGGGTACGGCGATCGATCATGGAGTAAACCGTCACGCAATCGCCCTGCTTCACCCGCATGAGATCAATTTCGCGAAAGTTGGCCGATACGAACCACTCCTCCGTATTGATGAGCGTGAAAAGCGACTGGGATGGTATGACCATCTCTCCTGTCGATACGGAGAGACCAACGATGCGTCCTTCATGCGGAGCGCGCACTTCCGTATCTTCCAAGGCCCTGTGGGCATTCGTGAGCGCGGCCGAGGCGGCTCTTACGGCCGCTTCCGCAGCGGCGACATCGTCGACCAGATGGTGAGCCGCAGTCTGCTGTTCTTTAGCTTCGGCGAGAGAACTTGTGGCGTTCTGTCTCGCAACCTCTGCCTGGTCGAGCTGCTGCTTCGGGATATAGCCTTTCGCAGTCAGGGGCTTCAGGCGCTCCTCGGTACGCATCGATAGTTCGAGATTGGTTTGCGCCCTTAGGGTCTGTTCGCTAGCGATCTCGGCATTCGAACGCTGCGCCGAGACGAGCCGTCGCTTGGAGTCCAGCGTGGCGCGGGAGAGAGCGAGTTGCGCTTCTGCAGAGGCGACGTTGGTCTGGTACGGCATCGGATCGATTCGGAAGAGAAGATCGTCCTTGTGAACCAGCTCGTTCTCATGGATCGGCAGTTCTATGATCCGGCCACCCACTGCAGAGGCGACGTGAATGACCTCCGCATCGATGCTGGCATCGTCTGTCGAGAGCTTTGTACGGGAGGCTACCCTTACAGCAAGCCCAACAGCGGCGCCGATGACTAACAGGGCGATGAGAATGCCCAGCGGTTTGCGTTTATTGATTCCGCGAGCTTCCATTTTTAGTGCACCGTCCAGGAGATCCATACCGCCAACGCGACCAATACGCCGATGGCCACGCAGACCGCGAGTTGGAAAGGGATAACCGTCGTCAGATCGGTCGATGCCATGACACCTCGTGCAATGACAGTCGCTATCACTCCGACGACAGCACAGGCCAGCCACGCCGGAAAATACGCGCCGGCGATGGTCAGCGAAGGAGCTCCGCTGCAACCGCTAAGCAGGGCTGTTTGAGCGAGGAACAGCAGCAGCCGAACAGTGGAGGTGAGAACAGGCGTAACGGAAATCTGCTTGGAGATTGATCACCTCCCGCTCTTCTCAACAGTCAGAATTGCCCAGTATTAGCGCTTATTGACTTTTCCAACTTGGGCCCAAATGTCCATCAGGACTCTAATGCTTCTACAAGAATGGAAAATCCATGGAAATCGAGTTACGCGACCAAGAGAATACGAAGAGCGATGCATCTCGCGGGCATTTGCCTGAGATACTGCCCCCCTGCATGAGCTTTCTCCATATCTGAGATCACTCGGATTCTCTCCCGACTAAGAGGGCCAAAAGCTTAAAGGCGATCAAGCATACGCCATCTATCCAACTCAGTTCAACGCTCGAATGAGCTAATCACAAAGCCCGTATAATTCCCAGTTCAAATGTTATGGATGAGTTTCGCCTTCGCTCGTCTATGCTCCAATCCATGACCGATCGAGAGATATCGCCCCACTTCCTTCTGTTGATGGCAGAGCTCATCGTCGCTGTGCGAACCGCACGCTTCAATGCGTCAGAACGTGAAGGCGCTAACAGTGCACTTTCGCATAATAGCGACAAGAATTAGCACGCTCAAGCTGAATGAAGGCCTCTGTGTTTCCAGGAAGATGCAGACACGCAATGAGATAGCTGAATCCAAATTCAGGGGAGCTTAAGGTTTGCTCTTTACGCTGAAGCCATGGTTCCTCGGCTTCGTTCACTTGTTCAGGCAGTGGTTCTCCTTGCCACTCTTTCGTTAGCTGGCAGCACGTTAAGTGTTGCGCAGCAGGTGCAGCCGGACACTGCGCCGAACCTGACATTAGCTGAGGCAATAAAACGAGCGCAAGCCAACGAGCCGATCTTTGCATCCGCGCTGGCGGCCCAGAAGTCGGCAGGTATCAATAGTTATCTTGCGAAAGCCGCGCTTCTCCCGTCCGTGACCTATCACAACCAGATGCTCTATACCCAGCCCAATGGCCAGACGAATCAGGGTGGGCAGGTTGGATCGCAGGCATCTCCTATCTTCATCGCCAACAACTCCGTGCACGAGTACTCCAGTCAGGCGGTCATCAACGAAACGATCGGGCTCAGGCAGTTCGCTGATTCACAGGTCGCGTCAGCCAATGCTGCACGAGCAACGGCCGAGTTAGAGATCGCGCGGCGTGGCCTGGTATCAGCCGTAGTTAACCTCTACTACACAGTATCGACCGCTCAGGAAAGGGCCCGGCTTCAGGCCGAAGCCTTTACAGAAGCACAGAGTTTCACCATGCTTACGCAGAAGCGTGAGGCTGCACGCGAGGTGGCGCACGCTGACGTCGTGAAGGCACAGCTTCAAATGCAGCAGAAGCAACGCGACCTTGCGGATGCGAAAGTTGCTGCAGACAGGGTCCGCCTTGAGCTTGGTGTGCTCCTCTTTCCTGATCCCCGGACTCCATATGCGACAGATCTTCCCGCCACCATGCCCATGCTTCCCAGCCACGAAGAAGTTAATCAGCTGGCATCGCAGCACAATCCAGAGATGCGGAGTGCGCTCGCGGATATCAACGCGGCCAATGCTGCAGTAAAGTCTGCGAGGGCAGCCTATCTTCCTGATCTTGGACTCAACTTCACCTACGGTATCGACGCCCCGCAGTTCGCAAAGCGCGGACCGGACGGCGTACGCAACCTCGGCTATTCCCTTAGCGGAACCCTCGACATTCCCGTGTGGGACTGGTTTTCGACGCAGAAGCGAGTTAAGCAGAGCGAGATCCAGCGAGATGTCGCGAAGGTCAACCTCACCGCAGCGCAACGGCGTCTGATCGCAACTCTTGAAGAGAGCTATGCAGAAGCGGCAGCAGCCCGGGACCAGCTTGATCTTCTCGAACAAAGCGTTCGCACCGCTGACGAGAGCCTGAAACTCACCCGAATGCGATATGTTGCAGGCGAATCGACAGCACTGGAAGTCGTCGACGCTCAGAACTCCTACCTTGCAGCTCAGACGGCACAAGCAGACGGCCTCGTCAGATTCGAGACCGCGGCCGCGTCACTCCAGCTTCTTACAGGAAGTCTCTAATCCATGACTAGCAATTCTTCCTCCAGCCTCATCCTCTGCCGTGGCGCCATCGTCACTCTCGGGTTGTTCTGTACCCTTGCTCTCAATGGTTGCAAAAAACCTGCGGAGAATACATCGCAGTCGATCGTCACGGTCGAGGCCCAGCATCCCCAACGCGGTGACATCTCCGAGCACATCATGGCGGATGCAACGCTGTCGCCCCTTGCACAGGCAGCGATTTCGCCGAAGATCACTGCCCCTGTCCGCACGTTCTATGTGCAGCGAGGCTCCAGGGTCAAGGCGGGTCAGCTCCTCGCTGTGCTTGAGAATCGTGATCTCTCAGCGCAGGTGCTGGACAACCAGGGTCAATACACCGCCGCCCAGGCGGCCTACACCATGCAGACCAAAGCCCAGGTCCCGGAAGACTACGCGAAGGCAGAACTCGATGTAGCCCAGGCAGATGCTCAGCTCCAATTGCAGCGCGAGATAGCTTCCTCTCGGAAGAACCTCTTCGAGCAGGGAGCAATTGCTGGTCGTGACTACGACACTGCGGTTGCTTCCTTGGCGCAGGCACAGGCAGCCTACGACACTGCGCGAAATCACCTCAATTCCTTGACGAGTGTCAGTAAAGCGGCTTCGATGCAACAGGCGCAGGGACAACTCTCCTCCGCCCGCGGCAGATACGAAGCTGCGGAAGCACAGGTTTTATACTCACAGATTCACAGTCCCATCTCAGGCGTTGTGACCGACCGTCCTCTCTTCCCCGGAGAGACAGCCACAACAGGAACACCATTGGTCACAGTGATGGATACGTCATCGCTGCTCGCCAAGGTACATCTCTCTCAAATCGTGGCACAGAGGCTCACTCTGGGTGATAACGCTTCAGTGACCATCCCCGGTGTAGATGAGCCGATAACCGGAAGTGTGGCTCTCATTAGCCCTGCGCTTGATCCCGGCAGCACGACGGTGGAGGTTTGGCTAAAGGTCGATAACCGTGCAGGCAAATATAAGGCGGGCACGCCCGTTCGAGTCTCCATCGTGGGCAGAACCCTCCCTGACACCATCAAAATTCCTCTCGAGGCTGTCATCACGGCGGAAGACGGAGGCAAGTCTGTCTTCGTTGTAAATAGCGACAGCACCGCTCACAAAGTTGCCGTGCAACTCGGCATCACGGATGGAGAAGATGTGCAGGTCACGCAAGGCCTCAATGGCTCGGAGACGGTCATCACAAACGGGGCATACGGGCTGGATGATGGAACCAAAGTAACGATCGGCGAGCCCGGCGCAGAGGGAGACGAGAAGTGATGGAACAGCCATTCATACCGTCCTCGAAGCGTTACTGGCTCGTTCGCTTCCGAAGTCCCATATTCTTCTTCTTGATCGTGCTTTCGCTCGCCGGGATCTACACTGCACAGAAGGTTCCGATCTCCGTATTTCCTGAGACAAATTTCCCGCGCGTTGTCATCGGTATAGATAACGGTGTCATGCCAGTCGACCAGATGCAGGTCACGGTCACCAAGCCAATCGAAGACGCGGTTAATTCCGTGCCGGGTTTGGCCACGGTTCGCTCCACCACAAGCCGCGGCTCTGCGGAAGTAAGCCTCTTCTTCGACTGGAATGTGGACATGTTCCGCACCTTGCAGCTTGTGGACGCGGCATTAAGTAGAGCGCGGCAGACACTGCCTCCGACTGCGACGATCACGACGAATCGTCTGACCTTTGCGACCTTTCCGATCCTCGGGTATAGCCTCACCTCCAACCGCCTCTCCCAGACGCAGCTTTGGGAGCTTGCGACGTACCAGTTGAAACCGCCTATCAATCGAGTAGAGGGCGTCAGCACCGTCACGATTCAGGGTGGCAAGGTTCCCGAGTTTCATATCGTGCCCAATATGGCGAAGATGCAGACTGCAGGCGTGACCATTCTCGACCTGGTCAACTCGGTCCAGGCATCAAACATCATCGACTCGCCCGGCCTCTACGAATCGAATCATCAACTTGTGCTCGGCCTTGTGGGTGCGCAGGCGCACAACGCGGATGATCTCGGGCGTCTCGTTGTTAAGAGCACTGCCAGTGGCACCGCCGTCCGCGTCTCCGATGTCGCCGCAGTTCAACCTGGGGTTATGCCGGTCTACACGGCCGTCACGGCGGAGGGCAAGGCGGCGGTTCTGGTCAATATCACCCGACAGCCTGCGAGCAACACGGTCGCTGTCGCCGATGCTGTGGCTGCCCAGGTGGAGCAACTCAGGAAGAATCTGCCTGCAGGAGTTGAGCTGAAGCCCTACTACGATCAATCGGAGCTGGTCCACGAGAGCATTCGCAGCGTCCGTGACGCTATCCTGATCGGCCTCGGTTTGGCGTGCGTGATCCTGTTCCTCTTCCTCGGCGACTGGACCTCTTCCCTGATAGCAGGACTTGTAATCCCGGTGACGGTGGCGCTAACCATACTCGTGCTCTGGGCGATTGGAGAGAGCTTCAACCTCATGACCCTCGGCGGATTGGCGGCAGCCATCGGTCTGGTCATTGATGATGCCATCGTAGTAGTCGAGAATATCGTTCTCCATCGCGACCACGGCGAGCCCCGTGCGGACGCCGCTAGACTGGCTCTCAAAGAGATCACTGTTCCGATCGTCGGATCAACGATCACACCTGTGGTCGTGTTCCTCCCCCTTATCTCCGTGACGGGTGTGACAGGCAGCTTCTTCCGCGCACTCGCCATCACCATGACCATCGCGCTCCTTACATCCCTCTTTCTGGCACTCACCTGGACACCAGCTCTGAGCCTGGTCCTGCTGAAGGAGCGCAAGGGAGCACAGCCAGCCTATGAGGAACATGGGCGTGTCATGCGCAACATCTTGTTATGGCACCAGCGTGGTCTGACATGGGCGCTGTCAAAGCCTCTTCTCTTGCTTGGGTTATGCGGTCTTTTAATCGCAGGGACCTATCTCAGCTACCAGTCGCTCGGTTCTGATCTCCTGCCAGCAATGGATGAAGGCGGTTTCATTCTGGACTACATCATGCCCGCAGGTAGTTCTCTCACTGAAACAAACCGGGTCATGGAGCACGTCGATCGCATCCTGCACTCCATACCGGAAGTAGAAAGCACCTCGCGCCGGACTGGCCTTCAGATGGGCCTCGCTGCGGTTACCGAAGCAAACACCGGCGACATTACAGTCAAGCTCAAGACCAGCCGGGATCGCGGTATCGACGAGGTCATCGCAGATGCACGAGCTGAGATTAAGAAAACAGAGCCGCAGTTGGACGTGGAATTTACACAGGTCCTTCAGGATATGATCAACGACCTGTCAAACGCTCCAGAGCCCATCCAGATCAAGCTCTTTGCCAATGATCCCGCACTGCTGTCCGGGGTGGCCCCTCGTGTAGCCGATGCCGTCGGTAAGATCCCGGGCGTCGTGAGTGTTGAGAATGGCATCGAAAACACGATCAGTGGTCCTGCAACCAACTTTCAGGTTGATCCTACGGTTGCTGGACGGATGGGCTTCACGCCGCAAGAGGTCGCAGAAGATGCCACTTCTATCCTCGACGGCGTCACTACAGCGGACCCGTTGATCGCGAACGGCCGTCCGTACACGGTGCGGGTGCGATTGGGCGATGAGACAAGACAGTCCTTCGATACCATCGAAAACACCGTCTTCAACAGCGCGAGCGGCAAGCTGGCGACGCTGGGCTCGCTTGCACAGGTGACACAGCTTCCTCCCCAGAACGAGATCCGGCGCGAGAATCTGCAACGATTGGTGGTTGTAACCGCCCAACTCGAAGGCTCCGATCTCGGCACGGCCATCGCGAAGGTACAGCAAACCGTGAGCGCGATGCACCTTCCGGCGACGGTTCATGTTGTCTACGGTGGAACTTACCAGGAACAACAGAAGTCATTCAGCGAGCTACTCCAGGTCCTACTCATCTCGCTTGCGCTCGTCTTCGGCGTCTTGCTTGTGGAGTTCCGAAATTTCTCCGCTCCCATCGCCATCCTCACCTCATCCATCCTGTCGGTAGGCGGCGTGGTCTTTGCGCTTCTTATCACAGGAACCACCTTCAACGTGGCCTCCTTCATGGGAGTCATCATGGTCATCGGCATCGTTGCGAAGAACGGCATCCTCTTGCTCGACGCAGACGAGCGCTATCGCCGTGAGGGCACGTCTGCCAAAGAAGCAATGCTGCTCGCTGCACAACGTCGCCTCCGTCCCATCATGATGACGGCTACCGCAGCCATCTGCGGGATGCTGCCACTGGCCCTCGCCTTTGGCGCTGGCTCGCAGATGCTGCAGCCACTGGCGATCGCGGTGATCGGAGGTCTGGTCATCTCCATGGCATTGAGCCTCATCGTGACACCGGTGGTCTACTACCTGCTTACAGCCAAACGGCATAATCCTGTGGCTAAAGAAGTAACAGCGTCCTAAGCGAACGGAGACGACATCCGGAATCGTCAGGCCCACCACTTCCCTGTCGCGCCACTTCCCACTTGCTAGTTCTTGGGAAGCTGGGTTGCGCTCCATCCACCGCCAAGCGCAATCTGTAGTCGCGTGCTCGCCAGGATTCTCTGCGACACCAGCGAAGCCGCGGCTCGTTCATTCATCAGCTCGATCGTCTGATTCGTCAGGACCTCAAGGTACGGTGCAAGACCGCGCTTGTAGCGAAGCGTCGAAAGCTCTGTGCTCCTCTTCGCTGCGGCGACAGCATTGTTCTGAACGGCCGCCTCCTCTTCCAGCACGCGCAATGCGGAAAGCTGGTCTTCCACATCCCGAAACGCGGAGAGAACCTGTTCGCGGTACAGTGCCGTTGCCTCTTCGCGCTGGGCCACCGCATAATCCACCTGCGCCCGTCGCCTCCCGGCATCGAACAATACCTGACTCGCCGTCGGCCCCGTGTTCCACCCTGCGCTTCCCTGGTTGAAGAGCTGCGTAATCTGGCTGCTCTCCAGAGTTCCACTTGCTCCCAGAACAACCGTCGGATAGTAGGCGGATTTAGCTACCCCGATCAGTGCATTCGCGGCAGCGACTCTCCGTTCCGCCGAAGCGATATCGGGTCTGCGCTGCAGCAGCTCCGATGGAATTCCCGTCGGTGTACTCGGAGGCTCTCCACCCAGCGGCTTTTCTGCGATATGGAAGCCGGTCGCCGGCGTGCCGACAAGAACAGCGATTGCGTGCTCCAGCTGCGCTCGTCCCACGCCAAGATCGATCAACTGCGCTCGGGTCTGCTCCAGCTGTGCCTTCGCCTGCTGCACGTCGCTCTCTGTACTCAGCCCGCCCCTTAGTCGATCCTGCGTTAACTTGAGCGTCTGCTGGTAAGCATCGAGGGTATTGCGCAACAGCTGTGCCTGCAGATCGATTCCTCGAAGCTGAAAGAAACTCTCTGCCAGAATTCCCTGCAGGCTAAGCCTCGTATTCGCAACATCGGCTGCCGTCGCCTGCGCGGCTGCACTGTTCGATTCAATCTGTCGCCGGATGCGCCCCCACAGGTCAGGCTCCCACGAGATATTCAGCGGAACCAGGAAGTCCCAGTAATCCTGGGCAGCATTCGACGGGCGCAGTGGCCGCGTGCTCGAGATGCGGTTCCGGCTTGCCCCCACTCCAATCGCCACCGTCGGGTACAGCGAGGATCTGCTCTCCCGCACAAGATCATGCGCCTGCTCATAGGCCTGCAGCGCAGCCGCGATGCTCTGGTTCGCGGTAGCACACTGCTGCTCCAATGCGTCCAGCTCCGCATCTCCGTAGATCGTCCACCATGGTCCGCGGTCGGTCGCATCCGCTGGTGTCGCAGTAGTCCACGCGCCATTATGGCCCTCCTCGCTGTAAGCGGGAGGCGCAGGCATCGCAGGCACCTTGTAGTTCGGCCCTACCTTGCAACCTGCAATCGCAAGAGCCGCCAGCAGAGCGGCAAACTTCGATGTGCTGCCGCGTCTCATCGCTTCGCCTCTTCTGACG
>NZ_JAEDXW010000046.1:0-3355 GCF_036877565.1 Edaphobacter sp. HDX4
GTTGATGGCGCAGGAAGGTCGAACTGAATGTCATACTCCGAGCGGATCAACATAGATTTTCATTCGATGCACGAAGAAGAACGACGGTTGTGCCTTCGAAGTGGGTTATAAAGCGATCATCCAAAATCTGAGGGCGAGCCGCGTTGGCTCGCCCTCGATAGCGCATCTGATCCGAGTGCTTATTTCGCTGCGGTCAGCGCCTGTGCCTGCTCCTTGAGAGCGGCGGCTTTGTCGGTCGCCTCCCACGTGAAGCTCTCTCCGGTGCGGCCAAAGTGGCCGTAAGCGGCTGTAGCCTTGAAGATAGGACGGCGCAGCTGCAGGCTCTCGATGATCCCTTTGGGCGTCAGCGAGAAGTTCTTGCGCACCAGTTCGACCAGCTTTGTCTCGTCGACCTTGCCAGTTTCAAACGTGTCCACACGGACGCTTACAGGCTCGGCAACGCCGATCGCGTATGCGAGCTGAACTTCGCAACGGTCGGCCAGACCGGCAGCGACGACGTTCTTGGCCACATAACGCGCCATGTAGGCAGCCGAGCGGTCAACTTTGGTGGCGTCCTTGCCGCTGAAGGCTCCTCCGCCGTGACGGCCCATGCCGCCATAGGTGTCCACGATAATCTTGCGGCCGGTGAGGCCCGTGTCTCCCATCGGACCGCCGACGACGAAGCGGCCGGTGGGGTTGATGTGATATTTGGTGTTCTCGTCGAGAAGTTCAGCAGGGATAACCGCCTGGATGACATTCTTCAGGATGTCGCCGCGCAGCTCGTCGTTTCCCACGGTCTCTGCGTGCTGTGTAGAGATTACGACAGCATCCACGCGAACCGGTTTGTGATTGGAGTCGTACTCCACCGTGACCTGGCTCTTACCGTCAGGCCTGAGGTAAGACATCTTGCCGCTTTTCCGAACTTCGCTCAGCTTGAGAGCCAGGCGATGGGCCAGCGAAATGGGGGTCGGCATCAGCTCAGGAGTTTCATTGGTGGCATAACCAAACATCATGCCCTGGTCCCCGGCGCCGCCGGTGTCGACGCCCATGGCGATGTCCCCTGACTGCTTGTTGATGGTCGAGATGACGGCGCAGGTATTTGAATCGAAGCCATAGAGAGCGTTGTCATAGCCGATCGCAGCGATGGTTCCGCGTACAAGGCTCTGGAAGTCGACGTAGGCCTCTGTGGTGATCTCGCCTGCGATAACAACCAGGCCCGTGCAGGTCAGGGTCTCGCATGCCACACGGCTATAGGGATCTTGTGCCAGGCAGGCATCAAGAATCGCATCAGAGACCTGGTCGGCGATCTTGTCCGGATGACCTTCGGTGACGGACTCGCTGGTGAAGAGAAAACGCTCGCGTGTAGCCAAATGAAGCTCCTTCAGAGGGCGCCTTTATGCAGGCAGAGACCCTATGGGTTGTACAACCTTTCTATTTTACCTTTTGTAGAGAGGTCCGTATCAAAACGAACACAGCCATTGGAGACGCACGGCAGGCCAACGGGGCAATCCCACATTAAACGGCGTTCCCTCTGCCCCGGGGAGAAAAGAAAAGGGCGTCCGCAGAATTCGGACGCCCTTTGGAAGTCTCCAGATGGAGCATCAGAAGATAAACTTCGCTCCAAGCTGGAGAATGCGCTTATCCCGGTAGCTGGTTATGTTTCCAGCCGTCGAGCTGAAGCCACTCGCGCTGATGAGGCTGGCCGTGCTGATGCCATCCGGATTGGTGTGGTTGAACAGGTTGAAAGCCTCGCCCCGGAACTGCAGGTGCATTGATTCCGTGATGTTGAGGTTCTTGAACAGACCCGTGTCGGCGCGCCACCAGCCAGGACCCTGGACGACATTCCGCTGCGCATTGCCGCCGCGAACCTGTCCAGTCGGAACCGCGCTGAAGGCGTTGATGTTGAACCAGTGCTGACGGTTATGAATCGGGGTTCCCGGTGCGCCCTGGTTTGGGTCGCCTACCCTGTCAGGACGTCCGCTGGAGACGCTCGAGCTGAGCACGACTCCGACGCCTGCAGGATCAAGCCCAGAGGTGGTTACGTTCAGGGGCAGCCCGGTGTTGAAGTAGCCCAGCCCTGAGACCTCCCAGCCTCCCAGGATATGACCGACAAAGCCATGCTGCTCATAGAAGAAGGGAAGAGCATAGACGCCGTTGAAGTTGAACATGTGCCGGCGGTCGGCTGCTGATGGACCGTATTCCGCGCGCGTGTCAGAAGAGATCTGAGGAGCGCCCGACCGGTCTGCATTCGCGTTCGTCAGCGCATGCGACCAGGTGTAGTTTGCAGCCACCAGGGTTCCATGCGTCCACTGTTTCCGTGCGGAAGCCTGCAGCGAGTGATAGTTGCCCGAGAAGATTGGCAGTACCGAGTTAATCGCGCTGTAGCCCTTATACGGACGATAGCCGTTCAGCAGAGTTACATTGCCGCTCGTGATGGAGGTAGAAGGATTGGCGGCGGCCCATGCTCCCACCGGTGCCTGATTGATGTCGACCAGGCCGAGCAGATGAACCTGCTGGCTGCCCACATACGAGAGCTCCGTGAAGACTCCGCCCGGCATCTGCTGCTGCACGCCCAGCGACCACTGCTGGTTATACGGCGTATGGAACTTCGGGGATGTTGCCCGAAGAACCTGCGTAGCGTAACTTACGTTGGCTGAGACAGCCGCCGGGTTGTCAAAGCTCGTATTGGAGATGGTGGGAGTGTTGACGAAGGGCGGATTCTGAAAGATGTTCTGCTCATAGATTCCGAACAGCGAGGAGTCATAGGCAATGCCATAGCCTCCGCGCAGCGAAGTCTTGCCATCGCCGAAGACGTCGAACGCAAATCCCGCACGGGGCGCGAAGTTCAGCTTATCGTTCTCGGCAATCTTCGAGCCATAAGGAGAGTTCTGGCCGTTGATGCTCACGCCGTTGGTGATCGCTTGAGTTCTGGTGACATTACCGTTGGGGGTTGTACCGGTGCAGGGCGCTCCAACCACGCAGATCAGGCCGTTTTTATCGATTGTCGGCGCATTGCTGGCGCTATACAGCGATGGATCAAAGGTGGTCAGCTGGTGATTCGCGTCGTACGGCTGCCCGAAGTGGGAGTAGCGAACGCCCAGATTCAGGGTTAGACGTGGGGTGATCTTCCAGTCATCCTGCGCATAGGCTTCAATCTGGTTTGCCGTGACGCTCGGCGTGACGTCATAGGACGCCTGGCTGAAGGTCGAGACGAAACCTGTCAGGAAGTTCGCCCAGGCCTGTTGGTAAGGCTGCGCCTTCGATCCCGTCGGGAGATTTCCATTGGTAAAGGCGAAGCTGCCTGCATTGGCGCCGGCGTTGTTCTCGGTCTTGTTGTAGTGGTTGTAGTCCACGCCGAATTTGAAGCTGTGATTGC
>NZ_JAEDXW010000047.1:0-2687 GCF_036877565.1 Edaphobacter sp. HDX4
CTCGCAGCTCCATCGCGAGAGACTTCGCAGGATCTGCGGTTCCCTCTGCACAGGCACTTATAAAGAACTCAGCCCGAAACGGCCTCGCCTGAGGCAAATCACTCATAAAGAGTCTGGACAGCCGAACCACGCGGCCTTATCCTCGGCTTCATGGTTCGGCCCCTTGTTTCACTTGCATTTCTCTCTGCCTTCATAACGGATTCTGCAGTCGCGCAAACGAATCCCTTAGACCCTACCCCTACCCTCTCCGGATACATCACTCGCGTTTCCTCCCCGTCCGACTTTGATGTGAACGGAGTTCATGTCATCGTCAACGGGAAGACTCAATTACAGCGAGCCACAGACGCCCAGTCATCGTCGACAAATGTCGAAGACGTCTTCTTTGGAGAGTGCACAGACATCTATGGCAAGCTCGACCGCAAGCAACACAGGGTCGAGGCAACCAAAGTCGTCTTTTGCAGATTCGATTCTGAAGCGCTCAGCGGAGTCGCCATCATCGATCATCTCATCGAGCCTGCTATAGACAAGGATCTGGTTGTACGCGCCGACGGCTATCCAATTCGTATCGAACCCAGCACGGCTGTAGCCTACGTAGCTCCGCTCTCTTCTCTGAATGACATCAAACCAAACATATGGATCGAATATCACGGCACCCTCAGCTCCAATGGAACCATCCTTGCAGACAAGGTTCTCTTCCGCCCAAATAACATCTCGGAAAAGGAGGGAGAGCTGCGCAGAAAGAACGAATACGATCCGTCTACTGTCCCGCCAAATTCAGAGCAGAGTGCCATTAGCAAACATTTCTTGGGCATGGATCCCAAAAAAATTCCTCCTTACGACGATCCCGCCATGCAGTCTCGTGTGGATCGTATCGGAGCCAGTCTCATCCCTTCGTACCAGCGTCATCTTAAAAGCGATGAACCATCTAGAATTTCTTTCCGGTTTCAACTCATCGACAATCCGAAACTGAATGACGCTCTAACGCTTCCGAATGGAATCATCTTGGTACCCCGCCAGATCGTGGAACGGCTGGAAAACGACTCTCAACTCGCTACGGTACTAGCTGACAACATAGCCACAGCACTTGAGAAACAACGTTACCGACTCGATCCGGCGTACAAAACCACGAACTTGGCAATGGAAATGGCCTCAGTTGGAGGAGCATTCGTCCCTGGTCTCGGATTGGCCGGGGTAATCGCGAAGCACGTCTCGGACACTTCTATAAAAACCGACCTGATTCAACAAAGCGGACGCGTCAGCCTCGGCCTCTTGCGCGACGCTGGCTACGATCTAGAACAAGCTCCTGTGGCATGGTGGCTTCTCGCGGCGAAGCCCTCCAAAAGCATGAAGGACACACAGATTCCTTCTCGCGCCCTCAATCTCTACCGCGCAATTGGCCTGATCTGGACCAACTATCCAACAACAGCCTCTCCCGCGAACAATGCCGTTACATCATCCACAAACTAACAACGAAAACGCGTGGTTTGGCTCGGCACATCTCCGCGACTCGCATACAACTAACCAAAAAGGCCGCTCCATCGGAGCGGCCTCTCTATCTTGTCTCTTAGACTTACACCTGCACCATACCGCCATCCACAAACAGCTCCACACCCGCCACAAAGCTCGAGTCATCGGACGCCAGGAACACCACCGCCTTAGCAATCTCGTCCGCCGTGCCCATGCGCCCCAGCGGAACCTGCGAGGCCAGCGTCGCCTTCAACTGCTTCGCCTGCTCCGGATCCGGAACCAGCCCATCCACTCCGGGAGTATCGATCGGCCCCGGGCTCACCACGTTCACCCGAATCTGGCGGTCCTTCAGCTCATTGGTCCACGTCCGCGCAAAGGAACGTACCGCAGCCTTCGTCGCGCTATAGACGCCAAACGCCGCCATACCCTTGATCGAAACAATCGATGCATTCAGCACAATCGTTCCACCAGCGGGAATCAAGGGAAGAGCCTTCTGGACCGTAAAGAATAGTCCCTTCACGTTCGTGTTGAAGGTCTTGTCGAAGTGCTCTTCGGTCACCGCATCGATCGTGGCAAACTCTCCGCCTCCCGCATTCACAAACAGCACATCCAGGCGGCCATACTGCTTCTTGATCTCTGCATAGACTCTGTCGATGTCTTCCAGCTTGCTCGCATCTGCCTGGATTCCCGTCGCATCCGATCCAATCTCTTTCACCGCAGCATCCAGATTCTCTTTGCGCCTCCCGGTGATAATCACCTTCGCGCCCTCGGCGACAAAACGCTTCGCCGTCGCCAGTCCAATGCCGCTGTTTCCGCCAGTCACCAGTGCAATCTTGCCTTCGAGCTTCTTCGACATATATCTCTCCTTTTCTGCTGCAGTCGTTTTGATTCACTACTAATTCAAAAGTTCCGAAAATATGAACTATTGAATCAAGTCCCCATCGCCGCCTATCATAATCACCAGGTGAAGCCGCTCTTCCATCCTTCGATCGAGGACATCTCCGTAGAGGCGGTCCTCCACGCGCTCTCCGATCCTGTGCGTGCCGCCATCTTTGCCCAGATCACCGCGTCGCAGTGCTCCGCCACCTGTTCCGCGTTTCAGGACATCATCGATCGCCCCATCCCTAAGTCCACCCTCTCCCAGCACTTCAAGGTGCTTCGCGAATCCGGACTCATTCGAGCCGAGCGCAAAGGTGTCGAGATGCACAACACCTCGCGCT
>NZ_JAEDXW010000048.1:0-2239 GCF_036877565.1 Edaphobacter sp. HDX4
GCACCTGTTCCATACACCGTATCGCTGAAGCCAAGCTGCTGCTTCATGTCCATTGCGGCAAAACCCACGTTTACGCGGTCGACGTAGGCAACGATATAAAGCAGAAAGAGGTATGGGATCAGGCGCCAGGTAATCTTTCGATAGAGCGCGCGCTCAAGAATCATGGTGGAGTTCGCTGTCTCGCTCTGTATCATCGCTCCTACTCTATAGGAGCTCAGGAGAGATGCGCGACCGCCTTCTCTGCCTCCAGCAACTTCCGTTTCCGTTCTGTTCCCCATCGGAATCCGGTCAACGAACCATCTTTACCGACGACGCGATGACAGGGAACGATGATGGCGACCGGATTTGCCGCACAAGCTCCGGCGACCGCGCGTGTTGCCGTGGGCGAACCCAGCTGAGCGGCAAGTTGTGAGTAGCTGCGAGTCTCTCCGCGGGGAATCTGCTGCAGGGCGCTCCAGACACGCTGTTGAAAGGCAGTGGCCCGGACATCCAGAGGAAAGGACGCCGCTCCAGGATTCTCACCCATCTGGCCAGTGATGAAATCGATCGCATCGGATAGCCAGCCACTCTTTGGTGTCTCGTGTGTAAGCGCGGCGTTTGGAAAACGACCGCGGAGGACATCGGTCAGCTCGGTGTCATCGTTGCCGAAGGCGATGGTGCAAACGCCCTTCTCCGTCGCGGCGACCAGCATGCGCCCTAAGGGGCTATCCGCTGTAGCGTAGCGAATGGCAATCCCGTGGGCTCCATTCCTCATCTCGCGCGGAGTCATGCCGAGCCGTGCATTGCTGTTCTCGTAAAGTCTGCTGCTGGATCCGAAACCCGCGTCGTAGATTGCGTCAGTTACCGTCATGATCGACTCCCTTATGGTTGTGTCGAAATCCTTCAGGCGCTTCTGCCGTGCGTAGGCCGCCGGACTGACGCCGAAGATTCGTTTGAAGGCGCGATGAAGTGTCAGCCGATTGACGCCGGCTGCCTTCGCCAGACCTTCCGTGGTGATGCGTTCTCCCGCATGCTGCTGGATATACCGGGCTGCTCGACCCACAGCTTCAGCCTGTGGATCGGGTGTGGCGGCCACCCGATCCGGATGGCAGCGCCGACATGGTCGGAACCCCGCCTCCAAGGCTTCAGCCAGTGTAGGGAAGAAGTGGACGTTCGCTCTGGACGGCCTGCGGCTGGGGCAACTCGGCTTGCATACGATCCCCGTCGATCGGACAGCATAGTAGAACCTGCCATCTGCGCCGGGATCTCGTTCAAGCACCTGTTGCCATTGCTTGCCGGGAAGGATATCGGTGACTTCGCCTGCGGACATTGCCATATCAGTATCTTCCTTCAGGCGGCCGCAGGCCACACTCCGATTTGTTCGGTCAAATTTTAGGAAGGGACTAATCAGAAACCGGCGCTGGGCCCGGGTGCAACGGCACCTGTAAAGCTGGCGGATGCCGTCGGGAGGGGAACCTTTTCGCCTGACTCGTCCACCTCATGGCTCTCAACGTAGAAGTGCGCGAGGTTTGCCGCCCCAAAACTGGTGGTAAGGGCAACATCTGTAGCGTCACGACCTACCGCCATCAGGAGCCGACCGATACGGGGCATGTTATGACGCGCGTCCAGAGTCCACCATTGCCCACCAAGATAGACCTGGTACCAGGCACTGAAATCCCCCGGTCCTCCATAGGGAACTCGAATGTCACCCAGGTAGCCCGTTGCATAGCGCGCGGGGATATTCATCGCTCGCGTTAACGTGATGGCGAGGTGTTGAAAATCGCGGCACACCCCGACGCGCTCCGTGAAAACATCCAGTGCGGTCTTGGTCGGGCGTGCGGAGTTATAGTCGAACCGCACATGATCGTGCACCCAATCCCGGATGTTTATCGCTCGCATCCACCCTTCAGGGACAGTACCGAATAATTCGCAGGCGATCTGCGACAGCCTGTCCACCTCGCAGTAGCGACTGCTCAACAGAAACTGGAGAACCTCGTCCGGGAGCTCATCGATAGGGTGTTGCCGCGCAGTCAGGCTGATCTCGTCCCATCGTCCATCGTGCTCGATCAGATTTCTCCCCGCCAGGCGAAGACGGCCTGCGGGAGCGCTGAAGCGGGTGCAGTGATTCCCGAACGCATCGATGTAATCGTGAGAGGAAAGCTCGCGCGTCGCCTCGGCAGAGACATGTTCTATCTTCAGCGACTCCTCTTCTTTGAGCGAGGACGCCGTCGAGGGATGCAGGCGTAGCATAGCCACGATG
>NZ_JAEDXW010000049.1:0-1715 GCF_036877565.1 Edaphobacter sp. HDX4
AAACAATCGATGTGCCATCACTCTTCATTGGCGGGAAGAGTGATTGGGGCACCTACTCGGCACCAGGTGCACTCGATCTGATGAAAGCCAAGGCAGCAACGAGGATGGGAGAGATTGAGCTCATTGACGGCGCCGGTCACTGGATTCAACAAGAACAGCCGGTTCAGCTCGGCGAGCTCCTGCTCGCCTTCATGAAGGAGACCAGTGTTGCTTAAACAGAAAATCTGCTGCCTAGCCCAAGCCACGGACGCGCAGACGGCAACCAAAGCGGAGCGGCCGGAAGGAGCACCACGATGAAAGCTGTAGTCGTTACCACCGCCCGCGAGTTGGAAGACTACCTTCCAGGTTGCGACGGACGATCAAAGAGTCCACTCGATCCTCAAGGAGGACAGCGATGCCATGTACCGCCTCCTTTGCTTACTCATCACGCGTGCCATGGAGGCGGGTAAGATCCGCGCAGAAGAAGATCCGGAGCTGCTCACGGACTACTTCATCAACACCTACATCGGCTGGCATGAGTCGTTCATCCTGGATCGAGACCCTTCAAAGATCAAGAGGATGGCTGAGTACTTCGTGAAGCAGCTTTCACGATGATCCTGCTTCGCTGAAGCCATTGCTTCCGAAGCCCATGGCCCAGAGGTCACTTTCTGCGCCTCATTCTAAATCAATCGTTTCAGATAGGAGAAACAATGTTCAACTCACTCACGAAGGACTTTAGCCTGGAAGGTAAAACTGCACTGGTCACTGGTGGATCCAAAGGCATTGGTAAAGCAATCGCGGAGCGTCTGTCGCAGGCTGGCGCAAAGGTGATCATCACCGCGCGCAGCCGTTCTTCGGACGCGAACCCGGATCATCACTTCATTGCGGCAGATATGACTACGCCGGAAGGTACGACGACCGTGGTGAAGGAAATCAATGAGAAGTTCGGCGGAGTTGATATCCTGATCGACAATGTTGGCGGCCTGACGGCTCCCCGCGGCGGCTTCAGCACGCTCACCGATGCGCACTGGGAGAACGAACTCCGGTTGAACTTCCTGTCCACCATTCGTTTAGATCGTGAGTTGATTCCCGCCATGATTGAGAAGAAGAGCGGCGTCGTCATTCATATCTCGACCGTTGCAGGCAGAGTTCCGTTGTGGCAGATCAATATGGCGTACGCGGCCTCAAAAGCGGCATTGAATTCCTACAGCAAGGCTCTCGCGAATGAAGTCGCCAGCAAGGGGGTACGTGTTCTCACGGTCTCGCCTGGTGGGACTGCAACAGGAGCGATGGTCGGATTTTTGAAGCAGCTCGGAGACAGTTCCGGCGCGAGTGCCAATGATATTTATAAAAACCTATCGGATCAGTTTGGCGGTGTGCCCATGGGCCGTATGGCCGAGCCCGAAGAAGTTGCTTCGCTTGTTGGGTTCCTGGTGTCGCCCGCCGCGTCGTATCTAACAAGCGCAAATTACATGATCGATGGCGGCGCCGTTTCCGTCGCCTGACGTCACTCCTCTATCGGAGCCGAGTTGCTATTCCAGGTGACTCGGCTTTATTGCTGAGATCAAGGCGGCGCTTGTGGCGAGAACGCCGCCTGGCTTGATCGGATCGGCCGGAAGGAGCACCACGATGAAAGCTGTAGTCGTTACCACCACCCGCGAGTTGGAAGTCCGCGACGTGCCCACGCCCACCAATGCGCCGAGCGACCACCTGCTCGTGCAGATCGAGGCCGCCGC
>NZ_JAEDXW010000004.1:0-267590 GCF_036877565.1 Edaphobacter sp. HDX4
TAGGTAAGCTTTTCCGCCAGCTTGTTGCGTAGGGTCACGTCATCCACTGTGGGCCCTGCAACTTCAATCAAATTTTGCACTGCCCTGACATTCTTCCGATGATGAACTCTCTTATCGGCATCCTCCTTTTCGGAATAGACGGCGACGGTGCCTCGAAGCGTGACTACTCCATTCTGCACCGCGGCCTTCACGTCCTTGAACCGCTTGTTGTCAAGAACCTTCGTGACATCAGCCTGGATCGCCGCATCCTGCGGACCGGGTGCATTGTCCGTCTGAGCTATCCCTTGGAACGATCCAACCAGGAGAAGAATCGCGGCCATTGCCGGAGCGATTTTTCCTTGTATCTTTCTGCCTTTCATTGAATCCTCCAAGTAATCGGCGCGGCCGAAGGTATGTCAAAGATATGATGCCTGTCTGAACGTTTCTATCGGTAGCGACGACGGAGCTTATAGACGATGCTGAAAACGCCGGACTCATCTCGCGTAACCACGATCGAAGAATTGTGAGTCAGATCATACTGCACTTGAATGAGCTGCTGAGCTGAGGTATTGACGTTAGTCGCAAAGGTCGCAGTAATCTGCTTGGAGATCTGCTCCTGAATTGTGATTCTTGCTGAAGAATTGCCTAGGGTTCCGACGAAGGCAGGATCTATCTTTACGCTGCCTACGCCAAATAACTTCTGGACTCGTGACCCTACAGCCGCATTGAGAGCTCCTCCTAACAGAGCGCTGGTCGTGGGATCGGTTCCTGCTGCTACCTGCTTCTGCTGGTAGATCTGGGCCTCTTCCTGGGTTCTTCCAAGCGCCAGCAGAGCGAACACATCAGCTTCGCTCAAAGGCGGCTCTGACCGATAACTTGGCTTTAGATTGCTGGCCGTACCGTGCAGACCTACCGTGATCTCGTAGTTTTCTACCTGTGCCGTTGCGTCGATGTCGATCGTGGGATCAATGCGGACCGGATTGGTGAAGTAGATGTCGCCACGTTGCAACTGATACTTGGTGTTCGCAAAGGTAGCACTGCCGTCGGTAATTTGAATCCTGCCCAGGATAGACGGGACGGCTATGGTTCCACGAATACTCAGGTCAACTGAGCCGGCTAGCTTTGCATACGAATTCTGGAAGTCGAGCTGCGGCGAGCTTGTAACATGCACATCCATCCGGATCTTGTTCGACAACGCGTTGGGATCAGGCGGTGCGATGATCGTCGTTCCG
Organism: Edaphobacter sp. HDX4; assembly: GCF_036877565.1. Taxonomy (NCBI): domain Bacteria; kingdom Pseudomonadati; phylum Acidobacteriota; class Terriglobia; order Terriglobales; family Acidobacteriaceae; genus Edaphobacter; species Edaphobacter sp. HDX4. The sequence continues at coordinate 1,212 of NZ_JAEDXW010000004.1, forward strand.
CCACCGGCGAACGCAGCGAAATCGACGTCAGGCCCGACGCCAAATCGCGTCACCAGGATGTCGCCACTCAGCAATGCACTCGAAGAACTGCCCTGCAGTTTGAGGTTCGCATTTGCAGTAGCACTGAGGCCATACAACCGCACACGGACGTTGTCTCCGGTCGCGGTCAAGTCGGCGTAGAGACCGTCGCGGAACCGGAGTGATCCGCCGAGTTTGAGTTCGCCCCCGCCTGTCTTTCCGCTCACATCCTGCAGCTGTAGCCGGTCTTCAGCGAAGATAAGCGAACCGTTCATGTCACTTAAGCCATTCGGAACGCCGTCCAGTGCTACATCAACATGCTGAAGCTCGATTTTTCCAGTGAGTTTTGGATTCTTTACGACACCGCCCGCGGCAACGGTGAATTGGACTTGGCCTTTCGATATGATCCCTGGGTCAAGAGTATGGAGAAGAGCCATGCTCACCCTGCCATCACCCTTCATGTTGAGCTTACCGCCCTTCGGATCGGTCGCACCAAAGAGCTGGGCAGTACCCGAGATTTGCATGTCGGTATCCGTTCCGAGAATATGAACCTGCTCAAGAGTGGCTAATCCATCGCGAAGATTTACGCGGAGGGGATCGGCTGCCTTCAGCTCAATTCCCTGCAGCTTCAGATCGACATTGTTGAGCGCGATCCCTCCGTTCAAGGCTCGGGGCATCTTCAAAGGGCCATTGATTGTAGCTGTGCCGCTAATGGAAGATTGCGCCCGCAATTTGCCCGGCGCGAATATCGCAAGTGGCTTATCGATATCGAGATCAGCCAGCGTAAGTCTGGCCTGGGTTTCGTAGTTCCCCGTCAGCTGAGTCTGGCCCTGTAGATTGATTTTGGCTCCGACAAGGGTGGAGTCAGCAGTGAACAGAAGATTGCTGCCCTGGCTATGCGCTTCGACGGAGACGTTACCGACCGGCTGACCGGAATAAGTCACGTCAGCCAAAGTGACGTTGGCACGCAATGCAGGTTCGGTCATCGTCCCGTTCACATCCGCTTTCAGAGTCAGTTTGCCGTCGAAACTTGAGACGCTCTTTCTGATCGTCTCGAACTTAGACAAAGCGAGATCCTGACCTTCAACATGACCGTGGAAGCGCTGACTGCCCATATCGTAGCCTCCACTTCCACGAATCTGCATGCCGTGCAGTCTCAAGGAGACGTTGGTTGCATCAACGTTCTTGCCCTTAGCAGTCAGATCCGCGGACACGCTTTCGTAGGGCTCGCCGTATGCGGCTCCATCTTTGAGAGAGACATGCCCACTGCCATCCAGGTTTGCGAGAGTCCCCACAACGTGTGCATTTACGTTGATCGTGCCTGTCACGGGGATCTTCTGCTGCTGACCGGCAATCTGGAGGAGATCGGGAATCCCGGCGTCAGCCAACTGCAGTTGAGCATCAACGCTCGATCCTCCATCCCAAACGAAAGTGACGGCTCCTCTGCGTGACACCTGACGTCTAGGCTTAACTGTGCCTGCCGCCATCAGAGTGGCAGTGCCCCGATGGATCGTGGATGTCGCTACGGCCACACCTGAATTGGGTGAATATTCGGCATCAGCGACGAGCGAGTCGATCAGGGCATCCGTCGAACCCATGGCAAACTCGATATCTGCTGCTTGCAGGTGCCCCTTCACGTCGAGATCACGTGCGACTCCCTGAGCTGTACCGGAAAAATGAAGTGCGCCGTGCAGCTTCACCGGAATAGCAGCGGCTCCCTTTTTTCCTCCGCCCTCTAGTCCCAGCGATGTCAGCAGTTGGTTGTACTCCTCGAGATCACGCACCATCAGGTCCACATGGAGGGCCGTCAGCGGATCGCCGCGATTCACTCCGAGGATGCCGGACGCTTGGACGGTTGACTGCGGAGTCTGCAGATGAAGCTGTTGAATCTGTACAGTCTCATTTTTTCCAGCGTAGTGGGCCAGGATCTGGCCTGTCACTGGAACATTGGAGAAGATGCCCCGGCGTGCGACGCCAGTTGGTGCCAGTCTAAGATCGCCGTCGAGTTGCACCGTATCGGCGATATCCTTTGATTCCCCTCCCCATTCAACCTTTACGGGCCCACTCACTGCAGTATCGAAGCCTAAGTCTTGAAGGTGCTGAGCCGTCATGTCCAGGATGGATCGAAGCGGTATCTGATTGAGTTGGGCGTTGACGTATGCGTGCGATGGCCTGATCTGTGGAACCTGGCTGACTGGAGTCTTAGCATTCAAAGCGGTCGCTGTTTTGTTTGCGGTTGCAGCAGCAGCCCTCGCCGTGGGCGATTCTGAGGCTGTAACAGGCGTTTGACCCAGCCAGTCTTCGATTCTCATGTCGCCGGTTATGGATCCTCCAGCCGGCAGCTTCGCATGGATGTCGAAGACCCTTAGCTCTGCCGGTGTCATATGGACCTGCGTCGTCGCATCCAACCCCTGCAGCGTTACATACTCGTCGCGGTACCCTGCGCTATGCAGCTTGGCTGATCCCGCTACGACGAACGGCGCCGGGCATCCAGGCTCAAGGGGAACTGGCTGTTGGCTGCTCTTCGATTGACCCGACTGTGGCTGGGGCCTTCGCCACAGAGGCGGTCTCTTCTGCGAAGGCGGTGTACTCGCGAGGCAATTGCGCCCTTTGAGATTCACATCGAGGGTGCCTGCCGTCAGTCCTTCCACGCCTGTCAGAACGGTTATCTGTCGCAGTTCCAGTGCTCCCACAGCTGTAGCCTGCCACTCGGGCGCGCCAAAATGCTTCAGCGTTCCTTCTGCATGAAGCTTCGATCTCTGACCGGTTTCAAGGTCCAGCCTTGTCAGATCGGCCTCGTCTCTTCCCAGCTGCCCTTCTAAATGGATGGAGGATTGTGCTTCGGGTTCACTCTTCAACCGTGTTCGGAGATCCTTGAGATCGAGCGTCATCCCATAGCGATCCGTGTGGAAGATATAGTGAATCTCCGCTTCAAGATCACGGGCCGCAAGATCGAACGGAATAGCCCTGTCGTTGATTAAAGCCAGTCCATTCGCGATCTCTACATTTCCAGCGCGCAGATCAAGCAGCGTATCCGTGATCGGCTGCTTGCTTGTACTCGGGTGTTTTGGCGTTGGCTGATTGGTTCGGCCATCCTTATCCACAATCAGATGAAACTGCGGCCGGTCTATATGGAGATAGCTCAGCGAGACATGAGAAGCAAGGCTCTTCCCTACAGCTCTTGAAAAGAGATTTATGATCTTCAGGCGCAGCAGGATCCTGTCTACCGAGAGATAAGGAGCCTCGCCGGGTGCTTCCAGCCCATGAATCACCAGGCCATCAACCTGAACAGATAAATGCCACAGGTCGAAGTGGAGTCCCTTTACCTCAACGCGCCCTCCGGTCGCATCTCCCAGCACGGTTACGATTTCTCTCTCGACCCTGTGCTCGAAATCGGGGGTAGTCGTGTACCACGCGAAGGCACCGGAGAGAATCAACAAGAACAAGAAGATCCCGCCCAGAGTCCACAACGTGCCTCGGGTAATGCGGGAGGCGATAGACCGCTTTACCTGCTTCAGCTTCTGTTCGATCTGTTCTTTCTTCGCTTCGAGCCTTTGCTCAATCTGGTGGCGTTTCTCTTCAAGACGTTCTTCCAGCCGATGACGGTTGTCATCTCCAGGCGGAGAAGGTGTGACGGGGCCTTGCTGATCGCTCATGGTGCCACCTCACCAGGCTTCATCACCCACACATTTCCCTGCGCACGCAGCGACTGTAACCAGTCCCGTAGCAAGCTGCCTACTCGCTGCTGTAACAACACTTCCTCGATACGCCGTGAAATTGTCTCCAGTTTCGGAGGAGCGACCTTCTGCCTTGCATACTCCGGCAGCATGGTCTTCTCGTAGTAATCTTTGATCTCGTCATCGGAGATGTGAATGCCGTTCCGGAAACGCACTTCGATCAGTCTGAGCAACTCCATCCGCTTCTGCCACCGGTCTCGAAACTCCTGAACCGTGAAGCCATTATCAGCAAGATATTTCTGCCATCCGGAATCGGTACTGCACTGATACTGCTTGCAGGCTGGAATATCCCGGCGTAGTGTCTCGAGCTGCTTATCAACTTCTTCCTTGGATACTGCCATACGGTCAGCCTCAATGGCGGCCTGCTGCAGAATGAGGGTTCGATCGATCAAGCGCTGGACCGCGCGATCTCGTGAGTAGTCCGCCGCAGAACCACGGTACGGCTGAATCGCTTCGAACCTTCGCTCTTCGTCGACATCGCTTTCCAGAATGACATCTCCGTTGACGATAGCCACGACTCCATCTATCTCCGTTCCCCGGTTCTGTCCAGGAACCTTCGTCAACGGCACAGCAGGGGGAACGGCTTTCTGTTGCGCACAAGCAGATGCGGCCACGAGCATCAGCAAGATCATCCTGCCAAGCGATGTCAGCTCCGCGTTCTGGGTCATGCTGCGCATTTAGAAACTCTGTCCGATGCTGAAGAAGAAGTTGAAGTGATTACCCTGCCCCACGTAGGGAGGCCTGCCTGCATAGTCGTCTATCACCGGATAGATCGGGGGATTGAGGTTGTAGCTGAAGTCAACCCGGATTGGGCCTACCGGCGTCCTGTAGCGTGCACCGATGCCCACAGCGTGAGAGAAGTAGTTGAAACTGCAGTGCCCGATAGTTCCTGAGATGTCCCTGCAAGTGTCGCGGTTCGGCTGTTTGAAATTCAGGAAGCTGGGGAACATGTCCTCGGGATTCTGAAACACATTTCCCATGTCATGGAAGAGCACGAAGCTGACGCTTTCTCCCACATATGGAAGCGTCGGAGGAGGCAAACGCAGCTCGAAGGAATTTACAAAGGCGGCAGATCCGCCAACGGGGTAGCCTGTCTGCAAATCGCGAGGCCCCGCAGCATTGATTCCAAAACCTCGATGGGAGGTCGCTCCACCGGCATACAGTCTTTCCGGCAGTGGAACGGCGTTGCAGGTCGGATTCGTCGTTCGAAGGTCGCCAGCGCAGACGATATTACCGGCGTTAGGATTTTCGCCGGATGGATGTTCGTAACCGATTCGCGTTCTTCTTGCAAAGACATATCGATGATGAAACAGAGAATAGTAGGTGGAGTTCGTGCCATCCAGTTTCCAGAAATCCGTCTGCGAGCCAAATTTGGAGGATGCAAAGAAGGCCTGCAACGAAGAATAGGTTCCTTTCGAGGCATCGAGGGGGGAAGGCTGGCGAGTGTCGTGGAACCAGGTGAAGTTCGGACCACCTACCCGGACCGGCTGCGAAAGCAGAGGGATCAGATCGGATGAGATTCGGAGACTGTTCGGGTCAACTTTCACACGCCGGAACAGAAACTCGTAGATGAACGTGTCGGTCCTCTTCCACTTCTGCGTCACTCGCACGCTTGCCTGCAGGGTAGAGGAGGCAAAGGTGGTGATGTCCTGGATGTTGGTGTAGCCGCCGGATAGAGAGGTCGAAAAGTTCTGAGCACCGAACGTGTGCGGGTTCTGGTATGTCAAAATCCCGATCTGTTCGAGCAAGCCATAAGTTGAGCGGAGACTTATTGAGTTTTGGGTGCCGCGTAGATTGATCCGGGAGACGTCGAGGGAGACACGAGGGCTTACGCTCCCTCTACCCTCTGGACCGTAATTTCCAGTACTGCCCGAGTTGCCCTGGATGGTTCCGCCCGGATTTCCAGTCTCGGCCTCGAAGCCAACGCCGTAGGTTACGTTCCATCGCTTCGCCTCGGTCGTCTGAATGAGCACGTTCTTCCGAGGAGCATCTCCCTTGGGATTCTGGACCGCGGTGATGACTTCGTTGAACAGTGCCAGGTTATAGAGGTTGCGCTGGCTCTCGAGGAGGGCCGTCTGGTCCAGCGGATCGCTCGGATGTACCAGGATCTGGTCTTCGACTATCTGGGGTTTCGTGTAGTGGAGGCCTGAGAGCAGGACTCGATTTACGAAGACCTGCTTGCCTTCCGCAACATTCACAGACACGTCAGTTCGCGTCGGATCATCTTCTTTATGTAGCTGCAGATCAACCTTCGCTTGATCGAAACCGTGACTCAAATAGTAGGTGAGCACAGTATCACGGTCTCCCGTCAGGGTCACCAGAGAGAACGGCTGGCCCTGCTGCGTATTCATCAAGGATTTCACATCCTGGAGTCGACTCGGATTTACTCCGGTGAGGTCAACCTTGCCAAATTTCTTCTGAGGACCTTCGTCTACGGTGTAGAGAACGGAGATGGTTCCTGCCTTCTTAGCGTCCTTCCCGGAATCCTTATCGTCGACGCTTGTCGTCACCTTGACCTGGTCAAAGCCATTCGCCTGGTAAAGCGCCTGAATGGACGACACATCACTCGCCACCAGCCCGGGGCTGTATCGTCCGCTCCTCTGGTAGGCATCCCCTTTCTTAACCCGCATACGCTCGCGGAGGATGTCGTCTGAGAAGTAGTGATTTCCCTTCAGATTTACCGCAACGACTTTGTGCTTTATCCCCCGGTCCACGGTGTAGATCACGCGAGCGCTGGGCGTATTTTGCCCAATAACCTTCACGTCAACCGTTGCATCGAAATACCCTTCCTGTTGCACAAAGTCGCGGATGTTGTGCATACCTTCGTTCAGAAGATCATTGTCGATGGTGCCTTCTTCAAAGATCGGAACCAGGAGGCGTAGGCGGCTCTTTGAGACTTTTGCTCCCTCGACGAGGACTTTTACCTCCGGGCCCTGCTCCACGTGGAAGTCATAGTCGAGCTCACGGCGTTGCGAATCATACGTCTGCTTTTGAAGGCTGACGGTCGCTTCCAGTCGATCCCGTTTTTGATATTGCTTTTTCAGTCGTGTGAGCGCGTTGCTGATGGTGTCGCGGTTGATTTTCTTTCCGTGCTTCAGCTTTCCTTTTTTCCGGAACTCGTCAATCGTCATCCCCAGAGCCGGACTCTGGACGGTGACCTGTCCAATCCTGGCCTGCGGGCCGATTTCGACATCGTATTCCATGCTGACCTGAGAATTTGGGCGATCCAGCGTGGTCCCGGCATAGACTTTCGGTTCGTAATACCCATTGGATCGCAGTACATCCCGAATCCCCTCGGTGCCAGTCGCTACTGAGCCGTCGGTATATGCCGTTCCGGGATTCAGCTTGGTTGCATACTCCAACAATGAGGTCAGTCGATCGCTTTTAACCCCGACAATCGTCACGCGGCCTACATAGTAGCGTGGAGTCCCCGCATAGATGAGAGTCATTCCGTCGCCGTCCCGAACTCCTCGCACCGTGATATCCCGATAGCGTCCACTGTCGAAGAGGCGACGCGTGCTCTGGCGGACCTTTTGCGGATCCAACGGCTCGCCGACCTTTTGTGTCAGCTCTTTCGGTAGTGTGTCGGTTGCTTCGAAGGTGACTCCGGTAAATTCGATCTGCTTGACAACCAGACCCTTCCATTCCCAGACCGAAGTGTCCAGCCCTGGGCCCGTCGAGATCGTAGGTTGCGGGGCTCTTGTCCGCGGTTGTGCAGTTTCCGTCTGAGATGCCTGTGGCGTTGCCGCCGGACTCGTCACCTGCCCTGGCACAGAGAGCGTTGGGGTCGACGGTGTGGAGGCTGCGGGTGTCGACGGTGTGGTTCCGATGGGTTCGTTTTGAGCGTGGCCATAGATGGTCATCCCCCACAAGAGGAATGCGATTACCGCGCCGGATGACATCCCGCCACCCTGACCTTTTTTTATTCGCCCTCTCCGCAACGGACCCAAGATACCCATTCCTCTCGCAAACTGCTGAAACGGACAGAACTTCGCCTCAAATCTGCCTCTACAGCCTCTTGTCTCCTGTAGGATGCCAGCCGGACCATTTTGCTCGCCCGGTTTTCGCCTCAGGCGGACATTTCCCTATACTACGAAAGAGCAGCGTCCTCCGGGACACTCAAAGTCGCCCATGGAACCTCTCTATCCTGAGTCCGCTTCCTCCACCACTTCCGTGGAAGGTACGGTGATCGAAGATCACGAGCGATACTCTCGCCAGATCCTGTTTCGTCAAATCGGGGTTGAAGGCCAGGCAAGGCTTGGACGCTCCCACGCTGCTGTTGTGGGGTGTGGAGCTACCGGGGCCGCAGCGGCCTCTCTGTTGGCGCGTGCGGGTGTCGGAACACTGACGCTGATCGATCGTGACTTTGTAGAGCCATCAAACCTGCAGAGGCAGGTCCTCTTTGACGAGGCAGATGCTCTTGAGGCTCTCCCCAAGGCGGAAGCGGCGCGTCGAAAGATCGCGCAGTTCAACTCCCGGGTCACGGTACGGTCTCACATCGCAGACCTCGTACCTGAGAACATCGCTACTCTCCTGGGAGATAGCGACCTGATCCTCGATGCGACAGATAACTTTGAGACCCGGTATCTCATCAACGATTTTGCGGTTCAGCAGACTAAGCCGTGGATCTATGCCGCAGCCATCGGCGCCTACGCGGCCACTATGAATGTCCTTCCCCGGTTCGCGGGGAGCGGATCCGATCCAGTGGATCCCGTCTGGCGGCCCACAGCTTGCCTCGCCTGCTTATTCCCAAAGCCACCGTCAGGTCCGGTCGAGACCTGCGACACGTCGGGAATCCTCTCGACCGCTGTCAATTTCGCGGCTTCGATCCAGGTCACCGAAGCTCTTAAACTCCTGACTGGCCAGACGGAAGCGATTCGCAGAACGCTCCTCTCCTTCGATCTTTGGACATCAGAACGCTCTGAGATCTCGGCCCAAAACCCCCGCGAGGGCTGCGCTGTCTGCGACCGCCGTGAATTCACTCACCTGGCAGGACTGGGTCGGCCGCACATCACCTTGTGCGGGCGAAACTCGGTACAGATCCATGAACATCACCGCGCGGTCGACTTCGCGGCGATGCGGGACAGGCTTACGCCGCACGGGCAGGTTCGATTCAACAATCTTCTCCTGCGTTTCGAGCGCGGGCCTCACGTTCTCACGCTGTTTGGAGACGGCAGGGCGATCATTCAGGGAACGACTGACGTCACCATGGCCCGCTCTCTTTATGCTCGCTTTATCGGGTCCTAACGGCAGCTTCATAAACGCCGTATCTACAATGAATGCAACCTTTTTCCCTTGTAAAAGCTCAAACCAAATACGTGTGAAAACATCTTTCAGCTTTCCCCCGCGGCTGGATGCAGGCAGCAACGAGGCATTCAGAATTCAACACAACCCGGAGATTGATAATGGAAGTCCAAGGTCTACAGATGACCGAAACTAAAACTGCCCCCGGGCTATTCAAAAGAAATCCTCCGATCGCTGGAGAGGCCGAGGCGATCGAGCGCGCCAAAGCTGGAGATGCAGAGGCTTTCTCGAAGCTCTACGCGCTGCACAAACGTCGCGTCTATACTCTGTGCCTCCGTATGCTAGGGAATGTCTCTGAAGCCGAAGACATGACCCAGGAGGCGTTCCTTCATCTTTTCCGCAAGATTGGGAGCTTCCGTGGCGAAAGTGCCTTTTCGACCTGGTTACACCGCCTGACAGTCAACTTGGTCCTCATGCACCTGCGCAAGAAGGGACTTCAGCTGGTTTCCCTGGAAGAGACCATCAACCCGTCGGAAGAGGACTCGCCAAAGCGCGATTTTGGAAGCCGCGATACCCAACTCGCAGGATCAGTTGACCGCGTCGCCCTCGAGCGGGCTGTCGCCTCTCTGCCGCCAGGCTATCGTATGGTCTTTGTGCTCCATGATGTGGAGGGTTTCGAACATAACGAGATCGCCGTCATGCTGGAATGCTCGACCGGAAACAGCAAATCTCAGCTACACAAGGCGCGTTTGAAGCTTCGCGAGCTGCTCCGTCAGTCGGAGTCCACAGCCCAGACCGATCTTAAGGAAGCGGCGTTATGATCTTGAAGAATTCCAGTCCGGCCCCCATGTCTTGCGCTGAATTTCAGGAGCAACTACCAGACCTGTTTGCAGCTGGAGGTCGGAGTTCCATCGATGACCCTTCCCTCTCCCAGCATTTAGAGACCTGCGAAAACTGTACTGCCCTGGTGCGAGACCTGCAGTACATCGCGGATCAGGCGAAACAGCTCCTGCAACCGACGCACGAACCTAGTGACAGTGTCTGGAAGAAGATCCAGGAAGGTCTTGCCTCCGAACCCAGCTATGCCGCTGAACCCAACGAGAAGTAAATATTCCGAGATTTGACCGTTGCTTCGTACATGGTCAACGTGTATCGTTGTACTCAGAATGATGCGTGATCTCCACTCCGTTCGATTTAGCTACGGCTACTGGTATCCAGTGGCGGCCGGCGGAGCCTCGCATGCATCTCTGAACTGAGTCAGATTTCAGAGTCTTCGATCTTCCCGAGCCGCGACCTAAAGGTCGCGGCTTTCACTTTTTACGATAAAGAATGAGATACCGGAGAGACCCAATGCCAGCCAGCCCGTCAACCCTCACGAGCCCCACGTCAGGCCAACTCAGCCCTGCAGTGCTTCCCTTCCACCTGCGCCGTCTTGTACTCACAGGATTCATGGGAGCCGGGAAGTCAACCGTTGGTCGCCTTCTGGCTTCCCGGCTGGGATGGGAGTTCCTGGATCTGGACCAGCACCTTGAAAGCCGGGCCGGAACGACTATCCCTGAGCTCTTTTCCCGCCACGGAGAGGCGTACTTCCGACGCCTGGAATCCACCGCGCTGGCCTCGGCACTGGGGCGGACCAACGTGATTCTTGCGTTGGGTGGAGGAACGCCGGAAGAGCTGACCAACCGTCTGCTAATCGAACAAACGCCTGCAACCGCAGCTGTTTTCCTTGATGCATCGTTCGCTACCCTCTTTGATCGTTGCGTCCTTCAGGAGATCTCACGTCCGGTTCTGGCCGATCCGGCGGCGGCCCAGGTACGGTTCGAACGGCGCCGACCTCTGTACATCCGCCTCTCACACCTTACGGTGGAGACCACGCAGCTCACATCCAACGAAACCGTTGAAACCATCCTCTCGAGACTGGACCAGATTCCGCACTCCCGCAGCTAGACGACAAGCGCCCCATTACCGGCATCTAAATACATAGAGTCAAAGAGGATACAAACCTGCCTGAAACCTTCGATCTGATTCCTGATGAGAAACGATCCCGTCGTGTCGTTCGAGGCCATATCCTCTTCGCCTTTATGCTCCTGCTGGCCCTAGGCCTTGCATGGTTGCTGGCGAAAGAGATCATCCTCATTTATGTCAGCGCGCTCTTTGCTGCGGTTTTGATGCCGATCGTCAATCACATCATGCAAATCAAGGTTCGCGGGCGGCGGACATCCAAGGCAGCGGCAATCTTTTTGATCGTCTCTGGCATGGGCCTTGTGGTTGGAATCTTTCTGACGGTAGGACTCCCGCCCGTTGTGCATGATCTCAATCAATTCTCGGCAGAACTCCCCACTCGAATCCCCAAGATGATGTCAAGGGTGAATCAGCTTCCGATAGCCAATCGGCTTGGCGTCAACGAGATCGCTCAGCGCGCTGAGGGAGCCTTCACAACAGCCGCCAGCTATCTGATGACATCACTGCCGAACTGGCTGTCGCACCTCTTCGACATACTCTCTGCCATCTTTCTCTGCATCTACTTCATGCTTGAAGGTGATCGAGCATACCGGTTCGCGCTCTCTCTGGTTCCCACACTTTACAGGGATCGTCTAGGCAGAACCCTGGAGCGCGCAGACAAAAAGATCGGCAAATGGCTTGTCGGGCAGGGCCTCCTCATGCTGATCCTGGGGATCTCCTCCACCATCGTCTTCGCCGTCCTTCACGTCCGCTACTTCCTCCTGCTCGGGTTTCTGATGGGCCTGTTCAACATCATCCCAATCGCCGGGGGAGTATTTACCATCACGTTATCCGCCATCGTCGCTGCATTCGACTCATGGACCAAGCTGGCAGGAGTCGTGATCTTCTACCTTCTTTATCTGAACGTCGAAAATGCTTATCTCACTCCACGCATCATGGGGAGCAGCGTCGAACTCTCAGGACTCACCATTCTGATTGCTCTTCTCTGCGGAACTGCCCTCGCAGGCGTTGTCGGTGCGCTTGTTGCCGTTCCTACCGCTGCGTTAATCGCAGTCATTCTGGAAGAATACGCGGTGCAAAAAGATGCAGTCTAGGGCGGATGGGTACAGAGGTAACCCTATTTTGACCAATGGTATACAGATCTTCGGCTAATCCAACTGCTCAAAAAAATTATCTCTGGCGCATTTACCCTTGATATCCTTTTTCGAGTGTCCGACCTGAGGTTTAGTCAACCCGCGCGCCGCAACCTCCTTGCTCCAGTTCTCATTGCCTTTTTAATCCTTGGCCTCGCAATTGCGCTCCTTCTGCGTTTCACGCCTCGAAGCACAGCGAAGGTCAATATTCTGCACACCGCACTCTACTCAACTCACACCGTCTTCAAGTCTGACTCCATCCTGGTGGGAAGAGATCGTTCTCAGGATGACTTGTATGTGGTGGTCACGCTTCGAATGGAAGACCGTCTGAATCTGCCTCTGTTCATCAAGGATCTCACCGCGACCCTCGAGACCGCTGATGGGGAAAAGCTCGAAACGAGCGCCGTTCAGAAGCAGGATTTCGGAAATCTCTTCACGACCTACCCCGCCTTGCGTCCCCTAGCAGGCAGTCCTCTCCTGCGGGATACTCTCATCGAATCCGGCAAGGCGGCTGAAGGTACAGTGGTGCTGCACTTCCCCGTCACCCAGGACGCCTGGAATCGCCGCCGCCAGGCCACGCTGCATATTGCGCTCTATCATCAGGGGCGCATCGCAGTTGTCATCCCCGCAGGGGATCAGGCTTCGTCCCCCAGGGACGAAGGAGCATCAGAAGACGAATGACTCGTCGCCGCTGGATTGCTGACGCATGGACCTCTACCACGGCTACACTCACCGGAGAACAAGCCGCGCATTTGGCTCGTGTCTTACGGGCGACTCCGGGTCAAATGTACGACATAGTCGCCGGAGGCTTTCTGTACCGCGGAGAGATTATCCGCGTGGAACCTGCGGAAGTCGTCTTTGCCCTCCACGAAGAGCTCGAATCGGACACCGCGCTTCCGCTTCACCTTCTACTCGCAGTCTTCAAATTCGATCACATGGAATGGGCTATCGAGAAGGCGACGGAGCTTGGCGTGGAGCGCATTACGCCTGTCCTGGCCCGACGAACAGAGAAACACCTCTCTCAGGCAGCCGTAAAAAGAGCGGAACGCTGGCGCCGAATCGCCCTTGAATCCTCCAAGCAATCGCGCAGAACAACCATCCCGACTATCTCCGAGCCCTCGCCCCTCAAGCCGCTTCTGGAAAGCACCAAGGAGTCGGTGCGTATTCTTCTCTCGGAGACGGAACAGAACACAAGCATCGCATCGATATTGAGCACAAGCACTGTCGCTGGTACGTATGCCCTGGCGATCGGCCCGGAGGGCGGTTGGACCGCCGAAGAGATGGAGCTATTTTCCGCCCATCAGTGGCAGCCGGTCACATTGGGACCAAGAATTCTTCGCGCCGAGACGGCGGCCATATCCGCTATCGCGATTCTCTCTTCGAACCTCGCCTAGCGCTGTACTCAGAGCTCAGTTCGGCTTATCACGCTCGCCGCGTCCGAACCTGCTGTCAATCGGCTTTCTTCCGGCAAAACCCTCTTCCGGGGAGTGCCAGTATCCAATCTCCTTCTCTCCCAGCTTCCAGCAGAGTAGAACGGTCTGGCCATCGATAGTGCTCGGAAAGTCCAACAGGCCCTTTTCGAGATCCTTAACCTGGACGCCGATATCAGTGATCTCGGTAAGCGTGTCCTGGGTCTCCTGCAGAGCTTTGTCGCGCTCTGCGCGGCGTCGGGCAATCGATGCCACGTTCAGGTGTGTACCGCCGGCCAGAAAGATGCGTTGACGCAGTTGTTCAAACTCAGCCTCAAGCTCCGCAGCCCGGGTTCCGGCACTCTGCGCTTTTTTTAGAAGAGCCTCCAGCACCGGAAGAAGAGTCTGCGCCTCCCCAAGGGTGAAAGTTCTGCTCAAGCCTTGACCTCCAGCATCCGATCAAGCGCAATCTTGGACCAATACTTTACGTCCTCATCCACCTTGATCCGGTTCACCACGTTCCCTGCTATCAGGTTTTCCAGGGACCACGCGAGGTGCTGTGGAGAGATCCGGTACATCGTGGTGCACAGGCACCCAGCATCATCGAGCGTAATCACCTCTTTGCCGAGCGCAGCGAAACGGTTGGCCATCCGATTGACCAGATGAATCTCGGTACCGACCGCAAAGCTCGATCCAGCAGGAGCCTTCTCGATCACCTCGATGATTCGTTCCGTCGATCCGATGGCATCTGCCTTCTGGCAAACCTCCCAACGGCACTCCGGATGGACGATCACCTGCATCTCGGGCCGCTCGCGGCGAACGCGGTCCACATGCTCCGGCAAAAATCGCTGATGAACGGAGCAATGCCCCTTCCAGAGTATGACCTTGGCGTTCCGCAAACGATCAGGGCTAAGTCCGCCATTGATCTGGTACGGATCCCAGACCACCATCTCGCTCAGGGGAATTCCCATCGCAAAAGCAGTATTGCGGCCCAAATGTTGGTCGGGCAGGAACAGGATCTTTGAGCCGCGCGCAAAAGCCCAGTCGAACGCACCGCGGGCATTCGATGACGTGCAGACCAGACCGCCACGTTCGCCACAGAAAGCTTTAATAGCCGCGGCAGAGTTCATGTAGGTCAAAGGGATTAGGTCACCGGTCAATCCTGCTCGTTCGAGAGAGTCCCAGCAATTCTCCACCTGTCCGATTTCGGCCATATCCGCCATCGAACAGCCCGCATTCAAATCAGGCAGAATCACCTGCTGCCATGGCTTGGCCAGCACATCTGCCGTCTCGGCCATAAAGTGAACGCCGCAGAAGATCATGTATTTCGAATCGGTCTGGGAGGCGATCTTCGAAAGCTTGTAGCTGTCCCCGGTGTAGTCCGCGAACCGGATGACCTCGTCTCGCTGGTAATGGTGCCCCAGCAAAATGACATCCGTGCCAAGCGTAGCGCGTGCCGCAGCGATACGGTCGTCCATCGTATGGTCCGGCTGCGAAAGATAGTTGTCGAGAGAGCACGAATCTTTAACAGCACCCACTGCGGTCATCACCGCAGCCTCTTCCATCAGTACACTCAAAGTACTCCGCCTTCAGTCTCACCGAAGCGTCAGGTACCGAACACCGGACCATCCTCTGCTTCTGAGACGGGGATGTTGAAAGCATGCACTGCAAAGGTTGCAGTGGGCTCGCTGTGCCGGCTCAAAAATCGAGCCATTACCCAACCCACGGGGATGTTGCAACCAGACTTCTACCACCTGCTTCACTTAAACCACTAGCGGCTGACGCCGCCTACAACATTGGACGATCTTCCAACAGGAACGACGCAATCTTAATTTCGCACCTGCAGCATCGTCCGGCACCGCAGCACTACACCATATATCTTACAACAGGATAAAGACAGCGGTCGGGCCATTGTCGCTGATCGAGTGACGCCGTATCATAGGAACAATTATGCCGAGCTTCGGCGACAGCGCCTTCATATTCATCCTTGCCCTGATCCTCTTCGGACCGAAGAAGCTGCCTGAGCTTGCGCGTCAGCTGGGAAAACTGATGGGCGAGTTCCGCCGTGCTTCCAACGAATTCCGAATGCAGATGGAAGAGGAGCTTCGCCTGTCCGAGCAGGCCGAGCAACAGAAAAAGATCGCAGAGATGGAAGCGGCTGCTCCAGTCTCGCCTCCGCTGCCCGAAACCACGGAAAATACAATCGCTGCGCCAGAACCTTCCCTATCAGATGTGACAGAAGGGGTAGACGCCGAAAGTATCTCCACGCCGGAAACGACACCCCTGCCGATCGCAACCTCTGGCGACCTTAGCCTCATGCCTCCCTCTACCGGACTTCCTGTAGAGAGCGCCCCGGTCTCGCGTGCCTTCGACTCCGTTCCTCATGTCGAAGATCCGGAGTTGGCAAGCTCCCCCTCTGATCCCTCAGAGGGTCATACTCCGGATGCTCCGGACCACGTAGCAAGTGAGGCACAGTTGCATGGCTGATCTGGTCGACCGCGCACGGACCGCCGTTACCGACCGCGCCGAACTCCCTGGCATGAGCCTGATGGAGCATCTTGATGAGCTGCGCAAGCGCCTCATCCGTTCGGTGATTTACCTCCTCATCGGATTCGCGGTGGCATACGCCTTTCACGAGCGTCTCTACGGTCTGGTTTCGAGACCGATGGACATGCTCAAACTGCAGTTGAACTTTACCCACCCCACCGACGGGCTCAATCTCTATCTCAAAACCTCGCTGGTGGGAGGAGCGATCCTTGCCTCGCCATTCATCCTCTATCAGCTGTGGCTGTTTATAGCGCCAGGTATGTACTCCAATGAAAAGCGATATGTCGTTCCCTTTATGACGGCGACCATCACGCTTTTCATGACAGGAGTATGGTTCGGCTATCAATGGGTGCTTCCTGGCGCGCTGAAGGTTCTGATCGGCGACTTCGGAAAGCGTTTCCACCCAATCATCACCATTGAGGACTACACCAGCTTTTTCCTCTCCGTCATCCTCGGCCTCGGGATCACCTTCGAACTCCCGATCCTGATCTTTTTCCTCTCGATCCTCGGCATCGTGGATGCGAAGTTTCTGATCCGCCACGTCCGCTACGCGGTTTTGGTCATCTTTGTGATAGCAGCTATCATCTGCCCGCTTCCGGATCCTGTCAGCATGTGCCTGTTCGCGCTCCCGATGCTGGTCCTCTATATGGTCGGAGTTGCCGTGGCCTGGATCTTCAATCCAGCTCGCCGGAAAGAGGCCAAGTCCGCATGAGGATCTGCAAAGACGGGCATCTCTCCGCGCTTCGATCCGCCTTAGCTGCCCTTGCCGTCTCTCTTCTGCTTCCTTCAGCGCTTGTGTTCGCTCAAAAAGGAGCGGCGAAATTCAGCGGAGAGACTGCCTACGAGTTGACGAAGCAGTACATCGCTGCTGCGCCCCATCGCTGGATCGGCTCTCCCGATCACGCGAAGGCCGAGCAGTTTATTCGCTCCCACTTCACGCCTGAGGCTGCAAAGGGAGATTTCGAGAGCGATGCCTTCAGCGCCTCCACGCCTGCCGGTCAACTGTCGATGAAAAACTTCATCGTCAAGTATCCCGGGAAGAAGGATGGAATTATCGTCATCGCCAGCCACTACGAGACGAACTATCCATTACGAGATATCGATTTCGTGGGAGCTAACGATGGAGGAGCCACAACCGCGCTCCTTATCGAATTGGGCCGCTATCTCCGTGCCCACCCGCCCCAGGGATACAGCGTCTGGCTCGTCTTCGACGACGGCGAAGAAGCAATCCGCTCCTGGAGCGATCACGACTCGCTCTATGGAACGCGGCATCTGGCGGCGAAGTGGTCACAGGACGGAACTCTCAAAAAGATCAAGGCGTTCCTGGTCACCGATATGATCGGAGACAAGGATCTAAATCTGGATCGCGACTCCAACTCCACTCCATGGCTCCTGGATATGCTGGCGACAGCCGCCAAAAACACCGGGCACGGCTCCTACGTCTTCAAAAACGACACGACCGTCATGGACGATCATCTTCCGTTCCGTCAGCGCGGAGTTCCGGTGCTCGACATGGTCGATCTGGACTACGGGCCGCCGACGCTCGAACATCCTGAAGGCGGATACCACCACACTGCTCTGGACACCTTGGACAAAGTAAGTGCTCGCTCGCTCCAGATATCGGGTGATCTGGTGCTTGAGATGATCCGGCTGATCGATCAGCACGGTTGACCTCCTCTCCACCTTTAATCTGCTCCTTTCCCGGTCGTCGAAACTCACGTTCTTGTCCCTCCCGTTTAGGGAATCCGCTTCACTTTCAGGTAGCTCGAGCTCATGCGATATCCTTGCCAGGCCGATCACTCCTTTGTGGTATAGATGGCCGGTATGCAGTTATCTAAGCTGTGCATACCAAGGAGAGAAAAGGAATGTCATCTCTAAAGATTGCCCTCTGGCACCGCCAGAATGAGGGGATCACAGCAGGAAGCTGGGGGAAGAAGCCGCGATACTTTGAAACGCACCCTCTAGCTGAAGTCATCCGTGGTTTGGTCTACACCTCTGTACTTTGGGGGTTGCTGGCCGTAGGAGTCTACTCCGTCTACTCCATAGTCCTCGGAACCCTCTAGAAATCCTCCCCCGGATCGCAAGGAAGCGGACGCGATAGCATCGTAGAAGAGATGTCTGGCGCCACGCCCATAAGCCACTGGATTGGATTCCATGTCTTCGTCTTCGTCCTGATGGCGGTAGAGTACCTTTACACCCGCTGGCAGCGTTCAAGAAGACCTGCTGAAGAGACCGTCCACTCGACTGCGATAGCTGCCACCATTCTGTGGATTGGCGCGGCTCTGACCTTCGCCTTCTTCATCCTGAGAGCTCTCGGGGGAGAATCCGCCACGCAATACCTGGCCGGTTACGCCATCGAAGAAGCTCTCTCCGTCGATAACCTCTTCGTCTTCCTTCTCCTCTTCAGACTCTTCCGTATCGAGGCTCGCTATCAGCCCAAAGTGCTCTTCTGGGGAGTCGCCGGAGCCATCGTAATGCGCGGTGCCTTCATCGCAGCCGGTATCAGTCTGCTTGCGAGATTCGAGTGGGTGAGTTATCTCTTCGCCCTCATTCTCCTGATTGCGTCCGTCCGGCTCGTATTGCCGGAGGATGATGCCAAAAAGGAGGAGACTCCACGCTGGCTCAAGTGGATCTCGCAGCTGCATCCCGTCAGCCTCAGGCAGGATGGCTTCTTCGTGAAAGAGAACGGCAGGAACATGGCCACTGTTCTTCTTCTTGCTTTGGTCGCCATTGAGGTAACGGATCTGGTCTTCGCCATTGACTCCATTCCGGCCGTTCTTTCGATCACACGCCACCCGTTTCTTGCCTATACCTCCAACATCATGGCGGTCATGGGTCTACGCTCCCTCTACTTCCTTCTGATTCACCTGCTGACCAAACTGCAGTACCTCCACTATGGTCTGGCGGCAGTGCTGGGGTTCGCTGCAGTCAAGATGCTGACGTCTCACTTTTTCGAGATCAGTCCCGTAGTCTCTCTTGCGGTCGTAGCAGGGCTGCTCTCAATCACCATCGCGGCTTCCCTGCTGGGTCCGCCGCACACCCTAAAACAATCCGTTAAGAAGTAGATAAAATATACGACCACTCTTGTCCGAATTAGGGGATTCAGCTAAAACTGAAGAATCATGTCACGCTCCTCTGCGCACGCCTTTCTGCGGACCTGCCGCCTGCTTCATCTGTACCTGGGTATCTTTACGACGCCTGCACTGATCTTTTTCTCCTTCACTGGGGCGCTTCAAACGTTCAGCCTGCATGAGACAACCAGAGGAAGCTCCTACAAGCCGCCGGCCTGGGCTGTAACGCTGGGCCAGATTCATAAGAAGCAAACTCCCGTGGTTCCGCTCAGGCGCCGCCCCCCTGCCGAAGCGAAGGACAGGCAGGACCTCCCCGGAAGCCCGGGCGCCGACCAGGCCCGCACGTCCAGTAACGACAACAGACAAGGTGGCCGCCGAGGAGAAGTACTGTCCGGGCAAGCCTCAAACCCTGTTCAACCTCCCGCTCTTTCTGAGAAGCGACATCATCCCCTTCCGATGAAGATCTTCTTTCTCATCGTAGCCATCTCTTTGTTTCTTTCAACATTGACCGGGCTATACATGTCCTACAAGTACATGAGAAATCGCCGCACCGTCACGATCCTTTTGGTGCTCGGAACTGTCATCCCCGTAGCACTAGTATTTGTCTAAATCCGTGGCACCCAAAGAAATCGGCGCATCCAGACGGATGCGCCGTATTTCTTGTTGAAACCATGCCTAGAGCGAGAATCGTCGTCGTGCAAACTGGGCCATCCCTAAAAGACCGGAGCCAAGGAGCGCTATAGTCGAAGGCTCAGGAACCGGCGAGGTAGGAGGCTGATCCGGCGTCGTCGCTGCCTCCACACCCAGGATGTCGAATGCCCAGTGCGAATCGCGGAAGTGATTCGTAGCGTCACAGAACGTTCCTGTACCTATGCTGCAGTCACTGTCGACAAGTGCTCCTCCAGTGAAGCCGTCACCAAGCGTAGGTCCCGTGGCGAAGTTGGCATAGTCCATGATCGATACCGTGTAATCGCCGGGCGCCAAACTGTTCTGTGCGAGGTAGGTGTCGAAGTGAGCGCCGGTCACGGGATCTGCGGGAACCGCGCTTCCGCCATCATCATTCTGACCGATGTAAACGGCGCTCGATCCCGTTCCCTGAAAGAGGGCGAGGATCGGATCGAAACCACCAGCAGCGATGGTCTGGCCTTGGGCGTTTACGCCACCGGCGTAAGACCAGGTCCGAAGGACTACATTCGAACTCGCGCCCACCGTGAACGTAAACAACTGAACGTCGTTGATGCTGTTGAAAGTACCAGTGAATGAGAAATCGTCGGCATGCGAAACGGCGGACGACAAGGCGAAAACGCAAGCTGCAATCAAAACTTTACTTGCACGCATGAAAGGTATATCTCCTTGAGCTTATGCTTCTTGGTTTTGCATTCAGGAAAACCTCATCTCTCGGAAGTGTTTCTTGTGCATTGCGCTATGAAGTTTTCCCAGGGGTATGTACGGAAGGGGATCACGTGTGATGCCAAAGATGCGGCGCTGCATGTCATTGAAGATATGAGGGATGTAGGCGTTAGGCGACAACGCCATGCGTTGCCTTTTGCATACTCTTGAGGAAAGCAGTTCCCTCGAAAGGAAACAAAACCAGCTAAACGCCGTTCAAAGCTGTTGTTGCGCCTTGGAGAGACGGTTGGAAGCGAAGTTGATCCCGCTCCAAAATGGAGTGTTGTGCTATGGCGTCATGCTCAGGGAAATCGTGGCGGTAGTGGGCGCCACGACTCTCGCAGCGGCCGAAAGCAGATCTCACAATCAAACCTGCGATTGCATGCAAGTTGCGTGCCTCGATAGCCCTCCGCGATAGAGCACGGGGCATCGATGTCGCCAGTGATTTCAGCACATGCTGCATGGCACCCATCCCGTCGGCGTCACGCAAAAGGCCAGCATACTTCCACATATTGCCGCGCAGGTCTCCGATCCACCGCTCCGTATCCGCATCGGATGTCCGGCCGCCTTCGAAGGCGGATAAATCGGGTTTAGTCTTGGGCGGAAAGATCGACGTTCTACCCGCCGCATCAGAGATCATAGACTCCGCAGCAAGCGCGCCAAAGACGAGCCCCTCAAGAAGCGAGTTGGAGGCCAGGCGATTCGCTCCATGAACGCCTGTACATGCCGCCTCTCCCGCCGCGTACAATCCCGCCAGGGTGGTACGGCCATGGACGTCGGTAAGAACACCGCCCATGAGGTAATGCGCCGCAGGTCGAACCGGAATGATGTCGCGGTTCAGATCAAGATGGTATTTGCGGAGGAACTGCGAGATACCCGGAAAACGTGCCGTCAGATCCTTCGCTACATGCCGCATGTCAAGGTAGACCGGACCGTCCATCCCTTCGCGCGTGATCGCACGGGCAACGACATCTCGCGGAGCAAGTTCCAGCAGCGGATGATAGCGCTCCATGAAGCGCTCGCCTCTGGCATTGATGAGATATGCTCCTTCACCTCGGAGAGCCTCGCTCATCAGAAAGCGAGGAGCATTCGGCATACTGAACGCAGTCGGGTGGAATTGATAGAACTCCATGTCGCTGACGTCTGCGCCCGCTCTCCAGGCCATCGCAATGCCATCCCCTGTCGCGACAGCCGGATTGGTCGTGTCACTGTAGACCTGACCTGCGCCTCCACTCGCAATCAGGGTAGCGCGTGCATAGACCGTGAGAACTCCGCCTTCACCGTCCAGCAGCGTTGCTCCGATAATCTGCCGCTGACCATTACGAGAATCCACCAGAAGGTCGATTCCTGTCGTCCACTCCAGCAGGCGAACGTTAGGCAGCTTCTGAACATGGCGCAGCAGCGAGACCGCAATCTCCCTGCCTGTAGCATCCCCGTTAGCGTGAAGGATACGGGAGCGACTATGCGCACCCTCCCGAGTGAGCATTAGCTCGCCGTCTTCGCGATCGAAGGCAGTCCCCCATTCCAGAAGCTCCTCCACCCGCTCCGGGCCTTGTTCGACCAGGATCCCGGCCGCTTCCGCATCGACCAGACCGTCACCCGCTGCAATGGTGTCCTCAAGGTGAAGTGCGACATCCTCCTCGCCGCCCATCGCCACAGCGATTCCGCCCTGGGCGTACGCCGTGTTCGATTCGGCGAGTTCCTCTTTCGTGACGACCAGAACAGAGCCAGCGGTCGCCAGACGAATCGCTGCACTCAGGCCGGCAACTCCCGCACCTATGACGAGGAAATCGAGCGGGGGCTCAGGCAGATTTGAGGGGGTGGAATCAACGACTGGCACTGCGTTCGGCACAACGTCTCCTGTCTTCGATGCTATCCGAATCGAAGAGGACTTGGCAGTCCCCTTACGATAGGATGAGAGTATTGTGCCCTCGATTCAGCTCAAGACGCCAAGTGCCAGCTACGAAATCGCAATCGCATCGGGACTGATCAGAAGGCTTCCGTCTCGCCTGAAAAAACTGAAGACGGGAAAGCCGTTTCGTCCGTTTATCGTCACCTCGCCTGAGATCTGGAAGCTCTGGGGCAAGCAGGTCATGGCGCCGTTCGGAAAAGATCAGCCCACCGTCCTGTTTCTTCCCGCTGGTGAGAGGCACAAACGCCTCCGCGTCGTCGAATCGCTCCTCGAGCAGCTTGCAGCGGCCGGGGCTGATCGAGACGCCCTGCTGATTGCATTTGGCGGCGGTGTAGTTGGCGACGTCACGGGCTTTCTAGCAGCTATCTACATGCGTGGTATCCCATACGTCCAGATCCCGACGACACTGCTGGCACAGGTCGACTCTTCCGTCGGAGGTAAGACAGGCGTAAACCTGGGTGCAGGAAAGAATCTCGTTGGAAGCTTTCATCACCCCTTAGCGGTGTTGGCCGACACGGATGTTCTTAAGACTCTTCCCAAAGCTGAGCTGCGGGCAGGATTGCAGGAATCCATCAAGGCTGGGATCATCCGCGACCCTAAACTCTTCCGCTACCTTGAGACGAATGCGGACGCTGTTCTACGCGGAGATACGAAAGCCCTCTCTCACGTCATCGCGGCCAGCGTCAGAGTAAAAGCCGACGTCGTGGCGAATGACGAGCTCGAATCCGGACTGCGAATGATTCTGAACTATGGCCACACCCTTGGTCATGCCATCGAAGCTGCAACCGGCTACAAGCAGCTGCTGCACGGTGAAGCTGTCGGTTGGGGAAGTATCGCAGCAACGCACCTGGGCGTTATGCGCGGCATGATCACCGAACCCGAGGCGAATCGAATCCTTCAACTGATCCTTCGCTATGGCCCCTTAACACCCGTCAAGGTAAAGGCCGCGAAGCTGGTCGACCTTACCTCAAGTGACAAAAAGAACCGTAGCGGTACCCTGAGTTTTGTGTTGCCGGTAAAGATCGGGGAAGCTGTCATAGTACGTGACATTACTCGCAGCGAAATGTTGACTGCTGCTGAGTGGATGCTGACACAGATGCGCAATCACGGCACGGTCAAGACGCCAACGCCAAAGAAGCGACGATGACACTGACGCGCCACCATCTTCGCCATGAGCACGAAGTCTCGACAGGAGCGCGCCCCGTGGGCGCGACGACTGAGCAAGCTGCGGCGGCGAATGTTCAGCAGATGTTCGATGCTATCGCACCCAGGTATGATCTCTTGAATCACGTGCTTTCGGTGGGCCTCGATCGATGGTGGTGGTCCCGGGCTGCCCGAAGCTTTCGAAGGATTCTCACGCGGCCCGAGGCTCGCATCCTCGATCTCTGCTGCGGTACCGGGGATATGACGATGGCGCTGCTCAAGTATCGTCCGGTGGGAGTTGGAGAGTCGCCGCTGATAGCGGTGGACTTCTCCCACGAGATGCTGGAACGCGGTAA
Source organism: Edaphobacter sp. HDX4 (assembly GCF_036877565.1). NCBI lineage: Bacteria > Pseudomonadati > Acidobacteriota > Terriglobia > Terriglobales > Acidobacteriaceae > Edaphobacter > Edaphobacter sp. HDX4. The sequence continues at coordinate 25,133 of NZ_JAEDXW010000004.1, forward strand.
ACGAAAGTTCAAGGGACACAACATCGTGGCAATCGAAGCGGATGCGCTTTCCCTGCCATTCGAGAACGATGCTCTCGCTCTGGTTACCTCAGCCTTTGGCTTCCGGAACCTGGCAAATTACGAAGATGGGCTCGCAGAGTTGTATCGCGTATTGCACTCTGGCGGCCAGATCGGAATTCTGGATTGTAACCAGCCTGAAGGTGCAGTTGGAAGTCTTTACAATTTCTATTTCAAAAAGATTCTTCCCTGGATCGGCGGAAAGATCTCGGGAGACTCAAGCGCATATCGCTATCTTCCCGCATCGGTGGAACGTTTCCCTCGCCCCAGGCGCATGCTCGAGATGATTCGTGCCGCGGGCTTTCGCGATGCATCCTGGACCGGATATACCTTCGGAACCGCTGGACTTTACCGCGCAACCAAACCCTAGTGTCTCCGGTGCCTTGCACGTAAGATTCGATTGCAGATGAGCTCAGCCCTCCCATCAGAAAACGTCCGCTCCACATCCAGCGAAAAACGCTCGGCCGCCCTGTTCTCCGTTTTGGCCGCGCTTGGGATCACAGTCCTCAAGTTTCTTACCGGTGTCCTCACTGGCTCCCTCGGAATGTTGTCGGAGGCGGCCCATTCAACCGTAGATCTGGTCGCTGCAGCCATCACTCTCTTTTCAGTTCAGGTCTCGGATCGCCCTGCCGACGATACCCATAACTATGGGCACGGTAAGGTGGAAAGTCTCTCGGCGTTCACTGAAGCTGTCATCATGCTGGGATCCTGCGTCTGGATCGTCAGCGAAGCTATCCGCAGAATCACCTCACGCGAGCATCTTGCCATTCGCCCATCCATCTGGCCATTTGTCGTCCTCTTGCTCTCGATAGCTGTCGATTTCACCCGGTCTCGGAGACTGCACCTTATCGCAAGACAATCCTCCAGCCAGGCTCTCGAAGCCGATGCGATCCACTTCAGCACCGATATCTGGTCATCGCTGGCAGTGCTCGTCGGTCTCGCCGCGGCCTTTGTTGGAAACCGCTGGAATATCCCCGCACTTGAGATGGCCGATCCGATCGCTGCTCTCATCGTCTCGGCGATCATTCTGCATGTCACCTGGGGGCTTGGCAGCCGCACAATCGATGCTCTGCTTGACGCTTCTCCAAAAGAAGCTCGCATGGCCACCCGCGAACTTCAGCACGATCTCAATCAGATTGACGGCGTTCTCACGGTCGATCGCATCCGCACACGCCAGTCCGGAGCCGACTACTTCGTGGACCTAACCCTGGGACTGGATCGGAACCTCACCTTTCAGCACACCGAGCAGATCACGCGTGCGGCTACAGCGACCGTAGAGCGGCGCATGCCGGGCGCAGACGTGGTTATTCACACCGTTCCGATGGCTACAGGCAAGGAGAGTGTTCACGATCGCATTCGAGCCGTGGCGGCACGAATGAACCTCACAATCCACGACGTCATGGTGCAACGGTTCGGTCAGCAGCTGCACGTGGAGCAGCACCTGGAAGTGAAAGAGACGATGCCCCTCCAGCAGGCCCACGAGCTCGCAAGCCGTTTGGAGAATGAGATCCAGCGCGACATACCTGAGGTGACTTCGATCCTGACTCATATTGAGAGCGAACCCGCGACCATCGAACAGCCGGAATCACAGGAGCGTGATCGCCAGCTGGAAGTAAAATTGCGCCGCGTCGCCCAGGAATTTCCTCAAATCCTCGATGTCCACGACGTAATGGTCACCCGTATGGGATCACATCTGCAGGTGAACTGCCACTGCACCATGCCCGATGAACTTCCGATGGCCAAGGTCCACGCCATCATTACCTCTCTTGAAGGTGCATTTAAACTGGAGGTACCTGAAGTGGACCGGCTTCTGATTCATCCAGAGCCGGCGACGGATAATTCACGATGACAACTCTCCGTGTGCGCTTCGTAGGCTGGGCTCCCGTACGGCGCTTCTTCAATATCGTTCTGGGTGCCATGGCAATGATCGCGGTCGCCCTTGTATCCGCCTTCCTGGCGATGCGACTGGCGATCCATGGCCGCGAGGTGAAGGTCCCGCAACTGACTCACATGACCATCCCCGAAGCCAGCCGGACGGCCAGCGCCCTTGGTCTGCGTCTCCAGCTTGAAAATCGTTTCTACTCGCCCGATGTTGCCCCCGGCCAGGTGCTCGCTCAATATCCGGTCGCTGGTGCTACCGTCCGGCGGCAGTGGCCAGTTCGTGTAACTGAGAGTCTCGGAATCCAGAGAGTGTCGATTCCAGATCTCAAAGGCGAAGGCGAACGCGCCGCCGCCATCAACCTGCGACGACTCGGACTCGACATGGGAACGGTAGCACACGTCTCCATGCCCGGTCCGACCGGCATAGTCGTAGCCCAGACCCCCGCACCCGGTGCCAAGGGCGTGGACAGACCCCGGGTCAGCATCCTGCTCAGCGACGGACCAGATGAAGCCTCCGCCGGATACGTTATGCCTTCGCTCGTTGGCCTCACCGTCTCCGCTGCTTATGTCCGTGCAGGAGCGGCTGGACTCCGCATCATCAGCGCCGAGGACGTCACACCGAATCCGCCTGCCACGTCTGCCACTCCCGAGATCCCCTCGGCTACTCCCACCACCACGCCAGCTGTTTCCGCTGGACTTACGCCCGGCATCATCGTCGCCCAGACACCACTTGCCGGGCATCGCGTCGCACGTGGCGACACCGTCCAGCTCTCTCTCACCCACTAAGCGGTACGTTCTACCACGGCAGCGAAGAACCCGTCCCCCGGATGCGTCCCAGGCAACGTTCGGAGGTAACTCCCGCTGACCGCTCCCTTCAGCGGCTCCCGCAACAGATCGGCTTCCTCAAGGCGGTTCAGTACGGGTTCCAGGGGAAGAACCCGATAGGCTCCAGCAATTCCTTGTTCCGCGAGAACCGCGTCGACCACCTGCTCACATTCCTCCGGCTCGAGCGAGCAGGTTGAATAGACCAGACGTCCTCCGACAGGCAGATGCCCAAGAGAAGCGCTGAGAATCTGGCGTTGTCGCTCCGCCTGGCGACTCAGATCCGCCGGCGCAAGCCGCAGCCGAATCTCCGGGTTGCGTGCCAGCGTGCCGGTTCCGCTGCAAGGCACATCTGCAAGTATTAGGTCGAACATCCCCAGCTCCGACGGGGGCCCAGTAGCATCCAGCACCTTCATCTCAATCTTCGCGGCATAAGGATACTCACCGAATCGTGCACGCATAGCAGCGAGACGTCGTTCGCTAACGTCCGTGGCAAGTGTCTGCGCATCCGGCAGCCGCGCAGCAAGAATCAGTGTCTTTCCTCCAGGAGCCGCGCATGTATCCCATACCCGGCCAGCCGAAAGACTCGAAGCCGCCGCAAGCTCAGCCACTAATCGAGAACCGTCGTCCATCTTCGGCAGAATCGCGTCCGCAGGATTGTTGAAGAGCAGCGGAGCATTCGGCTCCTTCTGCCCAGCCTCGCAGATTCTGATCGCCGTATCCCGCCCGTACCTTGCGATCCATCGCTCTACCAGCCACTCCGGATGAGAGAGCCTGCGGGCGATCGCCGCAGCGCTCTCATGAAGAGGCCTGCCGGGAAGCTTCTGTCCTGCAAGTTTGCGCAGGATAGCGTTCACCATCCCCGCCGCATGTGGATTTCCGCTGGCCCTCGTCAGCTCGACACTCTCGTTGATCGCCGCGTGCGCGGGTATCCGATCCAGATAGAGGAGCTGAAACGCTCCCAACCGCAATGCAAGGGCAACACTCTCAGTCAGCCGCTGGTCAGGGCGCTGAAGCAGCGGCTGAATCCGCGCGTCCAGTCCAATCTGCCACCGTAGTGTTCCCAGCACGAGAGCGGTCGTCAGGTTGCGATCTTCGGACGAAAGCTTTTCTGTATGCGAGGAGTGAAGCAGATCGTCGCTATTGCCTCTGCGGGCTTCTACCCGTGACAGAATCTCGAAAGCAGCGGCTCGGGCGGCCGAAACAGGTTTGGGTTTGTTGGCAGGTTTGGGCAAGGCAGATTTCTTTCCGCCTTAAGAATACCCTCTCTGCAGCTACACTGTGAGGCTTACCGGCTGTCTCGACGCCACACGCCCGGTGTTACACCCACACGCTGGCGGAAGGTGCGGCCAAAGTTTACCGCTGATTGGAAGCCCGTCATCCCGGCTATCTCCTGAACCGGCCACGAGTGGTGCTTCAAAAGATGTTTCGCCTTATCCATCCGCTGATCGAGAAGGTACTGGTAAGGGGTCTTTCCGGTAGCTGCACGAAACTCGCGTGCAAAGTGAAAGGGACTCAGTTTGACCTCACCGGCTACCTCTTCAAGCCGCACATCGCGTGCAAGGTTCTCCGAGATATACTCCATCGCCCGCCGAAGCTGTGGCACAGGAAGACCACCCCGTAGATGCCGCAGGTCCACGCTATTAACAGCGTGGCGGTACAGAAGTTGACTGACAAGCCCCGTCGCCATCAGGTCTGCATACAGGCTCCCCAGCGGCCAACCCTCCACGGCCTCGCGGCCCATCTCTGACATAAGGCCGCCCAACGCTGGATCTCGGAGAGACCACTGCGCCCCAAACTCCGGCGTCGTGGACCCCGTACTCGCCGCAATCTCGTTCAGAATCTCCGGCCGGATCGAGAGGATAAGACGCTCTGAAGACCCATGCCACACCGCCCTGTCCCGGGTCCCCGCTGGAACCACCATGATCGAACCCGGAAAGGTCCTCTCCACTCCCTCCGCACCACCTGACCACCATCGCATTTTGTCATCGCCACTCAGCTGCAGGTGCAGGCAAAGTTCGCGATGTTCGTGCTCGGGAAGCTCAGTCGGAGCCATGGTGTGCCGTTCAAGCAGGACACCGCGCCAGGGCTGCGGCTCACTGTGCTTCCCTGAGATACAGGGAACCAACGGGACAAGTTGATTGTCCCGAAGCACAGAAATTCTGTTTTGTCCGGCGTCTTCCATGTTCAGCCTTCACGTTAAAGATGCCCAGCTATCCCTCGAAGAAGCAACCGCAGGTTTACCGCAGGAATTGCATATCTTAGGCCCGGCACCAGCGCATCCTTGTAGTGGAGGCAAAGATGAGAAAGCTGACGGACTTTATAAGCGAGAGCTTTATATGGAGTGTAGGGATCACACGGCCAAAACCAGGTCAGGAACGTCTGGCCGCCCTCTATATCACCGCTACTTTGGCTGCCTCCATCCTTGCAGCCATGACAATGTTTCTGCTGGTCCTTCACCGCCTGTAACCCAGTCACTCTCCCAGGCGCTCTCCGGAGTTGATCTGGTAACCGCGCAGAAGCTCGGACGCGGTCACGCGCTTCTTGCCCTCAAGCTGCACCTCATCCAGCTCAATCACCGTTGCCTGTCCGCAACCCACCAGCAGTCGGCCCTCGTGAAGGTGGATGAGGCCCGGAGCGATCGGTTCCGTGTGCTTTATCGTATGCAGCCGGTGTGCTATCAGCTTCTTACCGCGCAGCATCGTGAAAGCACCAGGCCACGGCTGGAAGCCACGCCACCGATCGCAGATCTGTTTCGCAGTCCGGTTGAAGTCGATGCGCCCATCTTCGCGGGTAAGGATCGGCGCATGTGTCGCCTGTCTATCGTCCTGGTCTGTGGGAAATAGCTCTCCTGCCTCCAGCCTGCGAAGAGTCTCTACCATCAGCGGAGCCCCTACCTCTGCCAGATTCTCATAGACATCGATCGCGGTCTCTTCTTCGCCGATCGGAACAGCCTGCGCGAGCAGCATCGGTCCCGTATCGAGACCTGCGTCCAGGCGCATGGTGGTTACACCTGTGACCGTTTCGCCATTTGCCACCGCCCATTGGATTGGCGCTGCGCCGCGATATTTCGGAAGCAATGACCCGTGCAGGTTGATATTTCCATAGCGGGGAAGGTTTAGCATCCATTCCGGAATGATGCGTCCATAGGCGACGACAAGGATGGCATCTGGCCTAATCTCTTCCAGTCGCTCACGGAGCTCTGCGTTGTTCTTGATCTTCTCCGGCTGCAGCACGGGTATGGAATGTGCAATCGCGGTCTGCTTGACGGGCGGTGCCTGGAGCTTCTGATCCCGCCCTACCGGACGGTCGGGCTGCGTGAGAACGAGAGCGACCTCATGTCCGGCAGAAATTACAGCCTCAAGCACTGGAACGGCGAACTGCGGGGTTCCACAGAAAACGAGTCTCATGTCGTCTCTAATGGTATCTGCTTAAGCTCTCATCGCGCGGCGCTCACCACTCGCCGTTCTTCTGCATCTTCTTGATCTTGCGGTGCACCAGATCGCGCTTTAGACGGCTCAGGCGATCGATGAAAAGCACGCCGTCAAGATGGTCGATCTCGTGCTGCAGAGCACGTGACAGAAGCTCCTCGCCTTCCACCTCAAACCACTCCCCTTGCACATTCTGTGCGCGGACCTTTACCTTCGCCGCCCGATGCACCTTCTCGCGAATCTCCGGCAGGGAGAGACAGCCCTCCTCTTCGAATTGCTTGCCTTCTCGCTCGATGATCTCTGGGTTGACGAGAACCAGCTTGTCTGCCGGCTCTTTTTTGAAGCTCACATCGATCACCGTAATCCTCTTGGACAAGCCAATCTGCGGAGCCGCGAGGCCGATACCCTGAGCGGCATACATGGACTCGAACATGTCGTCAGCAAGAGTCTTCAGTTCTTCCCCAAACTCCGTGACATCTTCTCCCCGCTTCGCCAGAACAGGGTCCGGATACTTCACAACCTCATAGATTTTGGTCTTTTTTGCCACGTCAGTACGCTCTTATCTGTTCAAGGTAGCCGTTGTAGTTCCGCTTGAGCTCCGTCAGCGAATCGCCCCCGAATTTCTCAATTACCAGTCGTGCGACAGTAAGAGCCACCATGGCCTCCGACGCCACGCCTGCCGCCGGAACCACACATACATCGGATCGCTCGTATGCGGCCTTCACTGGCTCCCGGGTTTCGAAACTTACGCTTCCCAACGGTCTCCGCAATGTCGAAATCGGCTTCAGGTATCCACGCACCACAACGTCCTCACCGTTTGAGATGCCTCCCTCGAGGCCACCGGCATTATTGTGCTCGCGCGAAAATTTCGTGAAACGTTCCTCGTCACCCTCGTAGCCGATTGCGTCATGAACCGTCGAACCCAGCGACTCTGCTGCCGTTACGCCGCGACCAATCTCTACCGCTTTGACGGCCTGGAGACTCATCACCGCCTGCGCCAGCAGACCGTCGAGCCGCTCATCCCAGTTCACATGAGTGCCGATTCCAGGAGGCAGACCATGCACGACGACCTCGAAGACGCCACCTACGGTGTCCCCCGTGCGCAGAACAGCATCCACCTCAGCCTTCATTCTTGCTTCATCTTCGGGGTCGACACAGTTGAGCAGGATCTCTTCTTTATGCGAAAGCGCCTGGATCTCCTCCCACTTCGCCGGTCGGGAAAGCTCTGCCTTGCCAACGCGGATCACGTGCGATAGCACCTCAACACCCAGTTCACGAAGCAGAAGCTTCGCCAGGGCTCCAGAGGCGACCCGAGCCGTGGATTCACGTGCGCTTGCCCGCTCCAGCACGTACCGGGCATCCCGGAAGTTATACTTCAGAGCTCCTGCCAGATCGGCATGGCCGGGGCGCGGAGAGGCGACAGCCTTATGCTTATCCGGATCTCCCGCCTCAACCGGCAAAATCTCAGTCCAATTCTTCCAATCATTATTTGCGATCGTCATCGCTATCGGCGAGCCGATCGTCTTCCCATGACGGACGCCTGAAAGAATATGTGCCGTGTCCCGTTCAATCCGCATGCGGCCGCCGCGGCCATACCCACGCTGACGACGCCAAAGCTCGCGGCTCATGAACTCCTGGTCGACCGGCACGCCGGCCGGAAGACCGCTGACCAGGGCAACAAGACTCTCGCCGTGGCTCTCACCTGCTGTGGAAAATCGAAGCATCGTGCTGCGTAACCCTTACTGGTTCTATGGAAGCCTTAGATTTAATTGTAACAATCACATGCGCACCCCTCCGGCAGGAGTACCCGCTTAGTCGACGCTCGACACGGGGTCAGCTGCAGAGGCGCGGATCTCTTCCCGAGCCTCAGACTCGACGACCAGCGGCTCATCCATCGAGGGGACCTCGTCCGACGGGCTCTCATCGACGGACACACCATCTTTGAGGTATGCGCGTGAATTCAGAAGCGCACGATCCATCGATCGGACCCAGTCCGTCACCTCTCCCGCCCCGCGTCCCTGGGCCTCGGCGTTGGCGAAGGCGTTCCGGAGGGTCTGCATCTTGGCTTCCAGGTCGTCCAGCACATTCAGAAGGAGGGCTTCGGGGGTCATCGGAAGCTTTGGCGAGCCGAACTCATACTTTCCATGATGTGAGAGGATCATGTGCTCTACCAGGATGCGAAGTCTTTCCGGAAAAGGCTCCAGCTGCCGCACCTTCTCAATCAGCATCCCCTGTGCGATGCTGATGTGGCCGATAAGCTGGCCCTCCAGCGTGTAGCCGAAGCTGGACTTCCAGTGGAGTTCACGGACCTTTCCAATGTCGTGAAGGATGGCGCCCGTGACCAGCAGATCCGGATCCACCTCGGGATAGAACGGAGCCGTAGCGAGACAGACCCGTACCAGCGTGACCACATGCTCCAGCAGGCCGCCAATCCAGGCATGATGTAGCACCTTGGCCGCCGGCGCAACGCGATAGGCGTTGGCAATCTCTGGATCGTCAAGAAAGGAGAAGACCAGGCGGCGCAGATCAGTGTTTTCGAAGCGGAAGACATAGCCTCGCAGCTCGTCCCACATCTGATCGATGTCGAAGTGCGTAAACGGAAGGTAGTCGGCCGGATCAATCTCAGTCTCCGCGGCAAAACGCAACCGCTGCAGAGCCATCTGAAACTTGTTTTGATACTTCGAAATCTGCCCCTGGACCTTGACATAGCACCCTTCCGAGCACGGCCCGATCGCCTCCAGAAAGTCCTCCCACATGACGGCAGGCATCGAGCCGGTCTTATCCGTCAGCGTCACGGTAAGGAACTGGCCTCCCTGCCTCCGTTCGCGTACCTGAAGCGAGGACAGAACGAAGAACGAAGTCACCACGGCGTTATCGAAACGTGGCGCATCCGCAATAAAAAAATCTTTCATTGCAACCAGAATACTCTGCCCCTAAAAGGAAGGACGCGAAACCGAAGTTTCGCGCCCATAACCGGCAAAATCGATTTTGGCGGTTAGCCGTTTTGTGGTCTGATCATTGAGGCTGCGGGGTCGTTTGCTCCGGCGCAGGGGCCGTGCTCGGCGCAATCGGAGGAGGCGTAACCCCCTGTGGCGTCTCACCCAAAGCTGGGTTCACGGTCGGAGCCGGGGGTGGAGGGGGCGGCGGCGGTTCGGTCGGCTTGTTCTGCAGACGCTCCTTGGGAGCTCCCTTTTGCTTAACAGCCTTCTTCTTAGTCGCTGTATCCCCATTCAAACCAAGAGGGGCGGACTGTTCCTTGCGATTCTCATTCTCCTGGGTGGACGGCGGAGCAGGGGTAAATGCCGCTTTCTGCTTGACCGCAGTCTGCTTTTTGGCGACCTTTTCCTGGGCCTCTGTCCTGGACCGATAGGCGAAACGGGTTTTACCCTCGTTGTCCTGCTTAGGAGCGAGCGGATCCTCGTTCGACGCCTGGGTTGAGTTATCCAGCGGGGCTATCGCGGTTCCAGGGGCAACCTGCTCTCCGGCATCTCCAGCCTGCGTGGAAGCGGCTGCACCGGCGCCAGCGCCTTCTGCTGTCTCCTGTGGGCCGGGGGGAAGCGCATTCCGTGGAGCCTGACCAAAGCGGACCTTTTCTCGCTTGATCTTCTTGGGCTTGGAAGTATTGACCTTAGCTTGCTGCTTTCGTGTGGGTGCAGGCGGAGCCACACTAGCCTTCTCCGCTGCCGGGGGCGCGGCCACCGAAGCAGGTGCAGTGGAAGCGGCCGGGGTAGCTGCCACTGCAGCAGGTGCAGTGGAGGTTGCAGTGGTCGCCGCCGGAGCTGAGGTGGTGGTCTTACTTACCGTCGAGAATCGTCCGCCACGGTCAAAGCGCTGCTTATCCTTCTTTTTCTTGGGAGCAGGAGGAGCATAAGCGCTGAATACCGGTTTGGTTTGGCGTGGGCTGGCGCCTGAATCGACAAAACCAGGCTTGATATCGATGTAAGCGTCTTCCCGCAGTTTCGTCAGATAGGCGCGAAGTGCAGGCTGCATCTGCCGCATGTACATTGCTTCCTGAATCTGCGGCTCAATGTCCTTCAAAGCCGGAACCCCGGGCTGCTGGTGCTCAGTGACCTTGAGAATAACGAAGCCCTGCCGAGTACGGATGGGCGGAGTTACACCGCCGACCGGGAGAGAAAACGTCTGATCTTCGAGTACTTTGGCAAGAGCTCCACGCTTGAAAAGACCGAGATCGCCGCCTTGCGAGGCGGTGGGACCACCCGAATTCTGCTTGGCGACCTCATCGAAGCTGGCTCCATCCTTAATCTTCTCAGCGATTCCCTCTGCCTTGGATTTCGCCTGCGCCACCACAGATTCCGCTGCATCAGCAGGAGTTGGGACGAGAATCTCGCTCAGACGGACCTGTTCGGGCTGGCTAAACTCATTCTTATGAGCGTCGTAGTAGGCCTGTTCCTGCCCCTGCGTCATCTGCAGGTGTCGACCAACCTCGTCCCGAACAACCTGCTGGGTGAGAATTCCATTACGGATATTCGCTTTAAAATCCTCAAAAGAGACGCCTTGCTGGCGAGCTGCCTTTTCGAGATCTTCCATTGAGTCGAGATGATTTTGCTTGCGAATCTCGTCCAGACGGCGAATGACCTCTGCGTCCGCATTGAGGCCAAGTTCCTTCGCGCGTGAAAGCAGCAACTGCTGATCGATCATGTCGCGCAGGAGATTCTTCTGGCGCTCGGCTGCTTCCTCTGGAGAGACCTGATTCTGCTGATCTTCCGCAGCTAGCTGCTGTTCGCTGCGTTCCATGTCGCTTCGACTGATGATCCGATCGTTAACGCGTGCAATCACGTCTTCCACGACACTACCGTTTGGCGTGATTGCAGCCGGCTTGGGCAGAGCGATCTGCTGCTGCGGCTCATTAGGAACGCTAAGCGGGCTTTGATACCGTGGCGCTTGGGCAAGCGCCGCAATCGGCAGCACCAGCAGGCTAACGCTGCATACCGCCCTGAACTGCGAAATTCTAAAGGTCATCGTCACTCGTTATCTCTACCAGCATCCACGGACAGGCGACCGTCAGCCCTTGTCCCTCTACCTGGTTGGACTTACCTAAGGCGTGGGACGATATCCGTCCCATCATTCTAACCGTCAAGCAGCGAAGAGGCGAATCCCCGCACCGAGAAGCGGCTTACCTGCCGATGCTATACTCCGTCCAATGGAGGACGCTCGCGTTCTCCCGTCCTGTCGATCGTCCCGCGCACGTCTTTTTGCGCAGCTTTGCTCTTTTTCGAGGTTACTTTAACGATGGCACCCCGCACCCGCCGCACTCTCTTCTCCGCCACAATCTTTCTGGCCACCTGTGCGGTGGCAGGCACGTTTATCAATCAGAGGGTCGATGCCCAATCGGCGACAGATGAGTCGACGCTTCGCGACAGCCTGCGTAACTTCGCCAATGTGTACTCCCTCGTCGAGCAGAATTACGCCGACAAGATGACGACCGATAAGACGGATAAGGCAATCTACGACGGCGCCATCCCAGGGATGCTGCATGTGCTTGATCCCCACTCCAATTTTTACGATCCGAAAGCCTATGCGCAGATGCGCGAGGATCAGCACGGCAGGTACTACGGCGTCGGAATGACGATCCAGCCGCAGCCTGACCCCGCTGCCAAGGGAGGAACCAAGATTGTGGTTCTGTACCCGTTCGAGGGTACCCCCTCATTCAAGGCAGGGATCCGGCCCGGCGACACGATTCTGGCGGTAGACGGCAAGAGCACCGCAGGTATGGACACTGCTGCCGTCGCTTCCCTGCTGAAGGGACCGCGCAATACACACGTGACCGTTTCGATCAATCGTGAAGGCTCGCCCAAGCCTCTCGAGTTCGACCTTGTGCGCGACGAAGTCTCCCGTCCATCGGTCGATCTTGCGTTCCTGATCCGGCCTGGTATCGGCTATATGCACGTCACCAACTTCATGGAGACGACCAGTCGAGAAGTGGGAGATGCCCTCGACAAGTTCGGCAATATTAACGGCCTGGTTATCGACCTGCGCGGGAACCCTGGCGGTCTGTTGAATGAAGCAGTCAATATGAGCGACAAGTTCCTGCAGAAGGGACAGATTGTTGTCTCTCAGCGAGGACGCGCCTTCCCGGACCAGGTGTATCGCGCTGCACATGGATCCGACACCAAGTATCCGATCGTTGTGCTGGTGAATCGGAATACGGCTTCTGCTGCCGAGATCGTCTCGGGAGCCCTGCAGGACCATGACCGCGCTCTGATTGTGGGTGAGACGACCTTCGGCAAGGGCTTGGTGCAGACTGTCTTCCAGACCTCTGAGAATACCGGCCTGGCCTTGACGACGTATCACTACTACACGCCGTCCGGACGCCTGATCCAGCGCAACTACGATCATGTTTCGCTGTACGACTACTACTATGTTCGCGATTCAGCGCAACAGAAGGATAAGGCGAACCGTGAGGTAAAACTCACCGATTCGGGACGGACGGTTTATGGTGGCGGCGGCATCACGCCGGACCAACCGATCGATAACATGAAGACGAATCGTTTCCAGGACTCTTTGCTGCAGCACTATGCTTTCTTCAAATTTACGCAGCACTATCTGGCGGCCCACAACTCGGCGAGTAAGGACTTTACTGTTGACGATGCGGTAATGCAGGAGTTCAAAAACTTTTTGAAGTCCCAGGACATTGAGTACACCGATCAGGATATTGCAGGAGTTCAGGACTGGGTGAAGGAGAGCATCAAGAGCGATCTATTCACGTCACAGTTTGGGCAGCTTGATGGCCTGAAGGTGCGTGCTGAATGGGATCCGCAGATTGCGAAGGCTATCACTTACCTGCCCCAAGCGGAGAGCCTGCAGGAGCATCTGAAGCTGGCGCAGAAGAACAATCCACCTCAGAAGTAAAAGGGAACGTCCGGCGCCCGCATCTCAAAAGATGCGGGCGTTTTTCTTTCAGCGCAAGTCGCTCGGGGAGGGCTTGAATGGGCGTCAAGGTTCTGGTTTGCGGAGTCACGATCGCATCTTCCCTCATGCTGCCGGCAATAGCACACGCTGCTACGCAGGGTATGCTCGCCATCGAAGGAACTGCTACTTATCGCGAACGAATCGCGCTTCCTCCAGATGCGGTGTTCGAGGCGACGCTTGAGGACACGACCCGCACCGAACCGGCCCAGGTACTGGGGCGGACCCGAATCGAGCAGCCGGGAGATCCGCCATTCCATTTCACAATCAAATACGATCCGACACAGATCCAACCTACCCACGTGTACTCCGTGCGCGGCCGCATCACTGCAAACGGACGCATCCTGTTCGCGACGCAACAGGCAGACCAGGTACTGACGCAGGGTCACGGGAGCGAGATCGGAATGATGACGATGCAGCGGGTAAAGGGTGCGACAGCATCGACCGGTTCAAGCGCCGCTCCACTGCAGGGTACGTACTGGAAGCTTGAAGCAATAGGAAACCAACCGGTGATAGCAGCCGAGCAACAGCGGGAGGCACATCTGATCTTCAGTCCGGAGGGAGGCCGGTTGACAGGATCAGGAGGATGCAACCGTCTTGCCGGATCCTATCGCACCGATGGGCACACGCTGCAATTCAGTGGTATCGCTTCAACCAGGGTGGCATGTATGCATGGCATGGAGATGGAGTCCAGCTTCCTTGCGGCTCTTGGGAAGGTGCGGGGATGGAAGATCGCGGGATCGCGACTGGAACTGGCCGATAGCAGCGGCAAGATCATTCTGCAGCTCGCCGCGCAGCAGGAAAAGAATAAGTCGTAGCTCACACCATTGTGTGATGGTGTGACTACCTGACTGGAGTCCCTGCGGTTCTGACATTGCCCGGGTCAGCGGCTGCGTGGAATTTGACAGCGATGTGGGGGATTCTGGAGCGGGAGACGGGGATCGAACCCGCAACCAACGGCTTGGGAAGCCGCTACTCTACCATTGAGCTACTCCCGCTTGACGTCTCGATTATAGCTCTTTCGCTGCGGGCTTGGGTGAGGCTGAGTGGAGTGTAATTGCACCAAGACATTTTGGATACGACGCTGCGCATATCGATATTCTCTATGCAGTCACGCGAGCCGCAGCAGTTCCAAGTGCTACTGCGATCATTCCCCCTGCAAGACTCACGCCCATGTAGAGAAGACCAATCCAGAATGCACCATGGGTGAAATCCATCCAAATCTCCCATTCGAAGGTGGAAAAGGTGGAATAGGCTCCAATGAACCCGACCGGAATCAGGTATCGCCATGCGGGGCTGATATCCATGTGACGATTCAAGAATTCAACAGAGAAGCCGATCAGGAAACATGCACTTATATTGACGATTAACGTCCCCATTGGGAAACGAATGCCGAAACGCTCGGCAGCTAAAGTGCCGACGAAATAGCGGGCCATTGCTCCCAGCGCTCCCCCTATCGCGATCAACAGATAACGTTGCAATCTCAATCTCCTTCGGTCTGCTCGTATACTGACAAAATTTAAGTCGGTGCCGCAGTATTCGGATATCATCTCGCAGATTCGACGCAATTCTCGTATCGATCGGATGAGGGCGGCATCATTTTGAGTATGCTCCGATCGCTATTTCTGCGTGGCGAGGATGCCGGGCATGAGCCGAGATCAAACGCGAAGAGCTGGAAGAGAGCTCCAGATGGAATATGCGTCAGGGATTACCTGGGCGAGAATGCGAAAGCGGATATGACACGTTTTTGGTGTGAGCCCGTCAACACCTACGTGCTCAGCGGGCTGCGACTTTCCACGATCGAGATTCGTCTCCCCGTACGGGTGGAACGCGCTGGTATACATCGCAATGTTGCTGAGGTGCAGACCAGCGTGCGAGTGTCAACGAAATTATCTGTCGAGGTAAGTACTCCAGCAATGAATCGCAAAATCCGCATCTGGTTCCCGCATCTCGCCATTGCCGTTTGCCTGCTTGTCGTGTTGACTACCTCTGCGCTCAGCCAGACGGCGGAACCTTCTCCTGCTGCCTCTCCGCAGAATACGGATCCGACCGTACACGCGCGGCTAAACTTGCCTGAGGCAAAGAATCCTGCCCTGCCGACTCTCTTCCTGGTCGGGGACTCCACGGTACGAAATGGGCGGGGCGATGGAGCAAACGGGCAGTGGGGGTGGGGCGAGCCTCTGGTGGATTACTTCGATCCCACCAAGATTAACGTTGTGAACCGGGCGATAGGTGGACGCAGCAGCCGCACGTATATGACAGAAGGCCACTGGCAGGAGGTTCTGGATCGCCTGAAGCCCGGAGACTTCATCCTGATCCAGTTCGGACATAATGACTCCGGCCCGTTGGACGACACCAGCAGGGCGCGCGGAACGCTGCCGGGAACGAGTGACGAGACGCGCGAGATTGAAAACCCCATCCTGAAGCGACACGAGACGGTACATACCTACGGATGGTACATGCGGCAGTACGTGGAACAGGCCCGCCAGAAGGGCGCAACCATCATCGTCTGCTCTCTGATCCCCCGTAAGATCTGGAAGGATGGACACGTCGTTCGCAGTGGTGGCGACGGATACGGAGGCTGGGCCAGAGAGATTGCACAGCAGGAGCACGTACCGTTCATCGATCTGAATGAGATTATTGGCGGCGAGTACGATGCGATGGGAGAGCAGGCTGTAGAACCGCTCTTTGGGGATCCCCATACTCACACCAGCCTGAAGGGCGCTCGCATCAACGCCGAAGCCGTCGTTACCGGTTTGAAGCTACTACATCCAGATCCCTTGCAGTCGTACTTCTCTGCGGACGCAGCAGCTGTCTCGGCGACGATGCCCCCAGCTAAGCCTTAGCCTCAGTCTCTCCCAAAACTCCAGCATTCCCGCCATGGCCCTTCACGTAGAGCCGCGCGGGACTGCGCCCATTCGCCGCAAACAGCCGACCGGTAAGTGCGGATCTGTGAGTGATTGGCGCAAACAGAAATTGTTCTTCTATTGACAAGTATCATATCCAGGGAGTACTTTCACGCTCGATCGTTCCAAAACTTCTGGAGGAAATCCCCGGTGATTCATGAAAATTCCCGTGTTGACGACAGTCCACGTCGTAGAACACCTCTCGGGCTACTTGTTGCTGCTTTGCTAAGCGCACCGTTTGTTCTCGTCACAACTTCGACAATCACAAGCGCGGTTCTGCATGCACAGACCGCCGGCGAAGGTGCTATCCAAGGCACAGTGACGGATGCCACGGGCGCAGTTGTTCCCAACGCGAAGGTTACGGCCCGCAACCAGGCCAGCGGTGTTGTCACGACGCGTTCAACCACCGGTGACGGGCTCTATACGATCTCTCCGCTGATCCCCGGAAAGTACGACATTTCAGTGAGCGCAGCCGGATTCTCAAGCCTGACGCAGCAAAACATTCAGGTCGATGCGCTGCACACGGTCGGTGTGAATCTAACTCTGGCGATCGGGCAGGCCGATCAGACCGTTACGGTTTCAGAGGCTCCGCCGGCGCTCGAGACAACCAATGCTACGCTGGGCGCCGTGATGGAGAATGAGACCTACTCTAACCTCCCGATCCAGATGAGCGGGCAGCAGCGCGACCCAACCGCCTTTGCGACTCTCGTCCCGGGAGCACAGAGCGGATCGCGATCACCCATCATTGCGGGTACGGGGAATTATCTGGCTGAGGTGTACGTCGACGGCCTTCCGGTCACGACCATCAATCAGCAGGGCGACAACCGCCCCGTCTCCAATGGCCTGAACGTGGATGCGGTGGATCAGTTTCAGGTGGTTACCAGCTCGCCCCCAGCCGAGTATCAGGGTGCCGGTCTCATTAACTTCACCATGAAATCGGGTGGCAACAAGTAT
The DNA here is from genome assembly GCF_036877565.1 of Edaphobacter sp. HDX4. Classification (NCBI taxonomy): domain Bacteria; kingdom Pseudomonadati; phylum Acidobacteriota; class Terriglobia; order Terriglobales; family Acidobacteriaceae; genus Edaphobacter; species Edaphobacter sp. HDX4. The sequence goes on from NZ_JAEDXW010000004.1 coordinate 42,111, forward strand.
CACGGTTCGGCGGCGATGTTCTTCCGCAATACGATCTTCGATACCTGGGGCTACACGGCAAAATCAGCGCTGGCGAGCAACCCCAATGCTAAAAAACCTTACGAGAATCAGAATGAGATTGCGGCCACCTTCGGCGGCCCGGTTCCATTCACTCGCAACAGGCTGTTCTTCTTCGCCTCCTATGACAAGTATCACGGCCGCAACGGAGCAAATCCTGTCGCCAATACGATCGCAACGGAGAAGATGCGCAGCGGCGATTTCACAGAACTTCTTCCGGCTGGCACTAACCTGACCAATACTGCTCAGACCGGACTTCCGGGGGAGATCTACGATCCGACAACGACAACATGCAGCGGTGGCACTTGCACCCGGCAGCCCTTCCGAGGCGTGCTGAATGGCGTTCCAACACTGAATGTAATTCCCAACAGCTACCTCTCGCCGATCGCGCAGAACATGCAGAAGTATCTTCCGCAGCCGACGAATTCGAATCGCGAGAACAATTATCTCGGGGGGTTGCCTTCCGGCTACGACAACTGGTCGTTCGATACCCGGGTGGACTACGATCTCACCTCGAAACAGCGACTTTCTTACGTTCTGGCTGTCGGTGCACGTACCAATCAGCCTTATGTCATCAGTAGCAGCACCGTACAGCTGCCGATGCCCTATACGTGGGGATCGTACGCCAGCATCAAGCCGCTGGTCACCGACATTGAACATTCCTGGGCGATCACAGATCGCCTGGTGAACCAGTTCAAATATGGCTTCACACGGTTTGCTCAGCCTGTTCGTTCGCTCACGCAGGGTGTGGCAGGCTATACGGCAACCGACCTCGGCATCACAAATCTTCCCGCTGGACAGGCTTCGGAGAATTTTCCGGGTGTGACTTTCGCCGCCACGCAGATGTTCGGTAACGTGCAGGGCCAGTGGACAGGTGCGGGAGCTTCCACGGCAACCGGGGCGACCGTTCCAAATACGTTTACGCTGGTAGACAACGTGTCGTGGACGAAGGGCAAACACGCCCTGATCGTGGGTCTTCAGATGCAGTGGCTGCAGGACAACGTCTCCGCCATGAGCGGACCGAGCGGCATCGTTGCTCTTCCCTTCAATGCAAACTCGACGGCGAATTTTGCAGGCAATTCCCTCGCAACAGCTTCGTCGGGCTACTCGTATGCCAGCTTCCTGCTCGGCGCGGTAGGAGGCTCACCCACGTACGCGATTCAGGCAACCAGTGAGACGGGTGGACGATACAGGGCTATCTCTCCATACATCCAGGACGACTGGAAGGTTACCCCTAAGCTGACCGTCAACCTCGGACTGCGTTGGGACTACTTCTCCCCCTTCCACGAAGTTCAGGATCGATGGAGCTTCCTGAATCCAAACGTGGTGAACCCTGCCACCGGGAATCTCGGAGCTTTGGAGTTTGCCGGAAGCCGCGGTGACGGAATCAGCTGTAACTGCGCAACACCAGTGCACTCTTACTTCAAGAACATTGGGCCGCGCCTTGGCTTTGCGTACTCTGTGAATGACAAGACGGTTATCCGTGGCGGCTTCGCGGTCGCGTATTCACGGTCAGGAGGTGTGGGCGGACGCATCGGTGCCGGCACTGGAACGGGACAGCTTGGCCTTACAGGCGTAACCGCCAAGGCTCCGGCGGAAACGACGTCGGGCGCAGCTGCGGGTCCGTCCTTCTACTTGAATAACAGCCCGGCATTCACTGCCATGAACATGGCGAACACGAGCTGGGGAGGGCCGAATTATGTCGCTCCCACCATCACTCCTCCAGGTGCAGACAGCTTGACTCTCAATACAGGCAACTATCTGGATCCGTCGGGGAACTTCGTCACAGCCAGCTCCTCACCCGGTTATGCGGATCCGTATCTTTCGGGCAGAGCTCCGCAGGTGGTGTTCTATAACGCAGGCGTGCAGCGTTCGATCACGAATGACCTGACCATCGCTGTAAACTATGCCGGAAGCCAGGCCCACTTCATCAACCCGAGTGGAAGCAATGGCCGTGGATACTGGTCAAACAGCCTAAACCCCATCTATGTTGCCGGACTCGGCGGCTTGTCTTCAGCCACATCTGCCAGCTCTCCGCTGCTCGACGCACCTGCGACGGCGGCAAATATCGCGAAGGCCAGAGCGGCCATGCCCAGCATTGTGGTGCCGTATGCTGGAGTTCCGGCTGCAGCGGCAAAGAGCAGCCGGCTTACCATCTCGCAGATGTTACGTGCCTTTCCTCAGTATTCCGGAGTCTCGGATGTGTGGGGACAGAATATCGCGAACATCAGCTACAACTCACTGCAGATCTCGCTGGTGCAGCGCCGATGGAAGGGCCTCAGCTATACCCTGAACTACACCTACTCGCACAATATCGGCGACGATGGTAACTTCCGTGGCGGGTTCGCTCTGCCGTCCGGAGTGGTTTCAGGCACTTCGGCGTCGTTCAGTCAGAATCGCATCGATCGTGCTCCGAGCACACAGTCGGTTCCGCAGTCAGTCTCGGCTTACGGAGTCTGGCAGCTTCCCTTCGGGAAAGATCACATCGGAGCCGATAACTTCTACGTGCGGACCTTCGCAGGCGGATGGCAATTGTCAGGGATCTACACCTATTCGGGTGGCTCTCCGTTTGCTGTTACCACATCGGGATGCCGTTCCGAGGTGGGGACCTGCATTCCGGATCTGAATCCAAACTACAACGGGACTGGACGCGTTAACGGTTCCTACGGAAGCAAGAATACGGGATCCGACTTCAGCGCCCAGTATCTCGACCCAAATGCGTTTGGAACTCCGCAGAACCTTTTCACCTCGGCTAGTCCCGTGTACCTGATTGGCAACGCGCCGCGCACCCACGCGTATGACCTTGAGGCACCCGGGAAGTACAACCTGGATATGGGCATCAAGCGCTCTTTCGATTTGGCCAGCGAGAGAGTGAAGTTCATCCTGGAAGCAAACTGCCTGAATGTCACGCACAAGCACACCTTTACCGGTCTGAATACAGTCTGGACTCCAGGATCGACCACCTTCGGCCGATTCTCCGGCGCAACAGGGAATCGCGACTGGCAGTTGGCTGGCCATATCACCTTCTAACCGAGAGACGAAACTCTCTGAACCTGCGAAGGGCGAGCATCTCATCATGCTCGCCCTTCGCATTTGAACCTGAAGTGGAGGGATCGATGAAGGCATCTCGCAGGCGCTTTTTGGCTGGTGTCGCAGCCACAGCCGGGTTGACAGCAAGTGGCATCGCCGCAGAGAGCGAGATAGACACACAACCGGCAGCGGCTTCGGGAAAGCTACGCCCTCAAAACGTGCTCTTCATCATGTCAGACGATATGAATGCAGAACTCAGCTGTTACGGCAGCCTGTCGCGAGCCCAGACTCCGAACCTCGACAAACTTGCAAGTAGTGGTGTTCGGTTTGACAAGAATTACTGCCAGTTCCCTTTGTGCAATCCGTCCCGCGCTTCCTTGCTGACAGGAAGAAAACCGACACTCACTACCGTTCTGGGCAATCGAACCGACTTTCGCGCTGTTCATCCGGATTGGGTCAGTCTTCCACAACACTTCCGCGAGCACGGATACACAACGTTCCGAACGGGAAAGATCTTTCACGGAGGACTCGACGATCCAAAGGCATGGATAACCGTCGGATTCGACGAAGCTAAACTCGCAGGAGAAGAACTTCGCGATGAGACAGTCATAAAGGTCCCTCAGCAGAATGTACCTCCGCCGCCACCTGGTATTCCCGGGCCGCTTCCCCATCATGACAGCGCAGGTGATCTCTCACATGGTGCGCACTCCGATCGGATGCTCGTCGTCGACGGCGATGGAACGGGACATCCTGAGAACCATTCCGCAGATATGGCTATCGATTTCCTGCGCAAGCACCGCAATGGACCTTTCTTTCTTGCCTGTGGATTCTCTAAACCACACAGCCCGCCAGCAGCTCCACAGAGATTTTATGATCTGTACGATCTCGAAAAACTTGAGCTCCCCCCGAACTTTTCCGCTTGGCCAACGGTGCCACCTGGATTTCCTTCGGCGGCGATTCGAAAAGTGAACGCAGACCTCTTCATCCGTCGGGGAGCGAGTGAGCTGGAAGCAAAGATGGTGCTACGCGCGTATCTCGCATCCATCTCATGGGTGGACTGGAACGTAGGGCGAGTGCTGGCTGAGTTGGATGCCCTGGGATTGAGCGAAAACACGGTCGTGGTATTCGTCCCTGATCACGGTTATCAGCTGGGAGAACGCGGCAAATGGTCCAAGGCAGGTTCTCTCTTCGAGATGGGGACACGTGTGCCGCTGATCATTCGTGCGTCCGGTATGAAGGGGAATGGGCGAAGCTGCTATCGAACCGTGCAGTCTCTCGATATCTATCCGACTTTGGTTAGCCTGTGCGGCCTTCCGCAACCTGAAGGGATCCAGGGCAAAAGCCTTCTTCCTCTGCTCGAAGACCCTTCGGTTCCATGGGACTCACCTGCCTTCAGCATCTGGAGCGAAGATGGCCGTACAACGCATGGAACCGCGGTCCGGACGGAACGATGGCGCTATGTCGAGTTCGGCGCAAGAGCTGAGAATGGTGCCATGTTGTTCGATGAGCATGCTGATCCCATGGAACTCGTCAACCTGGCAGATGATCCAGCTCATGCGGCGATTCGTTCGAAGCTTTCAGATCTTATCGCGAGCTATACAGCCAATGAAATTTCATGAGCGTCTCTTGCATAGACCCCGAAGTCTATTGGTGCGGAGCGTCGCCTAGCTGCCGCAGGATAGCGCGGATGTCAGCCGGATCAACAACGATGTGCGGTTGCTCCGAGGACGCAAGAATGCCATGCCGTTCGTTGCGTTGCAGTCCCGGCCGCATGCGTCGCAGACTACCATGGAAGTGTTTTGCTTTGGAGTTGCTGGCCACGAAGGCTGCATTCTCGATCGTTAGGCCTCCGCCCGCCGCAATTGATACGCGGTCCGCAGCACGTGATACCAGCATGGCAAGAGTTCCGGCACCCACCACGACGTCGCGCTCTCCACCCGAAGTTAGAATTCTGTTGCAGCCGGTAGCGATGACATCTTCGAGCGATTGCTCAAGCGATGGAGTTAGATCGAAGGCCCTGTGGAACGTGACCTCCAGGGGCGCCGCCAACTCAACCAGCTCTTGCGTGCGCTCGATATCCACGGTGGAATCGGTCCGGAGTATACCGACTGCAAAACCGCTGACGCCAAGAGAGCGCGCGTGAAGAAGATCGTCGCGCATCAACCTGAACTCGTCATCGTTATAGACGAAGTCTCCGCCCCGAGGCCGTAGGAGCACATGGACCGGGATTCCACTGCACTTAACAGCAGCGTCTATAAGAGCATGGCTGGGCGTGAGCCCGTCTTCGATCAATGCGGAGCACAGCTCGATTCGAGCAGCCCCGCCTTGACCTGCAGCAAGACATGCCTGCAGGTTCTCGGCGCAAAGTTCAAAAACGATGCTTCCGCTCACGACAGTCTGAGGGAGGGGGGGACGACGGAGGGATCAGTTCCGAAAGACGGATTCGGATCCGACCCCATCGTAAAGACGAGCTTTCCTCCATTGGCAATCTCGGAGTGATGGAACCAGGCGCGCTTCTGTTCTTTTCCATTCAACGAGAAGGATTGGATGTATTGATCGGAAGGGTTCTTCCGCTCCACAACCATCTCAAGTTTTTTGCCCCCGCCAAGCTCGATCGCAGCACTCTCAAAGAGTGGTGATCCAAGGATGTAGTTTCCGCTGACTGGATCAACGGGGTAGAAACCAAGCGAACTGAGGATGTACCAGGCAGACATCTGGCCGACGTCTTCATTGCCCTGCATCCCATCCGGTTTGGCGGCGTACATCGTCTCGAGCAGGCTGCGAACGCGTGCCTGGGTCTTGTGAGGAGCGCCTGCATAGACGTAAAGATACGCAATGTGGTGTGAGGGTTCATTGCCATGAGCATACTGACCGACCAGACCCGCGATGTCCGGCGGAGCGTCTTCCGGAAGATCGCTTGGCGCCGTAAAGAGCCCATCAAGCTTGGTTACGAATGCCTCACGACCGCCGAAGAGATCGATAAGACCGGCGGCATCGTGCTGCACGCCGAAGGTGGTCTGCCAGGCATTGGACTCCGTGTAATCGCGCCACTTCTTGGAGTGTCCCAGATCGATCGGGTTGAACGGAGTCGTCCAGCTGCCATCTTCAAGCTTGGGACGCATAAAACCGACCGACTTGTCGAAATAATTTCGATAATTGGTCGAGCGCTTGACGAGCATCGCCGCATCTTCGCTCTTGCCCAGCTTGCGCGCGACGTGGGCGATGGACCAGTCATCGTAGCAGTACTCGAATGTCTTCGAGACAGACTCGCCCTCCTTGTCGGCTGGAATGTAGTGGAGCTTGCGATAGTAATCGAGCCCGCGATAGTCATCCACCATGGCCCGCTTCATCATTAGGCCATAGGCCTTCTCGTAGTCGATACCTTTGAAACCTTTGTTGCAGGCTTCGGAGATTACAGCAGCAGAATGATAGCCGGTCATTGTGCCAGTCTCGGTCGACATCAGCGGCCAGACCGGCATACCCGCGGGGCTTTGCTCGGCCATACGGATCAGAGCATTCATGAACAGAGGGACTCGTTCCTGCTCAATCAACGTGTAGGTTGGGTGTGCAGCCCGGAAGGTATCCCACAGCGAGAAGGTTGAGAACTGATGCTCTCCCTTGGGCAGGGTGTGGATTTCGTTATCCATTCCGCGATAGCGACCGTCGACGTCGTCAAAGAGCGTCGGCCCCAGCGAAAGATGATAGAGAGCCGTGTAGAAGATTCGCTTGTGGTCATCGTTGGCAGAGGCTACATGTATTTTTGACATCTGGCGTCGCCATGTCTCGCGGGCCGTCGCTCGCACCTTATCAAACTCCCAGCCGGGGGCTTCCGCAGCCAGGTTCTTCGCTGCTCCATCTGCATCCGCGCCGGAGATGCCTGTCTTGATCAGGACCCTCTCGTTCGCCTTGGTGGCGAAGTAGAGTACGCATTTCAGATGCTTGCCCTTCAACTCTTCCCCAATTGCTGGCGCGGGCACTTCTTTATCATCTGAGTAGAAGACGATACGCTCAGGGCGCTTTGAAACCTTCAGCGCGAAGTATGCATGACGATTCTTGCCCCAGGCGGAGGTTCGTCTTCCACCGGCCAAGGTATCTGGCGCGACCAGGCGAAGCTCTGCTGAATCACAGGGGCCGGCATCCGGACCATAACCGTGTTGCAGGTCCAAGATGAGGTAAGACTTATCGCTAGCTGGAAACGTGTAGCGGTGAAGGCCGGTACGTTCGGTTGCCGTCAACTCGGCGCGTATCTTGTAGTCCTTCAATAGAACGGAATAGTAGCCGGGCTCCATTCGCTCATCCGCATGATCGAAGCGCGAGCGATATCCCGCGTCGGGGTTGTTTCGGTCGCCTGGGACAGTGTGTGCTGTCCCAGTCCCGGGCATTACGAGGAAGTCGAGAAGATCTCCGCAACCTGTACCGCTCAGGTGGGTATGGCTGAATCCCATGATCGAGCTATCGGAGACGTGGTAACCAGAGCACCAGTCCCAACCGTCGTTGAATGTGTCCGGGCTGAGTTGCACCATCCCGAAAGGCAGTGCCGCACCAGGAAAGCAGTGCCCATGACCGCCGGTTCCGATTCGAGGATCGACCCACTGCAACGGATCCTCTGTCTTGCCTGCACCTGTGGCAGCATATACAAACTTATCTAGGGGAAGTGCGCTCGCAGCGCAGGCAACCGCGCTGCGCTCCAGAAACCTTCTACGACTGATCATGCATTCTCCATGGCAGAGATTATTGGATGAGCTGGTGGCAACAGCTACAGCAGCTCCAGGGGACGACGAACGTTCACACCATTCTTACGTAACCGATGACGGACCGGCAACTATGTGAGAATGACACCAAGTCATATAACAATGAATGCCTCTGGTCATACCTCTAATAGACGCAGTTTCCTTCGTTCCGCTGCAGCGGCTACCGTTGCTCCTTCTCTTTTCAACACTCTGCAGGTTCACGCTATCGAACCGCAATCTTCGGTAGAGCTTCCGCCGGTCAAGGCTCCGTGGGACATGTCCCTGGGACGCCCCAAGCCTTCAGAACGCAAGTTTCACAGCCAAGCCGTTGAGGCGTTTCTTACGGAACGCAGCGGACGTATCGCTGATCCGGTACTGGCTACTCTTTTTGTCTCCTGTTTCCCGAATACCCTCGACACTACCGTCGAGCCGGGAACATTCGAGGGCAAACCGGACACTGCGGTGCTTACAGGAGACATCGCCGCTATGTGGCTGCGCGACTCCTCGGCCCAGGTCTGGCCCTATCTTCCGTTGGCGAAGCAGGATCGACATCTCCGTGATCTCCTGGAAGGGGTAATCCGGAGACAGGCTAGATGCATCCATATCGACCCTTATGCCAATGCATTCATGGCAGACCTCAGTGCTCCACCACTGCCCTGGAGTTTGAAGGATAAGACCGAGTTGCGTCAGGGGGTGGGAGAACGCAAGTGGGAAGTGGATTCCCTGTGCTATCCCATCCGCCTATCGCACGGCTATTGGAAACAGACGGGCGATACAAGTCCCTTCGACGATCGTTGGCATAATGCGATGAAGACGATTGTCTCTACGTTCCGTGTCCAGCAACGCAAGCACGGCGATGGGCCATACAGATTCCAACGCATATCCAATGCATCGACCGAGACCCTGCCCGCAGCTGGATTAGGAAATCCAGTCCGCCCCATCGGCCTAATCGCGTCCGGTTTCCGGCCGTCCGACGATGCGTGCATCTTCCCGTTCCTCATTCCCTCCAACCTGTTTGCGGTTACCTCGATGCGACAGCTTGCCGAGATGGCGCACGCAATCTTGCATGACGATGCACTTGCAAACGACGCGTCCTCCCTCGCCGATGAGATTGAGCGGGCATTGCGCGAACATGCAGTCGTTCCCACGGCTGACGGAACTATCTGGGCCTATGAAATCGATGGTTACGGAAGCCAACTGTTGATGGATGACGCCAATGTACCCAGTCTGCTGGGGCTGCCATACCTCAGCAGCTCGCCAGATGCGGCTCTTTATGCGCGTACGCGCGCCTTCTGCTGGAGCGAGCGGAATCCCTGGTTCTTCCGTGGCACTGCCGGAGAAGGCATTGGAGGACCGCATGTAGGTAGGTCCATGATCTGGCCGATGTCGCAGATTATCTACGCATTTACCAGTACCCAGGACGACGAGATCCGCCGAGCGCTGCAGATGCTGAAGACCTCCGCTGCAGGCTTCGGGTTTATGCATGAGAGCTACTTCAAGGACGATCCCAAACGCTTTACCCGAGCATGGTTCGCATGGGCGAACACCCTGTTCGGAGAACTTCTGGGTACGCTCGCCGGCACCAAGCCCAATCTTCTACGACCCTGATCAACCGTGGCGAGCGCGCCAAAGGGCGCCGAGTATTGGATCGACCATACCTGGCACGACCTTAAGGTTTGGCAGTTCCTGGCGCAGAATCTCTACAATTCCTTCTCTTATGGACGGCACATGTTCAAGGATGCTTCCGGTAAATGCCAGATCAGGCAGCCACTCGGAATGCGAATCCGCCCGACGCAGCCGTTCGATTACGATGCGGGTCAGATGCGCCAGTTCCTCTGCCTCGCGCCGCAATACACCTTGTGCGACTGCATCTCCGGCCTCCGCGCAGGCGACGACAACCGGAGCGAGTTTGGTGAAGTCGGGTGGAGGATTTTGGTTGGCAAAGGCCACCAATTCATCGAAGTTCTTCAGGTTCCAGAGCTTCAGAATCGCCGGTAACAGTGTTGTCGAGCGCTCCTCATCTAAAGCAAGCGCCGCGTCGCGTAAAGCCTGTTGACCGATCCGCGCGCCTGATCCCTGATCTGAGAGAGCAGGGCCCCACCCGCCAGCAGTCGTTAACTTCCCTTCCTTAGTACGTCCGGCAACGTTCGACCCTGTTCCGGCCATCACCAGCACGCCCGGACCACCGAAGAAAGCACCATCAAGAGCAATCTCGACATCTCCCACAAGAATCAGCGTTCCACCTACATGCTCAGCAAATCTCTTTCGAATCCAGTCCGTGACCAGAGCAACGGTGACTCCTGCAGCCCCCACGCAGCTCCGCGATACGTCCCTGACAGAGACCCCCGATCTTCGCTCAATCTCGTGAATTGCCTGAACGAAGTTTTCTTCCGCCGTGGTCGCGTCAGTGCGCATACGTTTGATCGTGCCACCCCTCACGCGCGCAAGCTCTTGCGTTTCGTCCGCTAATACGTATTCGGTCTTGGTTCCGCCCAGATCCACTGCCAGGTAAAGCGCCAACGGTCTCGTCCTCGTGATGCTCTCTTTATTCCGCCTTCTAGGCGGAGACGTTCTATCGTAAATGACGAACAGTCAAAACCGGAATCTCACATATGAAGGAACCCACTTCCTGCAGAAAAAGGGCTTGTCCTACGATGGTGGAACATACTCGCTTGAGGCCTGCCTGATGGACCGTCGTTTCTTCTGTAAGGGATCCTTGTACTCGGCGCTCCTGGGTTATGGACCTGAACTCAGCAAAAAGGCGCGCATGATCGACTCCCACGTCCATGTGTGGAAACATACGAAGGAATTCCCCTTTGCGCCCGGAGCCAATCCGCCTGATTTTGATATCTCCGCTGAAGATCTCCTGCAACTGATGCAAGCGAATGGCGTCTCGTGCACTGTATTGATTCAGGTCATTCACTATCGCTGGGACAATCGCTATCTTCTGGATGTGCTTCATCGGTATCCCGGCAGGTTTCAGGGAGTCTGCCGTGTGAATCCGGAAGATCCTGCGGCACCGGACCACCTGAGCGAACTCACTGAAGCTGGCTGTCGGGGAGTCCGATTGAGTCCGGATGCGACGGCAAAGAGCGACTGGATTCGTGGTCCTCTCATGCGACCCCTGTGGCGGCGCTGCGCAGAACTTAAGATTCCGATGACTCTGCTATTGCCCGCGTCTAGACTCCCTGATGCCGCGGTCTTGATCGACCGAAATCCAGATCTCAAAGTGGTCATCGACCATATGGCGGATGTTCCAGCAGGAGATGTGGAGCATCTCAATCTATTGTTGACGATGGCACGTTATCCTCAGGTTTACGTAAAGATCTCCCACATGTGGTCGCTCTCTCACAAGTCGTTTCCTTACCCCGATGTCATGAATCAAATCGTTCGCCTGCGCGATGCCTTTGGCGCGAACCGGCTTATGTGGGGTACCGACTGGCCAATTCTGGGGAGCGAGCTTTCGTATAGCCGACGGGTCTCGCTTTATCGTGACCATCTGGGATGGTTATCGACTCCGGAACGCGAGGATATCCTGTACAGGACGGTCCAAAGGGTATGGCCATTCGGCTTTGAATAGAGTCAACCAATAAGGCAAACTGCATATGCAAAACTCCTCTCCGCCACACTACGTTCAGGTCAATCCATCGGACAACGTCGCCATTGTGGTCAATGAGGGTGGACTCCCTCAAGGAACGGTGTTCAGCTCCGGTCTTGTTCTGACTGAAGCAATCCCTGAAGCCCACAAGGTCGCGCTGACTCACATTCCTGAAGGAGCGGCCGTAATCCGGTATGGTGTGGTCATCGGGTACGCTGCCGCAGAGATCTTCGCCGGTAGCTGGATCCACGAAGGCATTCTCACGTTACCGCCGCCGCCGTCACTCGATCAATTATTACCTCCACCAAGCAAGATACCTGCGCTTGAGCCGCTGGAGGGCTTCACCTTTGAGGGCTACCTCAACCCCGATGGAAGCGTCGGCACAAAGAATATTCTCGGCATCAGCACCACCGTGCAGTGTGTCGCTGCAACTGTCGACTACGCCGTGAAAAAGATCAAAGCCGAACTTCTGCCCAGGTATCCCAACGTCGACGACGTGGTTGCAATCACCCATCTTTACGGCTGCGGGGTAGCCATTGATGCGCCCGGAGCCGAGATTCCCATCCGTACCCTGAGAAATCTTAGCCTCAATCCGAACCTTGGCGGAGCGCCCATGGTCGTCAGCCTCGGTTGCGAGAAGCTCCAGCCAAGCCGGATGCTACCTAGCAACACTCTGCCCATCTTGAGTACACAACCATATGTCGTACGTCTGCAGGACGAAGAACATCACAGCTTCGGAGACATGGTGCAAGCCATCATGAGCATGGCCGAGCAGCGACTGGCGCAGCTCGACGGGCGGCGCCGTGTCACCCGTCCGGCGTCCGATCTCGTCGTCGGATTGCAGTGCGGCGGAAGCGACGCGTTCTCTGGTGTTACGGCGAATCCGGCCGTAGGGTACGCCGCCGATCTCCTGGTCCGGGCAGGAGCCACCGTCATGTTCTCTGAAGTAACTGAGGTCCGCGATGCGATCGATCAGCTGACTGCGCGCGCAGCTTCCGCGGAGATTGCTAATGGGCTGATTCGGGAGATGGACTGGTATGACAGGTACTTGCAACGCGGTTCCGTCGATCGCAGTGCAAATCCAACGCCCGGAAACAAAAGTGGGGGTCTCACAAACATTGTTGAAAAAGCTCTCGGCTCCATCGCCAAATCAGGATCCAGTCCAATTCGAGGAGTGTTCGGTCCCGGCGAACGCGTGACCACCAAGGGACTGGTCTTCGCCGCTACTCCCGCAAGTGACTTTGTATGCGGAACACTGCAGCTTGCCGCGTCCATGAATATGCACGTCTTTACGACAGGCCGTGGAACACCCTACGGACTAGCGATGGCTCCCGTCATTAAAGTGGCTTCGCGATCTGCTTTGGCAGAGCGATGGTCGGATCTCATCGATATCGACGCCGGAACGATTGCCACGGGAAAGGCCAGTATTCAGGATGTCGGTCAGGAGATCTTTCGTCTGATTCTGGAAGTTGCCAGCGGACGACAGAAGACCTGCGCCGACCGCTGGGGTCTCCATAATGAATTCGCCCTCTTCAACCCAGCGCCTATCACCTGAGTACGCAATCAGCAAAGACAAGGACGTTTCGGATCGAACTTCCAGTCGGGCCTGAGAAACTGCATTGCAGCCGCATCGTCTCGACCTGCCGCTCCGATCTCACGATATAAACGATGGGCTGCTTCGACCTGTACCATGTCCAAGTCAATTCCAAGTCCGGGTCTCGACGGTACTGTCAGCGTCCCTCCTTCGATTCTGAGCGGCTCGACGGTAAGACGCTGGCCGTCCTGCCATATCCAGTGAGTATCGATTGCAGTCACCCTCCCAGGCGCTGCTGCAGCGACATGAGTAAACATTGCAAGCGAAACGTCGAAGTGATTATTGGAATGAGAGCCCCACGTAAGTCCCCATTCCCTGCAAAACTGCGCCACCTGAACCGAACCCTGCATCGTCCAGAAATGAGGGTCGGCGAGAGGTATATCTACTGCGTGCAACTCTGCCGCATACCGTAGCTGCCGCCAGTCTGTTGCAATCATGTTCGTGGCTGTAGGTAGTCCGGTCGCTCGGCGGAACTCCGCCATGATCTCGCGGCCGGAGTATCCACCCTCAGGGCCACAGGGGTCTTCTGCATAGGCCAGCGCATTCCGCTTCCCCGTGCACAGTCGCACCGCTTCTTCCAGGGACCACGCACCATTAGGATCAAGCGTAATTCGCGCTTCGGGGAAGTACTCAGCAAGAGCAGTTACCGCTTCCATCTCCCGATCGCCAGACAATACGCCGCCCTTCAATTTGAAATCTCGGAATCCATAGCGCGACTTCGCTGCCTCGGCTAATCCCAGGATCGCTTCTGTCGAAAGCGTCTCTTCATGCCTAAGCCTGAACCAGGAATCGGGATTGGCCTCGTCACCCAGATATGGCAGATTAGTCTTCTTTCTGTCTCCGATGAAAAAGAGATACCCGAGGACGTCTACTTGGCTGCGCTGCTGTCCTTCCCCCAATAGCTCCGCCACCGGCACTCCCAGAAATTTACCTAGAAGGTCCAGCAGCGCCGATTCTATCGCTGTCACAGCGTGGACCGTCGTCCTCAGGTCAAAGGTTTGCAGGCCACGACCCTGCGTATCTCGATCTGCGAAGCGCTCGTGGACTGTTTTAAGTATCCGCTTATATAGCCCGATGCTTGCACCTTCAACCAGCACACGGCTTTCTTCAAGCACCGCGCGAATCTTCTCTCCCCCTGGGACCTCCCCTACCCCAGTCGCCCCAGTGTCATCGGTAAGCACTACCAGATTGCGTGTGAAGAATGGAGCGTGGGCGCCGCTGAGATTCAGTAGCATCGAGTCGCGTCCCGCTACGGGGATAACCCGCATACTCTTGACTCGTGGGGATTCCCTATCGGTGATGTTTCTCATGCAGTCCTTGGTCCTGAATCTGGTAACTGAAGGTCGACCCTCTTAATCTCTCCCACGATCGGCAGATAGGCGACGATTGCCATGAGAGCCGTCACAACGACAAAGATGAGCGCATCGTGGAACGAACCGGTTCGCTTTACGATGTATCCGATGATGATTGGCGTTGTGATACCGGCCAGATTGCCAATCAGGTTGAACAATCCACCATTGACGCCGATCAAGGACTTGGGGGATGTATCTGCAATCACTGTCCACCCCAGCGCACCAAAGCCCTTGCCGAAGAATGCCAGCGACATCAGCACCATCACCACCCACTGCTTGTCTGCATAGTTACAACCGATCATGGTTACAGAAAGCAACATACCCGCCACGATGGGTGTTTTACGCGCGACAGAGAGAGAATGCCCTGCCTGCAGCAACTTGTCCGAGACGATTCCACCGAGAATGCCTCCCGCGAAACCGCAAAGAGCCGGTAACGCCGCCATTACGCCGACCTTGGTGATGGACATGTGCCGGGCTTGGCTCAGATAAACCGGAAACCACGTGAGAAAAAACCAGGTAAGCGTAGTAATGCAGTACTGGCCGATGTAGATGCCCACCAACATACGATTGCTCAGAAGCATTCTTATCGCTACCCACGTCAGTTTGGGTGCCCTCTGGGTTGAGCCACTGCCGGGGTCGATGTTGACTAGGCCGCCGCCGCGCTCAATATAGTCGATCTCCGCCTGATTGATACGCGGATGCGCTTTCACCCCGTAGACGACTCTGTACCAGACAAGACTCAGCAGAATCCCGGCAGTACCCACAAACCAGAAGCACTGTTTCCAGCCCCAGGCATTCGTAATCCATCCGAGGATGGGAGCAAACAGCACGAGCGAGAAGTACTGCGATGCATTGAAGATTGCCGAAGCTCTTCCACGTTCCGCAGTGGGAAACCAGCTGGCCACAATGCGCCCGTTTCCCGGAAATACAGGCGATTGCACGAGACCCGAGACCAGACGGAGAGAGAAGATCGCCAGAAAAGCTGCGGCTGCAGGCAGATATCCAGCGAATCCTGCCAGAAATGCGCAGATCGACCATCCGATAATACTCAAGCCATAGACCCGCTTCGACCCGAACCGGTCGAGCAGACCGCCCGCAGGCAGTTGTCCAACAACATAGGCCCAGCTGAATCCTGAGAAGAGATACCCCAGGCGGACCGCATCCATGTGCAGGTCTTTTGAAAAGCTAATGCCCGCAATAGAGAGCATCACGCGATCGCCGTAGCTGAAGCAGCTGGCAACAAAGAGCATCAGCACGATCAGATAGCGAACGCGGGTCCTGTTTTGCTCTGCGGCCGCCGCCATCATCAGATGCGGCTTCCAATCAGTCGGCTCAACTCTTCCGTCTCTGCGGGATTCAAGTCTACAAGCGGCGATCGAACAGGACCGGCGGGTCTTCCAATTGCATTCAGGCCGGCCTTCACAATAGATACTGCATATCCTTTGCGACGGTTCCGTATGGAGATATAGGGCAGCACAAACTCACGGAGTCCTGCGTACACCTTCTCATGGTCGCGACTGCGCACCGCGGCATAGAAGTCCTGAGCGAATCCTGGAAGGAAATTAAAGATCGCGGAAGAATATGTGGTTACGCCCATCTCGAGATACGGTAGGGCGAAGGTCTCCGCAGTTGGAAGACCGCCGATGTAGGTAAGGCGATCTCCGAGACGAGCATAGATGCGGGTCATCAGTTCGATATCACCATAGCCGTCTTTGAAGCCGATCAGGTTCGGGCAGCGGTCGCAGAGCTTCGCAAGGGTGACATCGTCCATGATGGCGTTATCGCGGTTGTATAAGATCACTCCAAGGTTGGTGGACGAGCAGACCGCTTCAGCATGCGCTGCTAGCCCAGCGGCTTCGGAGTTTACAAGGTACGGCGGCAGCAACAGAATGCCGTCTGCGCCAGCCTGCTCCGCAGCCTGGGCAAACTCCTTCGCCATAGCCGTTCCGTATCCACATCCTGCGAGGACAGGAACTTTTCCTCCGGTCTCATCGACCGCCGCCTTTACGACTGCGGAAAATTCGGCGAGTGTCAGAGAAAAGAACTCTCCCGTTCCGCCGGCAGCGAACAGTCCGGCTGGCTTGTACTGTAAAAGCCATGAAATATGTTCTCGATACGGCGTTTCATCGAAGGAAAGATCACCTCTGAAATGCGTGACTGGAAAGGAGAGAAGACCCTCACCGATCTTTTTGGCCAGCTCAGACGGACTCATCTTTGACATCTGCACCCTGCGTCCTAAATTTGTTTACCCACTATACCGCACTGAGCGTGGAGCTCATTCGGACTGTATCGCAGTGATTGGAGTGCCATAGTGCCTAATTCCGACCATTCCGTGGAGCCTTCGTTACGGCCCATCGGTGCCACGATGCAGTCAGGAACGGAGCCAGCAGACTTGTCACTACGACAGAAGATGCCACGAGAACCGTAGCCGATTTTGCTGCGTTTGCATATTGCGGATCTGCCGCAGCCACAAGCATCGGGACTGCAGCCGCATTGCCTGCAGTGGTCGCGGCCGCGACACCGGCGGTTCCATTGCCCCCGATCAGCTTGTCAACAGCAATCAGCACCAGAGCCGAACCGAGCAGTACTGCTATGCCAAGGAAAAGGCCCAGCAGCCCTGCACTCCACACAAGATGAAGATCAAGCGTAGTTCCCAAAGCGAAGGCAAAGAACGGTATAAGAGCGGGAGCTGCGCTGCCGAGAAATTCGCGCAGTTCCGAATCAAGATTCCCCAATGCCATCCCTATACATAGGGGCAAGATCGCACCTACCATCGTCTGCCAGGGAAACGACGCCAGCCCTGCTACTCCCAACGTGACCATCGTGATGAACGGGCCAGATTCAACGGCCATGATGGAGTAGGCTCCTGCCTCCTCCGTGGTCCCGTAACGGCGCATCAGCGCCATGTATAAACCACCATTGGTATCGTTAACCGATGCGACAACAGCAAGCGTGGACATGCCCGCAAACCATCCTGCGGTGACCGGCTGTGCCCCCAAAATCCTGCCCAGGACAACTCCGCAAAGCACCCCGAGCACAACCTTCGCTCCCAACAAAGCCCCGCCCCGCTTCACAACTCCGGGTAAGGCTCGTGCGGAGATCGTCGAGCCCATGCAGACATAAAAAACGGCAAGGATGGGTAACGCCCCCGTAAAGAGCACTCCAGTGAAGGAACCAAAGAATTCACCCATATGGGGTGCCGCTGTGGTGAGCAACGCCCCCAGACCTAAGGGCACCGTCATCAAGCCGCCGGGCACCCGTTCCACCGTCTGTTTTATCTTCATCTGTCCGCGCTAGTAATGATGCCTCATTCAGGCGCGGAAGGCCATCTCCTCGATGGGTTGTGGAGAACTACCTGGCCCATCTCCGTCGTGTAGTTGGCTACTCCGTCGAATCGATCTGAATGACAGATAACTTCTGAGCTTCGTTCAGCTCGATTGGGAAAGATTTCGTCTGACCAGCATCTGCAGCGCAGGCGGCCAAAGCGGCTGCATACCGTTCCGACCTCAGTCCAGCGGATCCCAACTCGCTTTGCAGCATCTCGGGGTTCTTAAATCTGCGTACGACCCCGCGAAAGCCCAGAGTGTCGCCAATGATGGAACAAGAGACGACGATCGGCTCCTCCCCTTCGTCAAAACGCAGATTCAAAAGAAACGACGGCATGGTCTCCGTATCTGTCATACCACTCCCTGGCTCTTAGATATCCCGTTCCAGAAGATAGGGCTGCGACGATCGGACCTCATCTTCTTGCAAGTTTGGATGCGGAAGCGGGCAAGAGGGGCTGCGCTGGCCGCAATTCTGCCTGAAACCATTGAGTTGCACCCACTGGCTTTCGGACCCTTGGCCTCCCAGAAGTCGGCACCTTAAGACCGCTCTTTCAGAAGATCCGGTAATCGATCCAGAAATTCCTGCCACTGCGCCCTGATCTCGTCTCCAAGCTTATTCACTTTGTTGGAAACGGAATGAGGTGTGCCTTCGGTTTTGAGATATCTGGTGAGCTCTGATAACTCGGCGTCCATCTGTTCCAGAGAGGAGCGTCTCGCTTTTTCGACGTGTGCCTCACCCTCTTCCGGATCCCATTCTGGCTCCGCAGGCTTACTCGGCGCGGGCTGCTGCCCAAGAAATTCCAGATCATCGACCGACACCCTATATCGCTCGAGATTCGTACCAGGGAGGCTTAGATTTACCTCACGACCATTGGAGCTGGCAGCGGTAACAAGATAAGTTGTGCCGGAACTGCGCAGGATCACCTGGTCTCCGACATTCGGCAATGCCGGATTTGTCTGTTCATCAGACCCACCGTCTGATTTTGCAGAGAGCGCTGCAGCCAGACGTTCTTCTACGCTGGCTGCTGGTTCTACTGGTTTCTTTGGCTGTTTTATCCTCGGCATCCCTGACGTATGTCTATCCTCTTTTCCGTTAGAAGAGGGGATTTCGCAAACTGATTAGCTTGCCATCGTTCCGTGCCAGATAGGTTCATCCATGGCAAATGCTTTCAGAGTCTCCTGCCGGCACTGAGCAGTGCGGCACAGGAAGCATTCCTGTCGATGAGCTACGATCTGCTCCTGTGCTGAAATCATATCCAGTTCAGCCTGAACCGCATTCAGTGCAGAGTCCGCGAACATCTCAGTGTCGCTGAGCTTGCGATAGGCCTCGATGAGGCGATTCCCGAGGATGTCCATCTTAGGGCACCTTAAATCATGCATAACTAAACCTCTGGCAGAAGTTTCTGCTTGTGTCATAGCAACGTTCAAGCCTGTTCGTGGGAGAAGCCGGGCTCGCCGGAAAGGAGGAACTGTACCTGATTCTTGCCGTCTTTCACTCTGATGCACGCGCCCTTCGAAGCGTTGGCTTCGAAATGCACGATGTCCCTCTATTTCATCAAGTTAGCGATAACGGGACCAAAAAGCCTCCATGATCGACATCCCAACAAGAGCTCGTAAGTCAAGACCCTGGTACTTGCAGAGATAAGTGTAAGCCCCTCCCTGTGGAGCACCTGTCACAGCTCCGCGCGGCTCCCGAACTAGATCAATGTTGTTGCGAAGCACAGTGGCAGGCGAACGGACAAATGAGAAGATCCCGGAGCGCGCCAATGGTTCTCTTTTAGGGGTACCGCCACTGGGTGGCAGCGATCAGTGAAGGGTCCACTACAAAGCCGCTCCTCCGATCTCCACCTAGCTCGTTCTTCAACCCGAATAGGCGGCGCAGGCAGTTTCCTCATCGGGATGGATCGTCGTGTATTTCGTGATCCCTACCATCGCGAAGACTTTCTGGAAGTGAGGCTTCAAGCCGAAGGCCCTTATGACCTGACCGTTCTTATTCGCCGCAATCAACATCTGAATCACGAGAGCGATACCACTCGAATTGAGGTAGTCTACGCCGGTGAAGTCTAGAAGAATGTGCTTCGGGCCACCAGATATTCCCTCGTAGGTTCCGAGAACGGCAGTCCGCGATGCACTTGTGATATCGCCCGCGAAGCGAAGCACGGTAACCGGCATCTCGCCGCATCTTACCTCTTCCATCTTCACTTGCGTCAGTTTCTCTTGCATGTCAACTCTCCTGGGCTTGGGTTGAATCGCTTGCCGGATGCAGGCGGATTATCATGCGAGCATAGCTGCCCAATGGGGGTGAGCTGATCCACTCAACCTCGTCGACCAGAGATTCGATCAAGAACATCCCCATCCCGCGCGCTGCTTCCTCTTCGTGCATCTTCTTGTCGATGTCAGGTCGAGCAGTGTGGCCTTTGGGACCGTCTCCGGTATCGACAACTCTGACCTCCAGGGAGTCTGCATCCATGCAAAGTATGATACTGACCGACAGAGTCTCATCGAGCTTGTTGCCATGCTCCATCGCATTGATGCAGGCTTCCGAGATGGCCGTCTTAAGATCCTCGATCCTGTCGGGTCCAAAGCCCATCAAGTGAGCGACGCTCGCGGCAGTATCCATAGCGACTTTTTCGAACCCGAGTCGTGACGGTAGCCTGAGTTCAATACTGCTCCTGTGCTCGTCCATCAGGTTTCTCTCCACTATCGATCTCTGAACAGTACGAGTGCAGTCATATCATCGGATTGCTCACGAGCATCTGAGAATGCCTCCAACGTGTTCCAGAAGGAATCCAGGGACTGTTCAGCGCTCAGTTCGCAATTGGCAAGAAACATATTCAACAGACGAGACTCTCCGAATTCTTCGTCTCCGCAGAAGACCTCCGTCATGCCGTCAGTGTAGACTAAAAGCTTTGTTCCGGGACGAAACGAGAACTCTTCCGATACATAGCTTGAAAATGGGAGGATCCCAATCGGCGCACCTGAAGCAGAGATCGTGCGCACGGCCCCGTCGCATGCGAGGAAGGCAGGGTTGTGCCCTGCATTCACTACTTCAAGCGTGTGCAAGGCAGGATCGAGGCGCAAAAGCATAGCGGTAACATAGCGCCGCTGAGCCTCCACACCTTCACCGTAGTGAAGAAGATTCATACGGGTGGCGATCTCGTAGAGGCTGAGTCCTGACTGGACCATCGCGCGAAATGCCGAGCGAAAGGACGTCCCAACCAACGCCGAGGCGAGACCCTTGCCAGCAACATCTCCTACGACGAAGATAACGTCTCCACAAGGCATCGATACGATGTCGAGGTAATCTCCCCCTACCTCGTAGCAGGTAACAGAACGGGCGGCCAAATGATAATCGGGAATCACCGGCATCTGCTGCGGTATGAGGCTGAGTTGAACCTGGCGCGCCGCAGCGAGATCACTTTCGACGCGCTGCCATTGCAGCGAGCGTTTGTGAAAACGTGCATTTTCAATGGCGACCGCTGCCTGAACAGATAGTGCTTCCAAAAAGTCCACTTCATCGAGATCGAGCGTACGTCCGGAGGGGATAAGGACGACAAGCTGAGTGAACGGAACGCCGACCTTATCGCAAAGAGGGAAGCTCATTGCCGTCCCTAGGGAGTAATCCAATTCGGAGAGAGGGAGACCCGACGCGACTGCTTCCTGTAGGGCAGCTGGTATAACCCCGTAAGTCTGCGACCACGTGGAGAAGAATGCTCCAGTCAGTTCGAGTTCACGAACGACAATCTGAAGAGCGATATGTAGCACTTCGTCGAGCTCGATAGTCGAGTGAATTTGCCGGCTGGCCTCCAGCAGGGCTTGTAGACGGACCACCTGTTGCTGAGCCAGAAGTGCTTCGCTTATCTCCATCTTGATTCCCTAGGCTAAAGACGTGTCCCCGAGTATATGCCGAAAGTCAAGAACTTCATCTTTTCGTGTAGCACTTAACTCAGTTTCCTTCGGTGCTATGTCCATTGGATCGACGGTTATTGGTCGATCGGCTTTCATCAGAGGGCCCCTTTAATATCGTCTTACTGCTCACCATGTCGGACGAACATGGTTCCTACCGGCTGCAAGTGGCGGCTACGCAACTGTCATTTCGGTGCCTTACCGTTCGCGCTCAGTACCGCAGTTCGGATTCAGAGTGATCCGCTGTCAGCAGAGAGAAGTCAACCGGGACGCAAATTCCCAGATCGCGTGATCATGACGAGCTCCTTACCTTTGAAGTGATTTCGCCTCGCAAAGTGCAATTTATTGCACTATCAAACATCTGCGCCGTCGAAACACAGCTAATTGGTTACCTTTATTTCGGCACAAAACGTGCAAGCAGTCTGCGTAATACTCCGTTTCCAACTGGGCTCTTCTTTGGTGTCTGCCATCTAAGGGAAAACTGCCGTTTCAACTAGGACCCGTTTTACAAGGAGATTTCTGAATGCGGATAATGCGCTATCTATTTGCCATCACTTTGGTTTGGGGAGTTGCCGCGTCCGCCAGGGCTGACGACTTTCGCATGGTGGTACTCGATCCTCCCCCATCCAGCTTCCCCACGTACCCAATCTTTGATTCGCCGTTCACCTTCACCTTCGCACCGTGCGCCGTAGGGCAACTACCCACCGGTACGCAGGGTACGTACGACGGATGTTTCTCCGGCGTCAATCGCACGGGCCAGGACTGGACGAGTCTAACGCTTAACTTCAGCAATAATAGTGCTCTCTCTGATGCTGCTCCGGCGGTATGCAGTCTGGACGGTGGTGGTCAGGACATATTCGCAGCACCGGGCGCGGGTGCCTGCGATCTTCAGGACAATGAGCAATATCTCCTGATCTTTACTGGCGGCCTTCTTCTTAATAACGAAAACTTCGTCATAGCGGAACAGGGCGTAGATCCGTCTGATTTCCCCGAAGTAACAGCATCCTTTACGACCTCTTCCACAGTCACTGAACCAGAATCGATCTGGCTTTTGTCCACGGGTATTGCGTTCGCCGGTTCCTTCTTGAGAAGACGTCGTCTTTCTTAGCTACAGACAGGCTCTACAGTTCGCGATCCCCTCTAGAACGCCGTCTCCCTTAAGAGAGACGGAACTGCATCACTGGTTCGCTTCACCTTCGAGCACGATCGGGAGGGTTCCCGGGTGCTTGGTGCTGGAGCAGGCTAGGCTGCTTTTCTCAAGGCGTCGGCTTGCGGACAGTGCACAAGCCGTATGGCGTATATTTGTTCGGATCCGCGAAGTGAACTCGTAGAAAGCGCCTCTATGCCATCTGCCTCACGAATTCTCCTGGCGTGTCTCTTACCACTCTTGTCATGCGTTTCGCTCCAGGCGCAAAACACCATAGCGAATAAAGCTGAGCCCGGCACGCAGCTCGTCCAAGTGAATCTTGGCGAATCGTCGGCAGAACTCGCAGGACCATGGAAATTTCAACCGGGCGACGATCCTCAATGGTCAAAGACGGATTTCGATGACTCTGCCTGGGGCACGCTTGACCTGTCGCCTCCAGAAGGTTCTGCTGATACCAGCCTTGGCATCAGCGGGTACGTTCCGGGGTGGACAGCGCGCGGATACCCAAGACACACGGGCTTCGCCTGGTACCGATTAAAGGTGAATATCAACGGAGCAGATCGCAGGCTTGCACTGAAGATGCCGGCGAGCGCCGACGATGCCTATCAGGTATTTGTCAACGGCACGCAGATTGGAGAGTTTGGCAAATTCACGGGGAATCGGGTCGCGGCCTATAGCAGCCTACCCCAATCCTTTCGCCTGCCGAAAGATATACGTGATGGTGTAGTGACGATCGCGATTCGCATGTGGATGGACAGTGCTACACCATTCAACAGCCCCGATTCCGGCGGCCTTCACGGACCTCCCGTACTGGGATATGCCTCCATCATCGGCGCACTGGTTCGATTGGATTACGACGATATAGCTCATGATCTTGGCGGCGGCTTTCTGGAGATGCTGATTTTGATCATGGCATTCGTGATGGCCGTTGCGCTGTTCTGTTTGGATCGGCAGGAAAAAGGCTATCTTTGGCTTGCCCTCGTCTGCCTCGTAACACTGTTGGGAAATTCCATCGTGTTGGCGGCGAATTTCATTCCGCTCATCCCTCAGACACTGGGCGTTGTTCTAGCCGATATCGTCCTCAGACCTATTCGCATCGGGCTCTGGGTCCTGTTCTGGGGATACTGGTTTCGCATATGGAGCATAAAACGTCTCCATCAAATGGTATGGCCTCTCGTCGCGGTTCTGATGGTGGGTACCGCGATGCTGCGGCCACCTCTTTATGGCCAGCAGATCCCGATCCACTTCGCCACTATTATTATTCCACTCTTGCTGGTGACCAAGCTGGGACTGGGACTGCTGCTCTGCGGTGTAGCCTATCGCGGATTCGTTCATCAACGGACAGAAGGTTGGATGGCCGCATTTGCCGTAGTGCTTGTGGTGATCGCGAACTATCAGAGCGAGCTACGTTTGATTCACATTCGAACGATATTTCCGTTCATGGGCTTCAGTCTTTCGCTTGGGACCATATCAACAATCCTCTCGCTCCTCGTGATCACGGTCATGCTGCTGCGAAGGTTTGTCATCTCCCAACGAAGGAAAGAGCAGTGGAAGATCGAGATTCAGCAGGCGCGCCATATACAGGAACTGCTCATCCCCAAAAAACTGCCGAACCTCCGGGGGCTACAGATCCAAAGCGAGTACCGTCCGGTACGAGAGGTTGGTGGCGATTTTTTTCAGGTTCTGCCAGCAGACACTCCGGATAGCGTACTGGTCGTCGTTGGTGATGTTACTGGTAAAGGACTGCAAGCAGGCATGCTTGTCGCGCTCATCGTTGGAGCCATACAGGCGGCAGCGCAGCACAGCTCCGACCCTGCTGAGATCCTGAATGAGGTCAACAAGCAACTTTGCGATCACCAGGAAGCGAGCGCGACATGCCTGATAATGCGGATCGACTCCAAGGGTTCGGTGAGGTTGGCGAATGCAGGTCATCTCCCACCTTATTTGAACGGGCGAGAGATGAGCATGGAAGGCGCGCTACCAATTGGAATTGTTTCGGGCTCAGAGCTCTCCATCATCTCTTTTGAATTGAGACAAAACGATTCATTGATCGTGATGTCGGATGGTGTCGTTGAGGCGCAGGATCGGAAAGGAACGTTGTTCGGCTTCGATCGGATTAGCGCGCTCCTGCTTCGCCAGGCCACTCCGAAAGAGATAGCAGAAGAGGCCCAGACCTTTGGTCAGGAGGACGACATCCTCATTCTTGAAGTACGACGAGATCTGGCCCAGGTTCTCCAAGTACAAGTAGAACCGCAACTTGCCGCCAGCTGACCCCGCGACGGGCATGGATTGCATCCATGATTCTCACTTACTTGTCAGTAATTTCCAGCTTGAGCGTTCTCTGATTTCAATGCAAAGAGAAGAACAGACCGGCCAGTTACCTGATACTGTTCTCCGGACTTATGGAGGGTGTGAGTACCACCCCTGTTTACTTCCAGATTTGTGTCCATCAGCAACGCCCACTCATCTCCACCATAGGAAGAAGGCAGGGTGAACTCGACGAGGTCATGGTATCCGTTGACGACCAACAACAGGGTAGCGTCATCCCCCGGTCTCTGGATTCCAGTTTTCTGAGCACGTCCATCCATGAGCATGCCGAAGCACATAGTTGTGGAGTCAGCCCAGTCCCTCTCCTGCATCTCCTGCCCTGTAGCGTTGATCCAGGTAAGGTCCTTAACTCCCAACGCTTCATTGTAGACGCCTGTGTAGAAACGACCTCGACGAAGAATGGGAAACTTGTGCCGTAATGCAATGACCTCCTGCACAAAGGCCAACAATTGCTTACCGCGATCCTTCAAGTCCCAATTTAGCCATGAAATATCGGTGTCTTGGCAGTAGGCATTGTTATTACCTTGCTGTGTCCGACCGAACTCGTCCCCCGCCACGAGCAAAGGCGTCCCCTGCGAAAGCAGCAGCGTGGCCAAGAGATTCTTGATCTGACGAACCCGCAGAGCGTTGATCTCAGGGTCGTCCGTTGGACCCTCAACCCCACAGTTCCACGAGCGGTTCTCGGAGATTCCGTCGTTGTTGTTCTCGCCGTTGGCTTCATTATGTTTTTCGTTGTAAGTAACGATGTCGTTCGTGGTGAAACCATCGTGGGCAGCTATAAGGTTGACGGAAGCCCAGGGTTTTCGGCCTGCACGGTTGAAGAGATCGCCTGATCCAGCGAGTCGGGACGCCAAGGCTGAGGCAGGTGCATGGCCACGCCAAAAATCCCGAACAGTGTCCCGAAATCTGTCATTCCACTCCGCCCATCCGGGAGGAAAACCGCCTACCTGGTATCCCCCTGGCCCGCAGTCCCATGGCTCTGCTATCAGCTTGACCGTAGCAAGTAGTGGATCCTGAGAACAAGCCTTCAGAAAACCGCCTTGAGGATTGAACCCGTCTATCTCTCTCCCAAGAATGGTACCCAAGTCAAAGCGGAAGCCGTCGACGCTTGTGGCACTCACCCAATAGCGAAGAGAATCCATAACCAGTTGTAGTACCCGCGGGTGGCTGACATTGAGGGTGTTTCCTGTTCCGGTCTCATTGATATAGTAGCGGCGTTTATCCGGCACGAGCGCGTAATAGCTCGCATTATCGATACCTTTGAAAGAAAGCGTTGGTCCCTTCTCATTTCCCTCAGCCGTGTGGTTATAGACTACGTCGAGTATGATTTCCAGACCCGCCTCATGATACCGGGCGACCAACTCCTTAAATTCTTTTAGCGTGTTTGTACGGTCAGCGGCGTATCTGGGGTCAGGTGCAAAGAACCCAATACTGTTGTAGCCCCAGTAGTTGACAAGGCCTTTCTCGAGCAGGTAGTTGTCATCCACAAACGTGTGAATCGGAAGAAATTCAATCGATGTCACACCGAGCGATTTGATATAATCGATGACCGACTGCTGAGCGAATCCGGCATAGGTCCCACGGAGATGCTCTTCTACGTCAGGCTTCCTCTTCGTAAAGCCCTTAACGTGGGCCTCGTAAAATATGGTTTCTTCCCAACGAATATTCTTGCGCCCGCGTTCTCCGGAAAAGTCGAAATTGGGATCGACGACTATACATTTGGGAACGAACGGAGCGGAATCCCTCTCATCAAACGTGAGGTCGTCCATTGATTCCATCTCGTAGCCGAAGATAGCTGGATCCCAAATCACACTTCCGATGTGGGCATACGCATACGGATCCAGGAGAAGTTTGTTCGGATTGAAACGGTGCCCCTTCTCAGGTTCATACGGTCCGTGAACGCGAAATCCATATCGTTGTCCTGGACCAACCCCACGCAGATAACCGTGCCATATATCGTTCGTGTGCTCAGGAAGAGTAATGCGTTCGAGCTCCTCTTTTCCATCTTCGGAGAAAAGACAGAGCTCCACCTTCGTAGCGTTGGCTGAGAAGAGTGCAAAGTTAACCCCACTGCCATCCCACTGAGCACCACGCTTAGTAGAAGTTCCTTCTTCCAATTCATACCGCATTGCAAGTGTGTCCTCAACCCCTTTGATGCACGAATTGGGCATAACATATCGTCAACTCAAGCAATTTGGCACCGACGGAGCGGAGATAAAATGTTCGCAGTAGACCGAAACGTCTCTTGTCTAAGAGGCGCATTTCAAATTTCACGATACCGTAGCTTGCCCAGTTCAGCCAGAGAGTGAGAGCCCCGAATTCGCGCGAGAAAGCTTTGCGTCGGCAGAGTAATCTTCTCTGGAGAACCGCCATTCCAGTACGGCAACCGAGAGAAGATCAATTCGGAGAGCTCATACTCAGAAATGGTTTGGCCCCTGAGATTGAAATCGTAGACATAGTTAGGACGTTTGCCTCAATAGCATGTGAGCTCGTTTTTTGCGCGGCGTACTGAGACCACGATCCCTCAGGCTTAAGGATCTCCTTCGGGTTCACCTGATCGTTCCCAAGAACCTCTCAAATGGCATCGCGTATTTAGAGTCAAATCGTTCTAGCGGACAAGCTTAGTCATCTGGCAATCGGATGCTACTCCTCTCTCATGCATCCAAAGAACAGTGGTCTTAGAATTAAACCCGATCCGGGAGCAGCCATTTGCGCGAAGAAATTTCGAATATCTTGACTGAGAGCACCGAGGAACACCCTCGTCCGCAATTTCGCAGAAAGCTCTGGTACTCCTTAAACGGACCATGGGACTTTCACATCGATGCCCAAGGTCTTCAGGACGAGCCTGATGGGATCCAATGGGATCGCGAGATCATTGTGCCGTTCAGCCCAGAGACGAAGGCCAGTGGCATCGATCATCCGGGATTCTATTCCGTCGTCTGGTATCGCCGCGGTTTCCTGATTAACCCTCTCCAACCTGGGGAGCGGTTGCTGCTGCACTTCGAGGCGGTGGATTACAAAGCGAGCGTGTGGGTAAACGGTACGAAGGTGGCTGAACATCAGGGTGGATACACACCTTTTAGCGCGGACATCACGAGCGCCCTTACCGATCCGGGTAGATCGCAGGAGATTATCGTTCGTGCCGAGGACGATCCAGCCGATTTGGCCAAGCCCAGAGGGAAGCAGGACTGGAGACTGCGCCCGCATTCGATCTGGTACCCGCGAACAACCGGCATCTGGCAGACGGTTTGGATGGAGCGAGTCTCGGCTGTTCGGATCGATAGGATCTGGTGGAGCTCGGACCTCGCACGCTGGGAAATTGGACTCCATGCAAAGATCGAGGCTCCGGTTGGCCAAAATCTGACACTGGCGCTCAAACTGATGCGCGAGCACATCGTTCTTGCGACCGACACCTATCAAGTGATCGCGGGCGAGGTGCACCGCTCGATTGCACTGTCTGACCCCGGTATCGATGACTATCGCAACGACCTGCTCTGGAGCCCCAGCTCGCCCACGCTCATTGACGCCTTCCTTGAGCTTCGCGACGAAGACGGCACAGTGCTTGATACAGTCGAAAGCTATACCGCGCTCCGTTCTGTTGGCGTCCAGGCAGATAAGTTCATCCTGAATGGAAGACCTCTCATCCTAAGGCTGGTTCTTGATCAGGGCTATTGGCCAGAGACAGGATCCACAGCTCCAAGCGACCAGGCCCTTGTCCATGACGTACTCCTGGCGAAGGTTTTAGGGTTCAATGGTGTACGAAAGCATCAGAAGATCGAGTGTCAACGTTATCTCTATTGGGCGGATCGCATGGGCCTGCTCGTGTGGGAGGAGATGCCCAGCGCGTATCGGTACACTACTTCCTCCATCGAGCGGCTTACCTCTGAGTGGACTCAAGTGATACGTCGTGACCGTAGTCACCCATGCATCATTGCGTGGGTGCCATTCAATGAATCATGGGGAGTTCCGGACCTGCCGGATAGTCCCACACAGCGGCACTATGTGCAGGCCCTATACCATCTGACGAAGACTCTCGACTTCAGTCGACCTGTAATCGGCAATGATGGATGGGAGAGCGTGGCGACAGATATCATTGGGATCCACGACTACGACGACCAGCCAGAGCGCATCGGTAAACGATATGGCATTCACGATATCGAAGCGCACCTCTTCAAGCGTGAACGCCCGGGTGGCCGCATGCTCTTCGTCGGCGAAGATAAGGCATGGAAGCACCCTATTGTGCTTACGGAGTTCGGAGGCATCGCGCTGGGCAAAGAAGACGGCATCTGGGGTTATTCGCGAACGAATACTTCAGACGAACTGGTGAGGCGCTACAGCGCCCTGCTGGAAACCGTTCGAAATCTGCCGGCTCTGGCGGGATTCTGTTACACGCAGTTCACCGACACATACCAGGAAGCCAACGGTCTGCTGTACGCGGATCGCACACCGAAGGCCCCGTTTGAAGCAATCGCAAAAGCCACGACGGGAGCACTGCCGGACCACAATCCGCTTGTAGAGACCGTCTGGCGTGAATACCTGATGCAACAGCGGTGAGGACTCACAATCTTCAGGCCGCGATCTCTTCCGCACCTGGGAGGCAGATCCGGCTCTGGTGTCGCCACCATCCGGCATGCGTGAGTGCCGCGTGGTGTGGTCGCTTTCCCGCGGCAATCTGCGCCACTACGTGCGCCAGTTCGGTCGGCTCGGGCGAGCCGCTCCGAACATCGAAGACGGCTGGCTCGTAATGGCCATTTTCGCGAGTCACCAGTTCGTTCCAGTAGAAAGAGCCCAGCAGGGCCCACACTGTCAGGGCGACGCACTCTACGCCTTTGCTGCGGGCCCACATCGTCCTCTCCCAAGACTCCGCCAGCCACCGAATTTGTTCATCCACAGTGCAGCCAAGGTGCACCTCTGTGATCGCCACTGGGATACGATAACGCTCCCAGGCTTCGCTCAGTAACGAGTCCACACCTGCGATTCCATCCGGGTGAACACGCACGGCTTCTACGTCAACGAATGGGCCCTCGGCCGATCTGCGGTTTTCCGGGTACATCTCCAGGCGATGATCTAGAAAACGATCGCTTGTTACGTAGTAATTGATACCTAAGATGCTCGGCGGACATGCATGCTCTTGAAACCAGTAAATCTCTGCTTCTGTGATCCCTTCGGCTCGCATATAAGCAAACATCGGGTGCTGGCAGTCAACGCGACCGAACAGCAGATCGTATGAAAGCCATTGCCTAAGGTTCAGAAACTCCCATGTCGACCGGAGTTCCTCGGTTCCGGAGATATTTCCCACATCCTCTGTCTGGATCAAGCGCGCATCAGGACGCACTCTTCGAATGGCGTGCATCGAAAGCACGATACCTTTCAGTTGGTTCAGCAACGCACGAAGATAAACACGTCTCGACATACGATGCGGGTACCAGATCCCGTACATTCCACTGAAACGAGCCGTCGTGTGAGGCTCATTGATAGGAGTGTAAGAACCAATCCACGGATAGCGCTCCGCAAACTCCCCCGCATAGGACGCTAGTTTTTCTGCGAATGCGGGGTCGTGTAGGTTGGTGTGCCGCGGTCCACTACCATGGTGAACCAGGCCGACGATGGGCTGTATGCGAAGCTCATTCAGCTGGCGGAGCCGTTCATCCGACCAGCGCCATGAAGGGTCACACTCGTGCCGTTCCCACAGCATGCCGAGTCGTAACGTTTTCAGCCCGAGCTCCGCGAATCGTTCGTAGTCACTCGACCGGCTGGCGTGTCCGCAGAGTTCCATCTGATCAAAGTAGCCCTCCCCGACGCGGTTGTATGTGCACTCGACGCCGCCCCAAATCTCAATTTGTTGACATTCGGACGACGCAAGCATGGAGGGTCGTTCGCTTCCGTTGTCAGAGATCATAGGCTATGCAGCTTCGCTGTCCTTTTTAGGAGTATCGGTCTTCTCCTCAATACCCACGATGATTGTCGATCGGACGGGAACCTTGGAAGTTTGCTGAGAGCCACGCTGTATGCCCAGCTTCTCTGCAAGAGTCAGCGCCTGCGCTACCACCTGGTCCATGTTGTAGTACTTGTATGTTCCTAGGCGTCCTACAAAGTGCACGTGAGGAAGGGCCTCGGCCAATGCCTTGTACTTGGCATACAGTTCAGAATTCTGCGGCTGCGGAATAGGGTAGTACGGATCCCCCTCCGCCCGTGGGTGCTCAAAGACAACGCTGGTCTTTGGGTGCTCCTGGCCGGTGAGGTACTTAAACTCTGTAACCCGCGTATAAGGGTGCTCGTTGGGATAGTTGACCACCGCAGCCTCTTGATAGCGCGGTTTGTCGTGCGTCTGGTGCTCGAAGTGCAACGAGCGGTACGGCAACTTGCCATAGCAGTAATCGAAGTACTCGTCCACCGGGCCTGTGAAGATCAGATTGCGGAACTGAACCTCATCTTTCAGTTCCGCGTAGTCGGTGTTAAGCATCAGCTTGATATTCGGATGAGCAAGCATTTTTTCGAACATCCTGGTATACCCATGCAGCGGCATCGCCTGGAAGTGATCGGTGAAGTAACGATCGTCGCGTGTCGTGCGTACAGGCACACGAGCCGTTACGCTTGCGTCTAGCTCCGAAGGATCCAGATCCCACTGCTTCCGCGTATAGTTGCGGAAGAACTTCTGATAGAGGTCTCTGCCTACCCTGTTGACGACAACATCTTCCGACGTTCGAATCTGATCGCGCGGTTCTGCAACCTTCGCCAGGTAATCCTCCACCTCATGACAGGTGAGGTTCAGGCCGTAAAGCTTGTTCAAAGTGTTGGCATTGATCGGCATTGGAACCAACTGGCCATCCACACTGGTGAGCACGCGATGCTCATACGGGCGCCAGGTGGTGAACTTCGAGAGATATTGAAATACCTTCTCAGAATTGGTATGGAAGATGTGCGGGCCGTACTTGTGTACGAGAATGCCTGCATCATCGTAGTAATCGTATGCATTTCCAGCAATATGGTTACGCTTGTCTATAATCAGTACGCTTGCATCGTGCAGCGTGGCTAGCCGCTCAGCGAGAACACTTCCGGCAAAACCTGCACCCACAACTAAGTAATCAAACATCGGTCCCGGCTCCTTCTGTGATGTACTGCTTTGTTGCGGAACTTGCCGGACCCGGCGATTTGCATCGCTGAATCTCTTTCCACATGGATTCGAATGTTTTATCCCATGAAGTTTCAGCAAGGAACTCATCCACTTGTGTCAACCAGGTCTCATCCCTCTTTTGCAAGGCCTGTTCGATTGCGCTCGCAAATTCTTCCACGGTCGCACCGATGTGGACCAGGTGCATCTCGCCGTATGGCTTGACGACATCCGTGATAGGTGTGGATACGACAGGTCTGGCACCTGCAAGATACTCAGGAGTCTTGGTGGGACTGATAAATTGCGTCGAGGAGTTGCGCGCGAACGGCAGCATGGCCACGTCCCAGTTGCCGAGATAAGCAGGCAGCTCCCGATAGCTTTTTTGACCGAGATAATGCAGATTGTCGCCGCGGGGAAGGTCTGCCTCGCTGATCTTCACAATAGGACCGATCAGGATGAAGTGCCACTCCGGACGAAGCGAAGCAATCTCCTTTAGCAGGTTACGATCCAGGCGCTCGTCCAGTACACCGTAGAAACCGATACGCGGGTGCGGAATGTCAGTCTGGTCAGCAGGATCCTGAGGGTTCGCGCGTGCGGCTGCGAAGTGAGCATAGTCTATGCTGCTTGGAAAGAGATGAGCATTCGAGTGCTGCGTTCTCTTGGATGCGTAGAGACTGGCTCCCCCGACAAACACTACGTCGGAGCGCTCGAACAGTCTCCGCTCCTGATTTATCAATGCGGGAGGAGCACCCTGGAACGCCGACAGCTCGTCCATGCAGTCGTATACCACCTTTGACGGAGAGAGGTGGTCAGAGAATCGAAGCGCCATCGGCGTGTAGTACCAGGCAACAAAATCCTGCACATTATAGGTCGCGAGATATGTGTCGAGGAGCATACGCTGGGCCTCAATACCCTGCTCTTCGGTGAGCCCAGAAGGCAGGGTCGGTGTGAGCACCCGCACGCCTTCAGCAGTCTGTGTCACACTCAGTTCTGGTTTCTCTCGCGATTCAAACACGGGTTCCTCCCATAGATGAACTGTCCCGTGTCGTGCAAAGCGAGCCAACAAATGTTGTGGCCGTTGGTAGACAAAGTTCCAGCGAAGATGGCAAAAACAAACAATCACCAAGGCCGACTACCCATTCCTTCTTTGCGTTACGTCCAATCAGTTCGATGCGAATTTCGGCTGCTGCGTCAACCGGCTCCAGATCGGCTAATTGTTGGTTACCGCTAACAACTGGCTACGAGCCTGCGTGCTCATCAACTTCGGGGTGAACAGTCTGGCTCGGCCGGGAACAAGAACGTCGTGATCTTCGATAGCCTCTTGGGAATGGTTGCAGGACCTGATTGTGGTGGTGCAATCATCCCTCGCGGCCCGCCGCTTGATTCTCGTTCTACTTTCGAGTGCACGAATCATCGGGGCAGATATGAAAAGAGAATGCATCGAGTACCCTTGACACCGAAGAAAAGCTGGCGAGGGATCGAGTCAGCCAGAATGCTGCGACAATATCAATCACCACACGGTCAGAACGACTACCTGCCGGGGAACAATGCTACGAAGGATAAGCCAGAGTTCCATTGCCATCCCGGATCCGAGACAAAAGGAACCCCATCATCTAAGGGTCCCGAAGATAGTAGGTGACATGCCCCAGCCAAAACACGGTACACTCAAACCCGTGAAAACGAAGATTATGTTCGCAGTTATCTTGGCGACCGCGATAACCTCGACCGTCGCCGCGCAAGATGCGAAAAAGTTCCTCGGCCGTTGGGACATGACCGTTACCCCCGCCACAGGTAAACCTTACCCGCAATGGATGGAGCTCACGGAGAATGGAGGCAAGATTGAAGGCCGCGTTCAGCCCAGGGGCGGCGCATGGCATGCAATCATGGGTGCCCACCTGGCGTCAGACAAACTGATTCTGGATGTCGGGGAAGGCCGCCCTAGTACCCCCGGCTCGGAGATTAGCTGGGAGCTCACATCTCCCGCCGCAGGCAAGCTTTCCGGCATTGAAAAACACGGCGACGAGGCCGGTCCAATGCTCGCTGGCGTGAAGGCGCCTTCGCTTGATCGACCGATGCCGAAGAAGTGGAGCAAGCCCAGGCCCATCTTCGACGGCAAAGACCTTAATGGTTGGGAGCCGATCGGAAACGTCGAGAACAACAGATGGGTGGCTCGTAACGGCGAGTTGGTGAATGACAATCCCGAAGTACCCGGTCAGAGAACCCACGGGGCTGCCAACATCATGACTACGGAAAAGTTCCAGGATTTCAAGCTGCATATCGAAGTGAACTGCCCGGAAGGTGGCAACAGCGGCATCTATCTACGCGGTCGCTATGAGTTACAGGTGGGCACCGAAGGCGGAAAGCTCCCGTCGCATGAGATGGGCGCGATTTACAGCTGGTATCCACCGCCGGAGGGGTCAAAACCTGGTCTTGGAAAGTGGACGACCTTCGACGTCACCCTAGTTGGCAGACATGTGACAGTTTTGCGAGATGGCAAGATGTACCACAACAACGTCGAGCTTCCTGGCCCAACGGGAGGTGCCCTTGACAGCAATGAGGCCGAGCCGGGACCGTTCTATTTACAGGGGGATCATCACGGCATCATCGCTTACCGCAACATCACCATCTCGGTTCCGGAAAAGTAAGGGTCTGTCTCTCGAGGTCCTCCGCGAGCAGCATCTCAAATTCGGCTATCACGCCTAAAATAGGATCTATTTCTCCTAATCGAAGAGCAATCCATATCACGCACATGTTCAGTGCCGCATGTAGACGATCCGGAATGCCGCTGAGATCTTCGACACCGCCGCCGTTGCTGCCTAGGAATGACCTCAGATAGATCTCGTAGATCACTGCTCTTTCAACGCTCTAATTCGGCGCATCCAATCCTTCAGCATCTGCAGTTCACTCACGATTGCAAAAGAGCCAACACATGATCAACGATCTCTGGTACAAAAACGCGGTTATATATTGCCTTTCCGTCGCCACCTATATGGATGCGAATGGCGATGGGGTCGGCGACTTTAAGGGCTTGGGGCGGCGGCTCGATTTTCTGCATGGGATGGGGATCACCGCTGTCTGGCTGATGCCCTTCCAACCTTCGCCCTGGCGCGATGATGGGTACGACATCACCGACTATTACAACGTCGACCCGCGATATGGAACGCTCGGCGACTTCGTTGAGTTTACCCAGGGGTGCAGACAACGCGGCATCCGCGTGCTGATCGATCTAGTCGTCAATCACACCTCCAACGAACACCCATGGTTTCGCGAGGCCTGTCGCAATCCCAAATCGCAATTCAGAGATTGGTACGTGTGGTCGGCGAAGAAGCCTAAGAATGCAGATTCCGGCGTGGTCTTTCCGGGCGTGCAGAAGTCGACCTGGACGTGGGAAAAGAATGCGCGCTCTTACTATTTCCACCGCTTCTACGATTTCCAGCCCGATCTGAATACAGCGCATCCGGAGGTTCAGGCCGAGATCCTCAAAATCATGGGCTTTTGGTTGCAACTGGGCGTGGATGGCTTCCGCATGGATGCCGTTCCTTTTGTGATTGCGAAGAAGGGAGCGAGCCAGACGCACTCGGTCGAGTACTACGATATGCTGCGATCGTTCTCTGAGTTTCTCACCTGGAGGAAGAATGGGGCAATCATCCTCGGTGAAGCGAACATCGTACCGAAGAACGATCTTAAGTATTTCGGTCAATTCGGTGAACGCTTGCAAATGATGTTCAACTTCGAGGTGAACCAGCATCTCTTCTACGCGATGGCCAGTGGCGACACGCAGCCACTGATCAAAGCACTCAGTACTACGAAGCCTCGCCCGGCGACCGCGCAATGGGGACAGTTTCTAAGAAATCATGATGAACTCGACCTGGGACGGCTCACAGAGAACCAACGAAAGACGGTGTTTGCAGAGTTCGGTCCGGAGAAGTCGATGCAGTTGTATGGCCGCGGCATCAGGCGGCGGCTAGCGCCTATGCTCCACGGTGATCGTCGGCGACTCGAACTGGCTTACAGTCTTATGATGACTCTGCCGGGCACACCGGTCCTCCGGTACGGGGATGAGATTGGGATGGGGGACGACCTGCGCTTGCCGGAGCGTAATTGCGCGCGCACTCTGATGCAGTGGTCGACGGAACCGAATGCAGGTTTTACGACACACGCAAAACCGGTTATGCCAGTGATCGCAGACGGCGCCTATGGGTTTCAACAAGTCAATGTTGCAGCGCAGCGCAGAGATCCTGACTCGTTGCTCAATTGGATGGAGCGGATCATTCGCATGCGCAAAGAGGTTCCAGAAATTGGGTGGGGCGACTTTTCCTTCGTGACCCTCCGCACATCTGGCGTGCTGGCCATGAAATACGCCTGGCGCGACAACTCCGTGCTCTTCCTTCACAACCTGATGCCTGAACCGCGCGAGGTCCGTTTTCGCCTGACCTCAAAACGCGCCGACAAGCCAGAGGAACTGATTAATCTGCTCTCCAATGATCACAGTCATCCAGAGGATAGCGGAGGCCATTGCATTGTGCTTGAACCCTATGGATACCGCTGGTTTCGAATCGGCAGCCTGGACTATCTTCTGCACCGTTCCGACGTATAGAAAGTTCGGACAAAACCGTTAGAGAAAACTCCAGGATTAATTCGACCTTCGTGCTTCTTCCTGCGTCTGTCAGATTTAACCAATCCACCCGATGAAGGCGATTGCGCCGCTGCACGGAATATATCTGAATGCCACAAGCGCATAAGAGGAACGAGCCAACGGGCGGTCGATACGGTTGCGGTCGTTGCCTAGAAGGAAACCGCCGAATCCTGAGATGACAGTAGAACGCTGGTGCAAACGCGCTTGATCCGAAGATTCAGGTTTCGTATATCTATTTAGCGGATATCGGCACACACATCCGTGCGCTGCTGTCGCTCAGTGAGGGCGGTGGAGTTCCTGTTCCCCACGTCGAGGGCGAAGATCCCATCGTCAGCATCAGAGTAGCGCCATCCTTAATTTGCGCATGGCGGAACCAATTGGTTTGAAGATTTTCGCCGTTGAGCGTTGCAGACTGTACATAGCGGTTCAACCCTGACGAGTCGAAGCCCTTCGTCAGGATGTGCAGACGCCTTCCATTGCCCAAGGCTAGTGAGGCATCCGACACTGACGGAGAACTGATGAGATATATGTCCTGGCCGGCCACGGGAAATATCCCCAACGACTGAAAGAGCAGCCAACTCGACATCGCACCGGAATCATCGTTGCCTGGAATGCCAGCGCGAGTATCGTTGAAGGCTTTCTCTAGCAGTAGGTGCACAATATCGGCACTCTTATCCGGACGCCGACTGTAGTTATATAGCAAGGGCATCAGGAAACCAGGTTCGTTCGCGATATCGAAGTGGCCACGTGAAAAGATGAAGTCCATCCGGGCGTTGAACTCTTTCTCTCCACCCGCCATCTCAATCAACCGCCGCATATCCTGCGGCGCGTACAGAGAGTAAGTCCAGATGTCGCCCTCGTACATGAAGTCCGGCCATGTGCCGCGGACTACGAGATACGGATCAGCCCATGAACCATCCGGCTTCCGCGGGCGTAGGAATCCTTTGAAGCCGGATACCGACATGTTTGGGTCCCATAGATGCTCAAAGTTATGTGCGCGCGCCAGGGCCCGTGCCGCCTGCTTGGCCTGGCCCAAGCCACAGGCCACCTCTGCTATCGCGAAGTCATCGTATGCATACTCTACCGTCCGCGATCCAGCGCGTTCGTCAGCCGTAGTGATATAGCCGCGCGCGTTGTAGTCTTTCAACCCACCGCGGCCTTCCTTCTGAGCGTCCTGAGGCGGCACCTCTGCATCATGCAGCATGGCTTGCAATGCCGTGGCATAGTCGATACCGCTCAGCCCTTTCACATAGGCATCCGCCACCACCACGTTTGCATTGGAACCTCCCTGCGTACGTCCGTTGTCGTTCCCGCTAC
Source organism: Edaphobacter sp. HDX4 (assembly GCF_036877565.1). Classification (NCBI taxonomy): domain Bacteria; kingdom Pseudomonadati; phylum Acidobacteriota; class Terriglobia; order Terriglobales; family Acidobacteriaceae; genus Edaphobacter; species Edaphobacter sp. HDX4. The sequence goes on from NZ_JAEDXW010000004.1 coordinate 80,243, forward strand.
GGGCGTCCGGCATATAGCCGGTGTGACGGTAAATATCAATGAGCGAACGGATGATATCGCGTTGACGGCCGGGCGCAATCAGGGTAAGCAGCGGACTGGAGGTCCGATATGTGTCCCAGATTGCATAGTAGTCATCATAGTAGGGCTCAGTTGAAGACCAGCCCGGATTTTCTCCGGTGCGGTTCACTGGCATCATTATCACGTGATACATCGCCGTATAAAGTTCCCGTCGCTGTCTCTCGGTCGCCCCGCTCAGTTGCAGCTTACCCAGTTCCGCATTCCAGAGCGCGGTGTTCGCTTGATGTACCACTTCGAAGCTCCAACCGGGAATCTCCGTCTGGATGTTCTGCCGCGCCTGAGCCGCGCTGATGAAGGAGATGCCCACCTTTGCCTGCACCACTTGATGTGCGTGGGCATGGAGATCAAATGTAACTCCAATGGGCCGGTTCTCTGCAACAGTGGCATCCCGGTCCGCGCTCAATTCCGTACCGGTCCAAACTCTGACCTTTGTAGCGGGCGTGTCCAACAACAAGTCATAAAAGACACGGTATTCGCCGCCCTTATTCCAACCGCCGCGGAAGCGTGCTACACCCTGCACTTCATGATTCGAGACGACGTGGACCTCAGCACCCAGAAAATTCTGCGATTCCGATCCGGTGCCGAGTCCCAATGCGGCTGCCGCGTTCAACGTGATATGCGCGTCTCCCGAGTTGGCGAAGGTATAGCGATGGAAGCCAACGCGTCGGCTGCTCGTCAGTTCCGCACGCACGCTGTAGCGCGTAAGTGTCGCAGCATAGTAACCGGCTTGCGCGATCTCTTTCTCTCGTGGCGACTTGATGTCAGCTATATCCAGTGGACCTGTCACAGGAGCGACCAGGATATTGCCATACTTGCCCTGTGCACCGCTGAGGTGCAGGTGCGAGAAACCCAGGATCACACCATGACTCGAGTATCCGAAGCCAGAGCGCCTTCCATCGAAAGTCTCCATATCCGGCCCGACCTTCACCATGCCGAAGGGCACTGTAGAGCCTACAAAGGTGTTGCCCCCCCAATCGACACCGATGAAGGGATCCACATTACGTATGTAGTCCAGCGTCGCTGGCTTGCTTGATGCAAGTTCTTGAGCCGTGACCCGCGCGAGCCCAGGTGAAAGCACAAGCAGTATTGGTAGTGCACGAAGAATCGAGTGCCGTCGCATCGCTGAGTATCGCCTTTTCTGTACTAGAGTTATTCTCCGACTCCAGGAGCCTTCGGGTTAGTCGCCAGCTACGTGGTCTTCAGTTCGATGTGTTGAATCTCGCGTTGTGTGCGCGTGTCGATCACAACAGTGCCGTGTGGTTTATAACCGGATTGGCTCGCCACAGCGATGCGTCCATCTTGAGGTGCATACGATTAGGGAACTTGTGAAAGTGATCTTGAGACGCATGAGCATATTTTGACTTTCCGCAGTGAAGTTGAGGCATGGCCTACTGCTACGGCGACGAACGGGCAGGCGAATGTTGCTGACCTTCCCGTTCGTCCTTCACATCGAATCTAAAAAGTGTAACGAAGACTGGCCTGCATGGAACGCTGGCCAGTCTTGCTGGTCACTCTTCCGAAAGTCGAACTGGTGGGGTTCGTATCCGGAGCTGTCAGATTTGGGTGATTCGGAAAGTCGAAGGCTTCGAAGCGAAAGGTAAGGTACTGCTCGTTGACGGTGTAGAACCGTTTCTGCAGACCCGCGTTGAAGTTCTCCACACCTGGCCCGCGCAAGATATTCCGGTTGTGCTGCGGCGTGAACGTGCCGGAGGCCGGCGCTACAAACGCGGCGGGATTGAACCAGAAGTTCTGGTCGGATGTACCCGCTGAGAACTTCCCTGCGCCCGCCAGACTGACACCGGGCACGGTGGAATAAAACTGCGCACCACCGCCCGTACCGACGCCGGCAATATCTGTCGTGGTCGTCACTGAAACTGGAACGCCAGTCTGGAAGTTATAGATCTGTGTGATCTGCCACCCTCCCAGGATCTCGCGTGCAAGTCGATTGGTGCCATTGAACGGAATATCCGTAATTGCATTGATTGCGATCGCATGACGTATGTCGTAATCCGCCGTACCGCACAGGTATTTCGGATCGTGGACGCTGGGAAGGAAGTTTTTCTGGAATGATCCACAGTCCGTTGCATTCGCTAGCGTATACGCCACACCAAAGCTCACGCCGTGCTGGAAGCGGTGATTCAAGTCGACCTGCAGACCCCGGTAAGCAGAGCCGGACCCCTGCATAACTAGCGTGATAGGACCATAGCCGGCATAGGGTCGATACGAGTTAATGTTCAACTTTGCAGCGCTGGCTGCGGCGACGGAACCTGCAGGAGCCTCGTTGAGGTTGGCCTGAAACTGACCATGTAATCCGCGGCGCCCTACATAGGCAACTCCGAGCACCGTGTTGAACGGCAGCTGTCGCTCCACGGAAAGGCTCCAGACATACGCCTCAGGCTGCGGCGAACTACGGTCCACGCGTCCTGAAACGGTCGGGAATGAGCCCGCCGTACCACCCCCAGGGTTATCAACGCTGCCGCCACTGATACCCGCATAAGACTGCAGCGGTGGCGCCCCGCCTTCGAAGACACCATCGGAGACACCCTGCCGACTCATGTAGCGACCGAAACCTGAGCGCACCACCGTCTTCGAGTTCACCGCGTACGCCAGACCGATACGTGGTTGAAAGGTGGTGTAGTGCACATCGATGTAGCCGCGCGGCAGATTGTGGAACAGGCGGTCCGCCGCTCCCGTAGTCGCCAGCGGAACATGAGCTTTCGCACTCTCAGTAAAACCGTCTCCAAACAGCACGGTGCCGTTTAGCGGGTCTCCTGTGCCAGAAATCGGGTTTCCGTTTCGATCGAGTTGCACAGCATTCGCCGCACTGTAGAAGGCTGGGTCAAATGTACCGATGTTGTTCCAAAGACTATAGAAAGGCCGCACAATCGAGTAACGCACACCGTAATCCAGGTGTAGCTTGGAACTTACCTTCCACGAGTCCTGCGCGAAGAATTCGAACATGTTTGCTCGGTAAGGCGTCTCTGCACGTGGCCCCACCTCAGCATAGCTCTGGAAGATACCTAGCGCCGCATCTGCTGTATCAAGACCTGTACCGGCTGGGTTGGCGCTCGAGAACTCAAACTTACCATTCTGGTTGTTGGTTTGGCCCGGCACGCTGTTCTGGCCGGAGATTTGATCCTTATCGTTCTCACCCGCCCGCTCATACAGAACGCCGGCGCGCAGTGTGTGGTTGCCGATAATATGAGTAAAGGTGTCAGCATAGTCAAACACTTCACCTTGTGAGTGCGAGGGATAGGCGCTGCCATCCATGGTTGTGATCGCACTACTATCAAACTGCACAGTAGGAATTTTATTGGGGAGATCCTTACCGGTTGGAAAGAGGAACGGATAGTTGACGCCATATCTCGTTCGATCGTAAAGACCACTGCTCGTGTCGATGGAAAGGCGATCGGCGCTATGCGCTGCCGTGATCAGTACTTCATTGATGGTAGTCGGGCTGAAGGTGTGAACCCAGTCGAGAGAGACAGTCTGGTTGGGCCGATTAAAAATACGGGGCACGAGGTCGTAAGCCGCTGAGAATGGATTGTTCTCATAATAGTAAAAGTGCGTTAGACGGAATCGAATATAGTCTTTTTCGGTTGGCACGATGTCCAGGTTCCCGCTATCAATCTGCTGATTTTGCGGATGCTTCGCAATCTGCAGCAGGTTTTGCGTCCCCACGAGGAATCCGGGCGTCGGTGTGGGAAAGACCGTCAGCAAGCCAACACCGTTAGGACTTAGGCGGCTCTTTGGGATGATGTTGCCAGGAAAGCAGGCCGGCCCACCGGTCTTCGGGTTGCAGACGCCTGTTGCTTGCGGGTCACGCAGATGCGTGGAGACCGAGGAGAAGTCACCAGTGCGGAAGGCGGGATTCGGTACCGTAACCGGGGCCGTGTTAGTCGCAGGGAAGTGTACAAACGCCTCAGAGTAGAGGAAAAACACCTTACCTTTCGGTAGCACATGCGGAAGGTACCCCGGGCCGTTTACGCTGAAACCAAACTGGTTGTAGGTGAAAGGCGCCACGTAATTCGACTTCACGCTGTTGGGTAGCGCAGAGTTGAAGTTTGCGGAGGCGTGGTTGCGTACCCAGGTATTGGCGTTGAGCACCGGGTTTTGCAGATACTCATAGACCGTGCCGTGGAAGCGATCCGTGCCAGCCCGTGTAATGATCCGCACCTGTCCCCCCACGGATCTGCCGTATTCGGCCGGATAGTTCGACGCAAGCACCTGGACTTCCTGCACATTCTCAAGATCGACGACACCCACGGAGTCGCCGCTTGCGCGCACGCGCACCGCTACTGCTCCGTCATATGTCACCAAGTTGTCGCGGTCACGGGCACCGTTGATATTCAGACCCCCGAGGCCGGTGCTGAACTGGAAATTCGATACGTTGCCGCTGGTACTGGTTACACCGGCCTTTAACAAAGCCAGGGTGATGGGATTGCGCCCACTCAATGGCAACAACTCCGCCTGCTTGCTTGTAATCACGCGCCCGAGGACAGTGCTGTCGGTCTGAATGCCGGTCTCCTGAGCCGCTACTTGCACCGTCTCGTTGGTGCTGCCCACCATCAGTTTCAAGTTGGCCGTGGTCGTCACCGCGGGGTCCAGGTTGTTACCTTTGCTGGTAACCGTTCGAAAGCTTGAAGCCTGCACAATGATTGTGTAGCGACCTGGCGATAGGCTGGGGATCGTGTAATAACCGGAGTCACTCGTAACCGCCTTGTGTTCTGCCCCGGTTGCCTCGTCGATCGCAGTCACGGTAGCGCTCGGGATCACTGCTCCGGATTCATCGGTAATGGTACCCGACACTCCAGAGAGATCGGACTGCCCGAACAATGGCAGACAGGAACATGCCAACACGCATGCCAGGATCAGCGATGTATAGCGCCGCTGCTTACGCAGCTGATGGGCAAATATGTGCCAGAACTTCATCACTGGAATAGCCTCAAAGAGAAGATTTGACAGCGGCAGAGTCGATGGCCTCAGGCAATCCTCCGCGCTGCTTGTGGGATTTATCCGATCATCCGCGAGAGCCGGAACCCTCACAAGGGGTTCAGAACCGTGAAAAAAATCTCCGCCTGCCGATAACTACTTTTAAATAAATAACTTATCGGACACGATTCTTCTAATATTCATCGACGCTCGAGTGTTCCGCACACGGGTGAACACTCGTGTATGGCCTCATTTACACCCCCTAGAACGCGTCCGCATAGCGGGAGGCGGAATCGTTCATGGCCCATTCATAAGAGCGACATAGCTTTATCCCTGAGACCCTCTTAACCGAATATGCAGACCTTGGAACCAGCACCGAAGATCGAATCTCAGGCGACGGCCTTAGACCTGCTCAATGCCGGCAAGGTAAGAATCCATCCCCATGCAGACGATCCACGCTGGGAGCTTGCGTTGCGCATCGCCTCCAGCGGAAGCCTCGGGCGATCGCGCCTGCTTGCTCGCTTCCTGCTCTTCATCGTCGACCGACATATTCGCAATCGGGCCGATGAGATCACTGAGCAACAGATTGGCATGCTTGTCTTCGACAGACCGGAAGGTTACGACTCAAACGAGGACAACATCGTTCGCAGTTACGCCCGCAACCTCCGTCGCCGCATAGACGACTACTACACAGGGGAAGGCAAAGCCGACCCTCTGCTCCTGGAGATACCGCGCGGAGGCTATACCCCATGCTTTTCTCCACGAAAGCTCGTCGAAGAGTCGTCCTTTCCCTCCACGGAGAGGGCGCACACTCCTCTCGACTGCCCGCCTGACACGTTGCCCGATCCTGGATTCATTAGCCGAAAACCTTTTACAGCAGCTTTATTTTTGTGGAGCTACGGCCCCCTGCTGACGCTCTGCTTCGGCATCGCCTTAGGACTCACAATCACGGCAATCCACCCCCTACGCTTCCTCGGGCGCGCAAGTGAATCGTCAACGGAGGCTATATCAAATTGCCTCTGGCGGCAGATGTTTGATGCTGATCGAGATACCTTTATCGTGCCCTCGGATGATGGTCTGGTCATCATGCAGCGCCTCACGGCGCGTCCAGTGCCACTCGGCAGCTACATCAGCGGGGGATATCGAACCAGCAAGAACGGTCGGGAAAATCCAGATGATGCTGAAATCCTCAAGTTGGGCGCTCGACGCTACACCAGTGTCGTCGATCTCGATTTCGCCACGCATCTGGCACAGCTTGAAAGGGTCAATCGCTCGCGTATGACCATTCGGTACGCCCGCGATCTTCGGATGGACGACCTCCGCACCGGGAACGCCGTGCTCATTGGTTCCGTCGAATCCAATCCGTGGATTCAACTCTTCGTACCACAGATGAACTTTCGTCAAAGTATCAACACAGACCCACAAACTCCCTCCGGCCTCGTGAATACGCATCCACATGCAGGTGAGCGCACGCTCTACGGTACCCAGGAACAGGACCACACTTACGGTCTGATAGCGTTTCTCCCCAACCTCACGTCCACGGGACATGTCCTTATCGTGGGAGGTCTCAATACGGCAGGAACGCAGGCGGCCACAACGTTCCTGCTCACTCCATCTCTGATTGCGCCGACTCTCCAGCGCGCTCGAGAGCCGAACGGCCAATTGCGATCGTTCGAGCTTCTGATCGGCGCAGACAACTTCTCCTCAAACGCATCCGCTCCCCAGATAGTCGCTGAACGCATCAAAACGCGCTGAACAGCTGAGGATCGAGTTGTGATCCGTGATTCATGAGCCGAGAGACTAACCAACGTGTGCCTTGAGGGTTTTGGTAGCCGTGCTTACCCTTCTGGCTTCTTCGTCGTCCTCCCGCAGTTCCGCGATCATGATTTGCGCGAACCTCTGCACCTTGCCCACCTGTGAAGGCACAGCTTCGCTTTCCTGCGAGGTTCACACCCCTTCTTGTTGCTTGGTTGAAAACCTCATCAAGTCGGCCAGGCATGCGGTATCGAATGTACAGCCGCGTCCTAGTGCCTCGTCGACGATGCCCCAGCTATTCGCGATCGAGAATGGAATTGATGCGACACTCCACAAAGAAGATGCCGTGGACTACCTCTGCACAAATAGGGCGAGGTGAAAAACGAGAGGCAGGAGAAAAGGTCGCGTCTCTGGTTCTGATAAAGAAGGAGAATGCAGCACAATGGACCCACGTACATACTTCTGTCTTATTGAAAGAATTTTTTGCGATAGGTGATTGATTTCTTGGCGGAGCTGATCAGGTGTATTACAAACGTTCTTCCATGACACGGGCGTGTCGAACTGGCGCGCTCAACTTAATTTGGCTTGAGGATATTTGGACGCCATGATCGACGAGATACCGGTTGAGTGGCCTCTCGTCAGTTGCATCGTTACACAAGATTGTTTTGGTTGTTACGAGTTTCATAGCTTTTGCTCAGGATTCAATCAGAATTTCAATTTCAAAGCGAACTGCATCTCGCGCGGCGTTCCCGAGCCCACGGGACTGACAGGAGTCGTGGTGTTCACCGTCTGGATAATGCTGCCGAAGCTAGGGACGCCGAAGGTGGTCTGCGGCGGACCATATTGCGGATGATTGAACATGTTGAAGAACTCCGAGCGGAACTCCAGCTGTGCACGTTCTGTGATCGAGACCTTCTTCATTACACCGAGATCCATCTGCCATGCGCCGGGGCCGCGGCCGATATCCCGCGGAGCGTCACCGAAGGTCCCGTTGTCCGGCATCGCGAACGCCGCCGGATTGATCCACTCGCCGATGCTCTTGCCTGCCGGCGGCGTCAGCGAAACGCCAGGGACCAGATCAGGACGCTGGCTGCTGGTGTTGCCGTCTGGCACGCTCGCCGCAGAGCGATTGACCAGCACATTCACCGGAAAGCCGGTGCGCACTACTGCCAGCGAGGTGAGTTCCCACGAGCCAGCAATGTTGCTCAGAACTCCTCGTTGATTTAAAAACGGCTTGTTCGGCCCGAAGGGCAGCTCATAGACGGCATTGGCGTTCACCACGTGACGAACATCCCAGATGCCGCTGCTGCGCTCGCACGCTGGACAGGCGACGTCCTGCGGCACTAGCGAGTCGCCGTCACCGCTGCCATTCGAGCCGTTGTCGATCTCATGCGACCACATGTAATTCGCTGAGAAGAGAATCCCGCGCGAGAACGACCGTTTTACCGCAGCGGAAAATCCCTCGTAGTCGCTCGAGTCCTTGTTGCCGCGCCAGCTCACCTGGCCGAAGCCTGGATAGGGCCGCGTACCCGTCAGTGGATCCACAACGTTTACAGCAGAGAGCGCCAGCAGGTGAACCCCCTTGCTTCCCACATAGGAGAGTGTGCTGACGAAGTCCGCTGGCAGTGCTCGCTGGACGGAGAGTCCCCACTGCTCTACGTAGGTGTCCTTGCGCAAGCGGTCGGCGTCGCGCGGCGAGATGACTCCCTGCGTGTTGGAGAGAAATGGGTCGATCGGATAACTGAGGTGGGGGATGGTCTTGTTCGACAGCGAATACGCGAAGACCTCGTTGCTGATGGGCAGGTTCTGATCGTCCAGTTGGCCGTCTTCGTGGTAGATGCCGAAGCCCGCGCGAATCACTGTCTCACCGCTCTTATCCGGCGCCCATGCAAAGGCTATGCGCGGATCAATATCGCTGTAATTCCGTTGGCCGAAGCTCGCGCCTACGCCACAGAATCCTTGTTCCCCGCACGTGGCGAAATCAAACGGATTGGCCCGCCCCAGAACTTCGTGAAAGATATTGAAGAAACTGTACCGCAGACCCAGATTCAGCGTGAGCTTCGGCATCCACCGGAACTCATCCTGAACATATCCAAAGTACTGTGTCTTGCGCAGTCCGTTCACGGGCAGAGTTCCATTCAAACTCGCCGTGCTCACCTGGTTCGCATCGAACGCCGCGGTCGAGGCGAATGCGATGGTTCCGGCCTCCGTATTTCCCTGATTCAGTTGAATCCGCCGGATCTCGACTCCGGCCTTCAATGTGTGCCGCGCCCGCACCCACGTCAGGTTGTCGATCTCCGAAAATGAATTCCCTGTCCCTCTGCTCACGCGATTGTTGTTCAGCGTGGTGAAGCCTGCGACCGAGACCGCATAGGGTATACCCGTCTGGTTGAGGTCGATTGTCTTTGCTGTACTACGGTTGAACCCGAACTTGATCTCGTTCACCAGGTTCGGATTAAAGATATGCATCAGCTCAAGACCACCGTTGACCGGGGCCGATGTGAGCTGTTGCAGGTCTTTGAGATATTGCCCGGAGCTTGCCAGCGGCTGCGTATTCACTGCGCGGTCGAAATTGAAGCGTATAAAACCGGTGGTCTTCTCCGAAAAGCGCTGGTCGAGCCGCATCATCGCGGAGTTCTCATTGATCGCCTGCGTGCCCTCGCTTACGAACTGGTTTATGTTCGGGTCGCTCGTCAACAGCTGGCCTGATGGGTAAGCGTTCACGATCGCCGCGAGCGCCGGCGAATCCTTAAGAACCTTTGCGCGGAATGTGTTGCTCGGCACGTAACCGCTCAGCGGGAATCCCCAGCGCTGCCGGTATCCCTCATAGGCAAAGAAGAAGAACGTTCTCCCGCGCACGATAGGACCGCCCAGCGATGCGCCAAATTGATTCAGATGAAACGGCGGCTGCGACGCATTTGTAACCGGCACGGGCTGTTGCGCGTCGAAGACGTTGTTGCGCAGATATTCAAATGCGTGTCCGTGCCAGTCGTCCGTACCCGAAGGCGAGGTGACGGCCAGCTGCGGTCCGCCTGTCCCCCCGCCCTCCGCTGTCGCCAGCATCGCATCGATGCGAAACTCCTCGATCGTGTCAAGTGGAATGGCAAGGCGTACGTAGGGCTGCTGCGCCTGGTTGATGATGTTGGTCGCGTCGATGCCGTCGTAAGTGAAGTTGTCGTCATCGCGGCCTCGTCCCGCAAAGCGAATCGATCGCTGGTTGCTGCCCCCGGTGTCCACCGCGCCAGGCACGAGTGCCGTCAGTGTCGCCCAATTTCGGCCGTTGAGGGGCAACTCTTGCGCCTGTATCTTTTCGATGCGGCCGCCCAGCGCATCGGTGTTCGTATCGATCTGCTCCGAACTGGCCGATACCTCCACCCGCTGCTCTCCGCCCGAGACCGCGAGCTTCGCATTCAGCTGGCGGGTCCGCCCGATCGTCTCTTCGACATTCACAAAGGTCGCGTTCTTGAAGCCGGCGTGTTCGAAGGTAATCGTATAGGAGCCCACCGGAAGTTCGGCGATGTGGTAGCTGCCATCGGCGTGGGACACGGTCTCACGCCTCAGTTGGGTGGAGTTCTCAACCGCGGTGATGTGCGTTTCCGCCAATGCACGGCCGGTGGGATCAGTCACCGAGCCGCTCAGCCCGCTGCGGTCCACCTGTGCATGGCAGAGCGAAGCGCCCATAAGGCTCAGAACAAATAAAGCAAGGAGATCAGTCCATTTCATTCATATGTACCTAAAAGACATTTAAGCAAACGCATCTGTAACCAAGATGACGATCCAGTTAAGGATTCTGAACTGAGAGACAAACAAGGTCAGAGAGCTCGAAGTTCATACAAATTAAGCAGCGAAGGGACTCTTGTTGGCTTGATCTGACCCGACACAATAATGTTCCCCGTTAGAGATGTTGATCGAAAAGCTGGGCGATTCCAAAGCATTCTTGGTGAGGGATTCCTGCTTGCCGATAAGCGCCCCGCTTGCCTGGGCTCAAGTGTGCCTGTTTTGCTTTAATCTTCCGATTGTAGGACGCTGCTATATTCCACCACGTAAGCCGGTCTAAATATGGGGAGTTTGATGTCTATCGGATTGAAGTTTTCTTCGCTTGCAGCGTGTGCATTCCTACTTGTTCTGTCATCGTCTCGCGATGTTGTCTATGGTCAGACGTCTGCTTCCGGTTCGGTAAAGGACCATGTCCTGGGCGAGCAGACGAAGCGGCTTCCTAAACATTTTGCCGACGGCTCGGACCTGCCGAACGGCTGGCGCATTACACCCGCGGGCAAGGCTGTGGGGGAGATGAACGATCTGGTGCTGAATCTGGTGTCCTCACCGGACGGCAAGGTTGTGGTATCGATCAATTCGGGCTTTTTGCCACATGCGATTGATGTGTTTGATGCGAAGACGCACAAGCATCTACAGCATATTGAGCTGCCGTCGACGTGGCTGGGCATGGCCTGGTCCCAGGACGGCCGTACGCTCTATGTTTCGGGTGGGAACGCATCCGGGGCGAAGAACACGGCGGAGCCGATAGCGCCGATCTACGAATTTACCTATGCGAACGGCAGGTTGAGCGAGCAGCCGACGGGCAAGCTGGTGGAGACAATCGATCCGAAGCTGGTTTGGTGGTCCGGGGTGGCTTATCTACCGGGCAGACATCTGCTGTATGCAGCGAATCGCGGTACGGGAACGGGGCCGGGCGACGTCGTGGTATTCGACGGGAAGACACGGCAGATCGTGACGCGTATTCCAGTCGAGACGACACCGTACGAGACGCTGCTTACGCCCAATGGAAAGCTCCTGTTTGTCTCGAACTGGTCGAGCGAGTCGGTGAGCGTGATTGATACGGCCACGAATAAGGTGGTCCGTACGCTGCATGTGGGGATAAACCCGAACGATATGAAGCTGTCTTCGGATGGACGTCTGTTCGTTGCGTGTTCGAACGACAACACGGTGTATGTGATCGATGCGACCAAGCTGGAGGTGATGGAGCGGCTGTCGACAACGCTAACGCCGCTGGCTCCGGAGGGATCCACGCCCGACGCGCTGGCAATCGATGACGCGCGCAAGCTGCTGTACGTTGCGAATGCGGACAACAACTCGATTGCAGTGGCACATATTGAAAACCGCCCGCACAGCACGGTGGTAGGCTTTATTCCGACGGGATGGTATCCCTCAGCGCTGCTTTTGACAGAACAGGGGCGCACCCTTTACATCGGGAATGCCAAGGGAGAAGAGGGTCATCCGGATCCGGATGGTCCGCACTTCGGCAAAGAGAGCGACAAGACGCTGCAGAAGAGTAGCCTCGAGGTGCTGCCGGTGACGGACCTGAAGGAAAAGCTGCCGGTGTGGACGCGCCAGGTGACGGAGAATACGCCGTATCATGACTCGCTGCTTGCGGAGGCGCGGATGCCGCAGGAGCCGAGCATCATCCCGCAGCGTGTGGGAGAGGCCAGCGAAATCAAGCACATTATCTACATTATCAAGGAGAACCGGACATACGATCAGGAGTTCGGCGATATACCCAATGCGAATGGCGAGTCGAAACTGGTGTTGTTTGGCAAAGAGGTGACTCCGAACCAGCATGCACTGGCGAAGGAGTATGTTGTGCTGGACAACCTCTACTGCGATGGCGAGGTGAGTGTCGACGGGCACTCGTGGTCGAACTCGTCGTATGCGACGGACTTCAACGAGAAGCAGTGGCCCCCGGAGTATGGCGGCCATAGCCGTGCATCGTACGGCGTGCACGCGATGGTTCCCTCGGCAGGACACCTGTGGGATCTTGCGCGAAGAAAGGGACTGACGTATCGCTCGTATGGCGAGAGCGCCGCGCGGGCGAGCACGGCCACCGGCGCGACGATGGAGGCTGCGCCCGGATCCGAGGGGCTGGTGGGACATGTCTCAAAAGAGTACGGTGCTGGGCTTGAAAACCGTGATACGGACAAGGTCGCAGTCTTCCTGCGGGACTTAAAAGAGTTTGAGTCGAACTATGACAGTACGGATCCAGCGAAGCGTCTGCCTAACTACATTGTGATGAGCATGCCGGAAGATCATACGCGCGGCACAACTCCGGGAGCGTATACGCCACGGGCTATGGTGGCCAATAACGACTATGCGATCGGGCAGCTGGTGGATGCGGTGAGTCACAGCCACTACTGGCGAAACACGGCGATCTTCATTATTGAGGACGATGCGCAGGACGGGGCAGATCATGTCGACGGGCGGCGAACAGTGGGACTGGTGATCAGCCCTTATGTGAAACGCGGCATGGTGGACAGCACGCTATACACGACGAGCTCAATGGTGCGATCGATAGAGCTGCTGCTTGGGCTGCCTGCGATGAGCCAGTACGATGCGGCGGCAATGCCGATGTATACGTCTTTCGGTACGACGCCGTCCGCAACACCGTTCAACGTGATCAAGCCTATGATCGACGTGAATGCGAAGAATACGAAGAACTCCTACGGCGCGAAGGAGAGCAGCAGGATGAACTTCAAAGAAGTGGACCGGGCGCCCATGCATGCGTTGAACGAGATCCTGTGGAAGAGCATCAAGGGTAAGGATTCGGCGATGCCGACGCCTGTGCATCGCTTCCGACCGCTGATCGATGTTGCTGAATCGGGCAAGATCGACAAGGATGATGATGAATAGCGCCGATACGTCGCAAAGGCCTCCCGTAGAGTGGGAGGCCTTTTGTTTGGCACTTATGCGAGGCTCTCGAGATTGGGGCGGATAGCACCTGTACGATCCTCGTTTGCGCGACGTCGCTACGCTCTCGCTATTTCGAAGCCTCATTCTGTGGCAACGCGAAAGCGACATAACTTCCATCGGGCAGCGCCTTTGAATTCTTTCCTCCTCCGGCACCAACCAGAACAAACTGCCGCTCCCCAGCTTCGTAGACAACTGGTGTAGCATTCCGGCTACTGGCAGCGTCGTCTCCGTAACAGCTTACGTGGCTCTTATCGAATGCGTGAAAATTCGCGTCGTAGTTGGTCGCCCCGATAAAGAACAAACCGCCTGCGGTCACAACGCCACCGCCATAGTTCTCCGATCCAGTGTTCGTAAGACCTTTTTGCAGCGAGTTCCGGATACGGTAACAAAATAAGAATGAAAAATGCGGCGTAATGGACCCAGATCGCATTTTGGACCCAGATTTTACTTGTAAGTGTCTGATTCTTTTGCTGGAGCTGATCAGGATCGAACTGACGGCCTCCTCGTTGCGAAACGGCTGACTAACGAACTTTCAATGATTTAGCGCAACAAAGCAGAGGCACTTTTTAGCGGGAAACAATCGTTCGAAATCTTTATTGTTCCCTTACTGTTCGCTGGCTCGCAGATCAACGCGGCACGGACGGTATCCCAGCGAGGAGCGATTGGGGCAAGGCTATCGGTCGAGGCTTTTATATCCGAACTTTGGCTCCATGGGAGGGACAAACACGACTTCCACCGTGTGAAGGTATGAGTTCAAACCTAAGCTATTGATGGCGCGTACTTTGAGACGGCATAACCGGCAAAGGGCCCAGACGGCGGTATTTGCCACAAAAATTGCCACAAAGCCATCGCATCAAAGTGGGCGTTCTGGCTGGCCTGCGGGGAGCCAGCCAGCATGGCTTCTGACCGTCAGAGGTGGCGACCATGCCTTTGAATATTCGTCTCGCTTCTAGAGGAAGTGTCAAAGGGTTGACCTTGGCATTGTCGAAATGCGAACAGGGCAGGCGGGGTCGGCCGCCCAGAATTGTGTCGCCCGGTTGTAACGCAGGCGGCGCGCTCAACTTGAGAGGGTAGTGGCTGCAACGCCATAGTCCAATATGTCACTGAAGCCGGGCGGTTTCTACCGGCGAAAAAGGATTTCGCCAGATACGGCGGTTTGATCAATTCAGGCGCCAGAAGGGGACGATGGCGTCGCCAGGTCGGCAGGCAAAGCGAAATAAAAGGTCGAGCCCCGTCCGACATTCGCACACGCCCACAGGCGCCCGGCATGAGCTTCAATAATCCTCCGGCCGATGGAGAGTCCCATGCCGGTGCCCTGCGCCTTAGTGGTAAAGAACGCGTCAAAGATGCGTTCGGTGTTCTCGGTGGGGAGGCCAATACCCATATCTCTCACAGAGATAACCAGCTGACCATCCTCGGCTAGCTTGGATCTAATCGTCAGTTCTCCACCCGTATTCGTCATCGCTTCAATGCCGTTCAGCATCAGGTTCATCAGGACCTGTTGCATCTGCACACGATCGGCGATAGTTGTCGGAAGGGCCCTGTCAAGATCGACACGGATGGATGTCGAATGCCTGCCCGCAGCATCGTGCAGCAGCATGGTCATTTCTCGGATCAGGTCATTGAGGTTGACCGGTTCCCGTTTCGGTGTATCTCGACTGTACAGAGAGCGATTTCGATCGATGATGTCGGCGGCCCGGATTACGTCCTTAACGACCCTTGATACCGCATCGCGGGCATTTCCGATTTCAGGCGGCTCGCGGTGCAACCATCGCAGAGAAGTTTTGGCATTCGTCGCGGCTGCGGTGATCGGCTGCTTGATTTCGTGCGCCAACGAGGCCGCCAATTCCCCCATCATGCTCACGCGGTTCATGTGCGCGAGATCTTCCTCGATCTGGCGCAGCCTTTCGCGTTCTTGCTCCGCATGTTTGCGCTCCGTGACATCGACTGCGGTGCCGACGAATTCGACTACACCTCCAGCCTCATCGAAGACCGGATGCCCAATATCGAGAATATGTTTGAGATTTCCATCAGGCAGAACAATCCTGTACTCGTCAACGTATTCTTTTTGGTCTTGGGCCTCCCTCTCAACTCGAACTCTTACCCTGTCGAGATCTTCCGGGTGCACGAGCTGCCAGAATTTTTCGCTGCTCGGACCCTCCTGTGGATCGAGTCCAAAAATGTGGAACATTTCTTCTGACCAATAAACTGTCTTCCCCGTGAAAGGGTTGTAGGCCCAACTGCCCGTCCTGGTTAGACGCTGCGCTTCCGCGAGATACGCCTCATTTCGCCGCAGAGCTTCCTGTGTCAGCTTACGTTCTATAGCAACTCCCGCCAGATGAGTGATCTGTTCGATGATCTCCTGATCGTGCGTACTCGGGCTGCGGGGCTCGCGATAATACATGGCGAAGGTCGCGATTACTTTACCTTGCGATGAAAAGACCGGCGTGGACCAACAGGCACGCAGGGAGTGAGGCAAAGCTGCTCCGCGAAATTCCGCCCACAAGGGGTCCGTTGTGATGTCCGCCACAATCACTTGTTCTCCGCGGTACGCGGCTGTCCCGCAGGAACCAACAGTAGGCCCGATCTCAACCCCATCGATAGCATCGGTGTAGGTCTTTGGAAGACTGGGCGCGCCACCATGCCGCAAGTGGTTGCCGTCAACTAACAAGACAGACGCCAGAACACCGCTAGCCTGTTCCTCTACGAGCCGACACAAGCTGTCAAGTATTTGAGCAAGCGAATCCCCCTTCGCCACCATCTCAAGAATGCGCTTTTCTCCCGTGAGTAAAGCCTCTGCCCGCTTGCGATCTTCGATGTCTGTAGAGATCCCGTACCACTTGAGAATGTTATTGTTGTCGTCTCGGAACGGAACGGCACGATGCAGGAGCCAGCGGTATTCTCCGTCCCTGGCTCGCTTTACGCGTGACTCTGTCTCAAATGGCTTACCGGAACTAAGCGAGGCTTGCCACCTCTCCAGGTTGCTAGAGATGTCATTGGGGTGAATTGACGTCTCCCAACCAGCGCCTGACGTGTCGTTCAGGGATATTTGGAGATATTCCTGCCAGCTTCTATTCACGAAATCTATGTTCCCGTTGGGCAGCGCGGTCCATGCTATCGTCGGAATCGTATCAATTACATCCCGAAGATGCATTTCACTCTTCCGTACAGCTTCGTCGGCACGCTTGCGATCTTCAATGTCCGTCAGTACTCCATACCACTTGAGGATGTTTCCGTACTCATCGCGAAGCGACACAGCCCGGATCAAAAACCAGCGATATTCCCCGTCCGTCGCACGGCGAAAACGCGTTTCATCTTCGAATGGCTCGCCAGTTGCCGAGCACACTCGCCACTTCTCCAAAAATTTCTCCATATCTTCCGGATGGACTGCGCTTTGCCATCCGAATCCTGCCGTGTCTTCCGACGTCAAGCCTGTATATTCGCGCCAACCCCGGCTAACGAATACATTGGATGGACCAGGCAGAGCGATGAATAACATCGCTGGGACGCTTTCGATTGCATCACGAAGCTCCTTTTCGCTGTGCCGGGCGGCATCTTCGGCGCGCTTCTGCTCGGTAATGTTCTCGCATACGACTAACAACACCGGGCGCTTTTTCAAAAATACTGCATTCGCGGTTTCGCGAACCCAGAGCATCGTGCCATCTTTTCGGATCTTTCTCGCTTCCCACCTCTTCATTTGGCCAGGCTGCTCGAAACACGCGTTGGCATATCCTTGGACGGACTGTCGGTCAGGTTCATAAAACACATTCAACACAGGTTGGCCTATCAATTCGTCCACACAGTAACCCAATTGCTCTGCACCGAAGCCGTTCACCGAAACGATCATGCCCGCTGCGTCGATGATGAAGTACATTGTAGGATTGCTCTCGAAAGCCGCTTTCCATTGCTCCTCAATTTCCTGGCGAGCCTGCTCTGCCTGCTTGCGCTCGGTGATATCAATCATCACGCCGCGCAGCCGGCTCGGGTGTCCGTTCTCGACCACAAATGCAACCACGCCCCGCAGCCATACCACACGTCCGTCGGCGGCGATCATACGGTATTCGAAATCCTGCTTTTGTCCACTGGCTTTGGTTTGTTCGCAGAAATGAGCTGCCAAATTGCGGTCTTCGTGGTGAAGGTGGTTCGTCCAGAATGCGGGTTCGGCTAACCATGCTTCAACGGGGTAACCGAGGATGCGTTCCGCCTGCTCACTGACGAACAGAAAAGCGAACGTGGAGGCATCCGCTTCCCAGACGATAGCCTCCACCGAATTGACCAGACCGCGGTAACGCTCCTGTGCGGCAACGGCTTCCGCACGGCGCCGCTTCGCGTTCAAAGCCTCGCTGCGTGCACGCTCTGAAAAATAGCCGGCTGTGATCCCGATGAAGAGGAATGCAGGGATCGCAGAGAAGTCACGTGAATCATCGAGCCGAAAAGAGCCGACGGGCGGCAGCATCCAGATAAATCCCAATGCCGCAAGGAATGAGACAAAAACTGCGTCACGAACGCCCCAGAAGGCAGCGACGATCAAGACAACAACTAGATAGGTGAGACTCGCCGTTAAGCTCCGAGCATGAAGGGGTGCTGCATAGAGAGCAATCGTGATCGCGAACACCGTCGCGACCCCGGCGAGAAGTCGAAAGAGGGGCTTGCCCACGTGGTCCCACCGCATCGTGCCTCTTGGCGCCCCCGAACTTGAACGCGATGCCATGGATGAAGACTCATTCTGATTGCAATGATCTGACATAATACCGCACACCCGCCATCCTGTCTGCGCGGCGAAGCAGTCGAGACCAGATTGCCCTTAGTTGCCGGCCGTTCCCCTACCGCGAGCACTTCGGCCTCACACCAAGCGAAAAAGATGTCACGGTCGCCGAGCCAGGCAATGTGCGTTAACGCCGCGATGAATTCAACGGTGCTTTGGTGCTTGTAATTCGGCCCGAGGAGTCGGCGAACTCCATATGTCATTGCAGGAGTTGTTGAGTCGGAGCGGTTTGGCGTTTGACATGCTTTGTGATCGGCATAAGGGAGAGGTCATCGTGAGTATCACTGCCCCCATAGATGCAACGCTACTGCTCGTAGACGACGATAGTAGGCAGCTGGAACTGTGCGCCACCGTGCTGGAGAGGAGGGGATTCCTCCTGCTGACGGGCCGCGAGCGCCAGTGAGGCGATCGCATATTGATACCAAGCATGCGATCGACGTAGCTGTCCTGGACTACGAGATGCCCGAGATGAATGGTTGCATGGTTGCCCGCCAGATCAGAGCATGGAATCGAAATATCAGGATCATCCTCTATTCTGGTGCGTTCAGAATTCCAGAGAACGAAATCATCAATGTCGACGTCTTCGTTCCGAAAGGTATGGGGGCAGCTGCACTGCTCGCCCAAATCTCAGAACTGATGCACGCACGAAGAGGCTCGAATAGTTTGCTCAAGGTCTCAGGTTTGTGCCGACCACACCTGAGTCTTATTGAAATGCACGGGAGCAAACCGGGCATCCCGACGCTCACGTGTGCTATTCCGTAGGGAGCCAGCCGCCAGCCGGATATGCGCTGCTGACTGGCCTAGCTTCGGCCAGATACTGGTCGGTTGTTTCTGAGGTTTTGCTGCTGCGCCGTCCTGGCCGGACGATCCCGAGCTTCTTCATTTTGGCCATTAGGGTGGTGCGCTTTACACCCAGCTTTGACGCAGCGCCAGCCGCGCCGCCAATGACCCAGTCCGCACTTCGTAAGGTTTGTACTATCAAATCTCGTTCGAAATCTTTCAGCGTTGGTTGTGCTGAGCTCACATTGGGGGTCTCGTTCGTTCGAGGGGCGAGGATATTCGGAAGCGTTCCGTTGTTCGACAGGATGATTGCCCTTTCGATCACATTCTGAAGTTCTCGTATGTTGCCGGGCCAATCATGGCATTGGAATGCTGCCAATGTTTCCGGGGGAATACATTGGATTGTTTTGCCGATCTTCCGACTGAACAAATCGACGAAATGCCAAACCAGCGAAACGATATCTTCACGCCTTTCCCGCAGCGGAGGGATGGTGATGGGAAAGACATTCAGTCGGTAATACAAATCGCTCCGGAATTCGTTCCTCTTCACCATTTCAGCCAGATCGCGGTGCGTTGCAGCCACGAGACGGACATCCACTCGAATCGTGCGGCCGCTTCCCAATCGCTCGAATTCCTGTTCCTGCAGGACACGAAGTAATTTAGGCTGTGATGCCAACGGAATGTCACCTATCTCGTCCAGGAAAAGCGTCCCGGTGTGGGCCAATTCGAAACGGCCCATTTTCTGCGCGATTGCGCCGGTAAATGCGCCTTTTTCGTGTCCAAAGAGCTCGCTTTCCAGCAGATCAAAAGGCAACGCCGCGCAGTTCAGCTTGACGAATGGACGTCCGCAGCGCGTGCTTACGTTATGAATGCTACGTGCGATCAATTCCTTGCCCGTGCCAGTCTCACCTAGGATGAGCACGGTAGAACTGGCGGGAGCTACACGCTGGACCTGCTCAAGCACGGATTCAAGCGCGGAGCTGTTGCCAATGATCTGCTCGAATCTGCGCTGATCCTGATCCGATTCGATCGACGGAATTGGCTGCACAAGGTCCAAAGGTGATCTCCGAGAAGCCTTCCTGGTGAAGGCTCCATACTCAGCGGCTCAGTGCCGCTCTCACGCTGTCGAGCAAAGCCTGATCATCAAATGGCTTCGCCAAAAATTCCACAGCGCCGGCTCGCAAAGCCCGAAGGCGCATTGCCTCATCTCCATGCGCTGTAATGAAGATGATCGGAATCCGTCGATGGTCTGCATTCAGCCTTGCCTGCAGCTCCAGGCCCGAAATTCCCGGCATGCGAATATCAGCGATCAGGCATCCGATTTCGTGCTGTTTGCCCGATTCGAGGAAAGCCTCAGCGCATTCAAAAACACATGTTGGCAAGTCTGCCTCATGCATCAGACCCTGCAGTGCATCTCTCACCGAACCGTCGTCATCAACAATAGCGATCAGCATTCGCTTGTCCTGAACGGCCATATCGACAAACGTATTCCGATGATACGAGGTGCGCAATTATGCTTTGGTATAACCGGGCAAAGTGAATAGCGACTGGAATCTCGGAGACCGCGCAGGCACTCCGGTGTTCTCAGCTATCTCTGAAATTCGGAGCGCCGGGGATTAATCTGAGGGAGATCGCTCAGGAGCGAAGCTTTAGGGTGGAACCGCCGGAGCTTTTCCCCTATTTTCACTAGGTCGGCAAGAGATTCGGCCTTCATTTTGTGCATGACATGAGCACGATGAACCTTGATCGTGATTTCCTTCGTACCGAGCTTCGATGCAATCTCCTTGTTTCGCAGGCCGGAAATGACAAGCTTCATCACCTCATGTTCGCGCGGAGTCAGGGTCTCATAACGGCTTCGTAAATCGGCCAGCTCGACGGATTTTTCGCGTACAGCACGGTCCCGGCTCAGTGCCCGCTGAACCGCATCGATCAGAACCTGATCATCGAAGGGCTTCGTGAAAAACTCCACTGCTCCTGATTTCATTGCGGATACCGTCATTGGGATGTTGCCGTAGGCCGTTAAGAAAATGACGGGAATATGGAATTCAGCATCCCTGAGCTGCCGCTGGAATTCTAGGCCGTTCATTCCGGGAAGACTCACATCCAGAATGAGGCAACCGGGGACATCCCGCGTTACCGAACGAAGAAATGCTTCGGGCGTTTCAAAGAGTAGGGCGCGCAGGCCTACCGTTGCCAGCAACGCCTCAAGCGAATCACGGACATATGCGTCATCATCGACAACAAAGACGTTGGAAGTTTCGGCCAATTCCATTTCACCACCCCGAATTCGATCCCATTCTGTTGTTGAGGCACAGTCAGAACAATATTCAGAAGCAACTACCCAAATTACCCGGACCTTGGTTCACAATCATGTGCCGTATCCGCTGGCCGGGCACCCATCGGCACCCTCAGTGAAAGGGCATCATAGATCAGGCATCGACCGGGCGCACGTGGGCGGAACCTGATCGGTCCGTTCTGGTGGTAACACGCGGCGTGATCCATACGCGTTCGAGCCTCGTCCGAGGCGGCCATGTGGGCCAAACGCACTGCTTCTCCATTATCGCCTCAAACGAAAGTGACGAACAGGAGGCAGCTCTCCCGTCATAATGTTGACTCGCGCGTGGCAGCTTTGGTGAAAGCATCAACAGGTCGAGCGCGTTCGAGCGGTACTCCCACTTACCTTCTAAGTCCCTGAATCGCAGATTGTCCAGCGGAATGAACCATTCCCACGGTAAGCGCCACTCGCGAACGGGTTTGGCCATCGCATTGCATCCCACTGAGACGAACTGGATCTGAGGAGGCACGATGCGTTCTGAACTCGTTACTAGCGCGCAGAAACATATCCAAAATCGCTATCTGCTGATGCGACTGGCCGCGAAGGCTCTTCGTGCACTGCACAGACCCGGTACTCGCATCGCTGACAGCGCAAATAATGTGTTTCTTCGTTTCAGCCAGAGCGACCCCATGGCCCGCGGGCCGCAATGCCCAAACCGAACAAGGGCCGAATTGCGTCGCGTCAGCTAAGTATCGGGCTCAGAGGATGTCCGATTGGGCTCTGCCTCACCCCTGGAGCAAATATGGAAAGTGTCAACGGAGTGACAGCGGTAATGGGCCGGACGCCACAGGATGGACGTCGGCTGAGTTTGGGAAACTGTTTCACAGCTGTCCTGATCCTTGTTTGTATAGCCAGCCGCGGTGGCGCGGCATTTTTCGCAATGGCAATAGACGTGCACTGGATAGGGCGTCCGCGGCGAGCGCCTCGCACGACGCGCACGTTGGACGGTGCAGCTTCTCCTGTATCGCTAGGTGGCAGTTTTCATCCTTTATCCCGCCGGCTTTCGATTTATGCATGCAGCGGCGTGGCGAGTGGCTCCATCCATTCACAGTTCGCCGCAAGGATGTAGCCACTCAGCGGGCCAATTATGAGAGCAACCACAGGCGTGGGCGATCACGATTGCTTGCAGACCGTCGGCAACAGGAAAGGGAGACAGATCATGCATATCAGCCATTCATCTTCACCAACCCTCAATGACGCGCAGCAGGATCGCGCGGCTGGCGGCACGAATTACACGGAAATGTTCATCGATCAGGTGAACTCGCTCTTTTTGCTTTCATTTCTAGTTGCGGCAGACCGGAGGGTCGCCGATCGGTGCTTTTTCAAAGCTCTGGATGAGTACGTGGAAGCCCCCGGCGGCTTCCTGGAATGGGCTAAAGAGCATGGCCGGCGCGCGGTGCTCAGGCAAGCGATCAAGATCATTGAGCCCGCGTCTCAGCAAGCGTATAGCTGGGCCTTCCGCGGAAGTGCGCGGCCCCTGGTGTTAACAGCACGCCGGCCGTTTGCCTCCATCACTTTCCTCAACCCATTTGAGCGTTTTGTTTTCGTTATGTCTGTGATCGAAGGGATTTCTGAAAAGGAATGTGCCGTTCTGCTCAACTGCAGCGGTCAGGATGTCGCGATCGGTCGTGAGCTGGCGGAGAAACTCATTGCAGCAGAAGCTTTCGATTGTGGCCTCGCGCTCGAAATGGATCTACTCTTCGGACCGAGTTTGCTGAATTGACCGGCCTTGCGGCATCTGTGAGCACCTCGCCGCCAGTCAAGGCCAAGTGGCTCACCTAGACTCCGATTTCTAATTCATCTCGCGTTCGTTCTGAGTTGCTGGAGCTCGAGTCCAAGCACGACCAGCTCAAACGGAGGGTTGCAGATCTCGAACGTCGACTGGGAGACGACGCGAGCCGCGACCGCTTGGCATCAATTCTCAACAACATCGCAAGCTACATGTCGCAATTCCCTCACGAGTTGAAGGTCGAGTTCAGCCCTTTCCGGTACGTATCGACTTTTCAAATCTCACCATTGTGTTCGATCGCCCTGAACGTTCAGTGCCAATGAGCCGCACCGGCGGCGGAGAGAACCATCTCGCCTACCACCTCTCGACTCTCTTAGCGCTCCATCTCTTCGCTGCGAAAGCCGGACGACCGATTCCTCGTTTTCTGATGATTTCTGATGATCGTTCCATTCGCCGTCGCGGTCAGCATTCTATTGCCCTTGAAATTTGACTTCTTGCTGAATCTCAGGAGCAATCATACTCAACTGTCACTTTTACGGTACCGTGTGGTACTAGTTTGAGGAGCTATTTTAAATGAATCAAAGAAAAATGGTGACGAACGCCTTGCTGGAGCCCGTTTCAATCAACAGGCTCCAGCGTCGGCGGCGCCAGCGCAACCGCACGCGCCTTTGCGGAAACATCGGTCAGGCCCGTGTTGCGATTAGATATCGATGCGAGCCTTCCGTCGCTCAAGCGGATGAGCGCTGCAGTCCACGCGCATAAGGTTCCGATCGTGGTCGAACGAATCACGGTCTGCATCGTGAAGTTTGCGATGCTCCTCATGCCTTCCGTTCACCCTGTCATTGCCTCGCGGCATTCGGGTCTTTTTTCGGGTTGATCGCCCGGCGGTTGTCGATGCCATTTCTCGACGTTCACAGGTTAAAACCGTCACCTTTAGGAGCAAGACAGTGATTGACTCCAAAGAAATTGCAAATGCGCCTACATTGGTTGTTGAATTTGGGACTGTGCTCTGGACCTCCGCAAGTTCGTCAGTGGCGGGTTCCTCCGCGATGGACGGGTCCAGTGCGTCAAGGATGACGCTGGCGGTCTGCTGGATGGCTTCCAAGCTCTCGGCCAGCAGCGAAGCATTGCCGTGATAAAGCTGGATGTAATCGGCGGAAACCGAACCCGTCGCCAGTCCAGCTGCTCTGCCGACGGCAAAAGCCACGGCTTCGGCCCCGGTTTTCGCGTACTGTCTTAGTGGTAGCGATGAGGCGTTCGCCTTGTGCAGAAGTTCATGGGCTGCTTCACGTACCAGCCTCGAAACTCCTCTGCCTTCGACTGTCCGGGTAATAGAGCGATGCGTCCGCCGTAGCTCATGCCGAGAGCTGGCGCGGGTCAGCGCACAGCAATTACAGGGAGGGCGTTGGGGGGCCCGCACAGGAAGCGGAGAACGCGCATGCGGTCGCAGGGCGGAGGAACCCTCCTCCGCAACGTGCCGTTGTTCTGGTCCCGATCGCTATAGGGAAAGAGAGCGGCGGTCCATCTCAATTTCGCTACTGGGAGTCGAAGAGTCCAACCTGAGAATGGGTGATTGGTGTGATGGCGCGGTGATTGCGGAAAGCATCCGCCCCGAAGCGTGAGCGTTCGATGCCTTCGGAGCGGGCGTTGAAGAGCAGGCGATCCGGGAGCTTGAGGGGCAAGCCTAAGGGTCAGCATGGAGCTAATGCGGCACTCCACAGCGGAGATGACGCTGGCGACATACGCTCAAACGGTTGGTGATGAAAAGAGGAATGCTGGTAGGAAAGTCGCTTCGATCTTTCTTATTGTTCCCAGATTCTATTACTAAGTAATTGATTCTTTTGGTGGAGCTGATCAGGATCGAACTGACGACCTCCTCGTTGCGAACGAGGCGCTCTCCCAACTGAGCTACAGCCCCAAGGCGATCTCAGGCACTCACCGCGTTCCGCTTGTCCCTGAGTCGGATTGACTCCTCAAGTGTAGCAGGAAGCGAATTTTTCTAAAACCTAGCCTACATCTGTTTCCGCTCCACCTGACCAGTAACTTGAGTGCCGGCCGTCAACGGCTTCTCAACACGCAACCACACCTCTCCATCCTCCTCCAGAACGTTCAAAACCGGTACAGAGAGCCTCGCCCCGCTTCGCGCGATCACCTCCAGCAACCCTGTATCTCCGGCTCTAAATTCGCCACCTTCCAGCAGCAGTTGCCATTGCTGACGTCCCTCCGTCCGGCGCTCCTCGCGAATATCGATTACAACGCTTGAGAAGCTCACGACGTCAACACTCCAGCCAACGCACTCTTCAGCGCCTCCATCTCCCTCCGGCCGCCGACACAGAACGGCGTTCTCTGGTGAATCCCGCTTGGCCTGATATCAAGGATCCGATCCGCTCCATTCGTCGCAATTCCCCCGGCCTGCTCCGCGATGAACGCCAGTGGATTCGCCTCATAGAGCAGGCGCAGCTTTCCCTTCGGTTGCTTTTCGGTAGGTGGATACAGGAACACGCCCCCCTTCAGCAGGGTGCGATGAAAGTCCGCCACCAGGCTTCCTATATATCTCGAGCTGTACGTCTTCTGAAGACCGCCTTCACGCAACATGGAAACATAAGTCCTGTACTCTTCCGGCCAGGTCGCCGCGTTGGCCTCATTGACCGAATAGTAGCTTCCCTGCTCCGGGATCTCCATCCGATCGTTGCTGAGCACGAAGGCTCCTATCTTTGGATCAAGCGTAAATCCGAAAACGCCATTGCCCGCCGTGTACACCAGCACCGTAGATGGCCCATAGACCACATAGCCCGCGGCTACCTGGCGAAAACCCGGCTGCAGAATCGATTCCTCAAGCGTCCCCAGTTCAGCCGGCATCCGGCGCAGCACGCTGAAGATCGTACCGACATTGACGTTCACGTCGATGTTGCTCGACCCATCCAGAGGATCGAACACCAGGATGTACTTCCCGGTCTCCGCATCACGGTTGAAGGTAACGGGTTCCTCGTCCTCCTCGCTCACCAGCGCGGCTACGCTGTCCCTTAGTCCCAGACAATGCAGCATCGCCTGATTGGCATAGACATCCAGCTTCTGCTGCTGCTCTCCTTGAACGTTCTCCGCCCCCGCAGCGCCAAGAACATCGCTCAATCCGGCGGAACGAATCTTAGCTTCGATCATCTTGGTCGCCAGCGTAATGCCGCTCAGCAGCCAGCTAAACGTCCCCGTCGCCTCGCGGCCCGTCGACTTCAGTAATTCCTGCTGCTGCTGCAAAATATGCTGTTGCACCGTCGTAATCATTGCTGTAGTCCTTCCACTTCGATCTAAGCCGCTCTGGTCTCGTTAAACCCTAAGCCAGATATCGAAGCTATCATCAACCCTGTATTCGATCCAACAGGACAGCTGACCGATCTCCAGGATCTATTACCAGATGCGCACACTCTCCTCAGCGGCTTATCTATCGGCTTGACATCAAAAGCCTTGTGCCACCCATCGAGGTTACGAACCGTCTCTGCCCTGTACTTTCCCGGAGCATGCGAATCGGTCAGCAGCTGCTGACGAAGAGCACCATCCCTGACCTTCGAGGCCCAGTTCTGCGCAAAGGCAAGGAAGAACTGCTGGTCACTAGAAAGGCGGCTCAAGAATCGCAGCGCGAAAGTTCAGTGCATTGTGCAGCGGAAGATTCACCGCATTCACGGTCTGTGGCTCCATCGTCCATTCTTTCCCATCAACGGGATTGCCAATTCTCGAGATCTCCGCGGCTTCAAGCCTTCGCGAACGGCTGTTCGAGCGATGGGCTCTGTGGAGTAAACATGTCGCCGCCGCTCGGAGTCACAACCCAATCATCCTCAAGTCGAATCCCGAACTCGCCGACGATGTAGATCCCCGGTTCGTCTGAAAACGTCATCCCCGACTCGAGTGGAAGATCATTGCCTCGCACCAGGTATGGCCACTCATGGCCATCCATTCCGATTCCATGGCCAAGTCGATGCGTGAAGTGTTTGTAATCCGGACCAAAGCCCGCATCTGTAATGACCTTCCGAGCAGCATCATCTACAGCGTGGCACGGCACTCCCGCCTTGCCCGCGGCCAGGGCAGCCGCCTGCGCCTTATGAACGATGTCGAAGACCTTCTTCTGTTTGTCCGTCGCCTTGCCCAGAACAAAGGAGCGCGAGATGTCAGACTCATAGCCCTCTACAGTGCAGCCGTCATCCAGCAGAATGATCTGCCCTTCGCGAATCACCTGCGGCTGCAAGGAACCATGCGGGAGAGCCGAATACTCTGCAACCTGACAAGATGCATAGCCAGGGAAGCCCGTACGCTCATAAGCTACGCCGATCAGATCAGAGACGTGACGGTTCGTCATTCCGGGTTCAAGCGACTTCCACGCTGCCTCATAGACCTTCAGCGTGTTGTCGTTCGCCAGTCGCATCAGCGCCAGCTCTGCCGGGGACTTCACCGCACGGCATCCCGCCGTCACCGGAGTTCCACTCACAGCGGTCAACGTTGGGCTCGCATGACCAATTCCATCCGCGAATGCAAACTGCGTGCGCTCCTCCACCCCTATCCGCCCCGCAGTGATGCCCGCTTCCTTAAGCGCCTTGGCAAGCAGCGTATAGGGACTCTCATCCTCGTTCCACGTATAGACCTTCGTAACGGACGCTTGAGGCAGTGTCGCGGGCTTTGCCTCCATCCGCTCGCGCACACGACCCTCTTCGAAGACCGGACAGACGACAAATGGATTCCTCTTCGCCGGAAGTACCCACGCAAAGAACCGTTCTGATTGGCCCCATCGCAGTCCTGTGAAATAGGTCAGCGACGTACCCGTGCAGATCACCAGGGCATCCAGCTTTGAGTTGCTCAACAATTCGCGAGCTCTCTCAACCCTGTGCTCCCGCTCCTCCAGGGTAATCGGCACCGCCTCGGCGCGGCGATTCGAAAGCGCCGCAATCGCCGGCGGCAGCTGCTTGATCTCGGTTGAGGGTCCTGACGGCCGCTGGGCCTGGACTGGCAACGACGGTGCTGCAACTGCTGCGGAGGCGGCAAAGAGAAAAGTTCGTCTGGATGGCATGAGCGGATTGTAATCAATAATGTTCCGCTTGCATCCCTCAATTACAGATTCCAGCGCTCTCCGCTCTGTGTGCAGTCTCGGAGTTCTCAGTGTGAAACCGGAACGCCATCCAGGCTGCTCAATCTTCCTACTGGATACAGCCCAACTCGGTTGGCCGCGTACCAGGGTGATCGCTCATAGAAGAACTCCAGACGCGCATACGGACTGGCGGCGAAGACCGGGTCACTCGATACCTTCCGCTCGAACTCCGCCGTCAGCTTCGGATCTTTCGCCATCATCTCCCGCGCCAGATCCTCCAGCACGTACGCCTCACCGTACTCCTTCTGCTCGAATATGGAATCGAAGAATCCCCATTGCAGCGCAGAGTCCGGTGCCGCCGGCTCGAGCCACTCTATAACCACTCGCGACAGGCGTTGATTCAGGCGCACTAGGGCAGACCCTGCAGGAAAGCTCATCGGCTCGCGAACGAGAACGCAGTTTCCGAATTTGCCCGGATCGTGCTGAGCTTCGCCATTGAATGTCGGGTGCCTTCCCTCAAACGGCGGCTCTTGCCACTCCATCCCCGCGCACCGATATGTCTCTACCACTCCCGCCCACGGTGCAGTTGTGCGTGTCATCTCTATCTGGTGTGCAGCCAGCGAATCGATCACTCCCGTCCACTGCGCGGGAATCAGATAGGCAGCGGGAGGCCTTGTCTCAGCCACTATCTTGTACCCCGTCTGTGCTGGCAACGAGACGTTCCATGGCTCGTGGGTATAGCGCACCCACATCACTCCTGAAACTCCGCTGAGCTCTCGCGTATATCGGTAACCGCGAAACAGGAACGGAGTCGTCTCCCCTCCCCAGGCCAGTGTCAGAGGATATTTAACGTTGCTCAGCGGATGCGACCCCATCGCTTCAGCCTCTGTGTCGGCAGTTGCGTTCAATGCAATCAGCTTGTCAGCGTCACGATTCACCAGCTCCATCAACCCAGCAAGAATCTCGTAATTCCCCGTCACACGCGTCTGATAATCCTTCAGCATATGCAACTCCACCAGCATTCCGGGGCGACCTTCCAGGATCATGTATCCCGTCGAAAATCTTGGCGGATTGTCGTTGAAACCCAGACCCTGTGCAGGATCGCTGTCGTTCGCCAGCGTGATATAGGTCGGCGACGCAAGGTGCCCGTGTGCATCGACATACTTCTCCAGCATCGGAGTCGCCACTTCGCCTACCCATCTCGCCGTTCCCGCCGGCACATTCGGCCCATCGTCCATCGTGAACGTCACGTCATATTGATAATCCGCACCATCGGTGACATGGTCGTCCACGAAGAAGTCCGGCAGCCAGCGATGGAACATTGCCATAAACGCCCGTGTCTCCGGTGCGTCCGCCTTCAGGTAGTCCCGGTTCAGATTCAGATTGGTCCCGTTCCCGCGCCATCCCATCTCCGCCGGCCCATCCTGGTTGATGCGGTTGTACCGGCTCCTTCGCTCGTGCCCATCCGCGTTGTACATGGGAATAAAAACAAGAACCGCTCGCTCCAGCAGAGCCGCCTTCGATTTTGTAATCACCATGTCCCTCAGCAGCGACAGGCAGGCATCCTTGCCATCCATCTCTCCTGCATGGATCGAGTTCTGTACCAGCACGATGGGCCGCTTCGCAACATGCAGCTCCGCCGGATCGAACATGCCGTCGTGCGACACGATCACGATGTCCAGCTCACGCCCCTCGCCGGATCTTCCGAACGGCTCAATCTTCACTTCATTGGGAGCGGCAGCTTGTACCCGTCGCAGGTACGCCATCGTCTCCGCGTAGTCGGGAGTCGTCGCATAGCAGTTCTTCTCTGCAGGCGTTGCCCATTCATCCTGCACGGCGCACGATCTCGCCGCAGGAGCATCCATCAGTCTCGGCTGAGCCACGGTCTGTCCATAGCCCACTGTCGTCAGCACCGTCAGGGCAAAACCACACAGCCCTCGTCGCATTCCCTCACCTCAATCCATCCAGACCATCGCCGGGCTGGGTCCGGAGCGGCGTCTGCCTGGCAGGAGAATCCCTCGTTCAGCAGACTGCTATGAAACACGCTAGCACCCGGCTTGCTGTCACCACTGCAATTCTCTATCTTTGCTTGCATGGATCAGAATCGCTGGAACGCCGTTGACAGTTTCCTCACGGACACGCTCATCCCTCCCGGTCAGAGAATCGACCACGCGCTTGAGGCAAACGCATGCGCCGGCCTCCCCGCCATCGATGTAGCTCCTAACCAGGGCAAGCTGCTTCATCTCCTCGCGCGAATCCAGGGAGCTCGTCGAATTCTGGAGATCGGAACCCTCGGAGGATATTCCACCATCTGGCTCGCACGAGCACTGCCGCCGGATGGCCAGCTCATCACGCTCGAACTCAATCCGACACACGCCGCCGTCGCCAGCTCCAATATTCAGCGTGCAGGCCTCTCATCGATCGTTGACATTCGGGTCGGGCCCGCGCTCGACTCTCTCGCCACTTTGTCCGCCCAGCAGGCTAGGCCCTTCGATCTCATCTTCCTCGACGCCGACAAGCCTAACAATCCGCCCTACCTGGAGTGGGCCATAAAGCTCTCTCGTCCTGGAACTCTCATCATCGCCGACAACGTAGTCCGCGACGGTGGCATCGTCGATCCAGAGAGCACCGATCCTGCGATCCTGGGAACGCGCACCTTTCTGGAGCGACTCGGGCAGCATCCGCAGCTCGACGCCACCGCCATCCAGACCGTCGGTCTAAAAGGCTACGACGGCTTTGCACTCGCCGTCGTAAAGGCATGATCTAGGTCAGATCGTCCGTGTTGAAGGTGGGCCGCTTTCTTCCGAGCGCAGAGATGTCGCGTGAATCTCCGACAAGCCCTTTAACCACCTCGTCAATATCATCCTCGGCTTCGGCGGTCGCAACCATCTGCACCGGAGCATCTGCCAGCTTTACGCTCTCCAGCAGAACCGTCGCATGAGCCACGGCTACGTGGTCCTGATTTAGTCCCTCGGGAGTCTTCGCCTTGATCCCGACCTCCCCCGGCTGTATTCCCAGCAACTCAGCCACGCGCTCGCGAAGTTCCCCTGCGATAGGAACAATCTTGGGCCGTGCCATCACCAGCACCGTATCTACGTTGACGATCTTGTAGCCCGCTGTAGCAACTTCTTCAAGCGCCGTCTGCAAAAAGATGTGCGACGCCGCACCCTTCCATCGCGGATCGCTCGGCGGAAAGAAAGTCCCAATGTCCCCCGCGGAGACCGCGCCCAGCAATGCATCCGTGATCGCGTGGAGCAGCACGTCTCCGTCAGAATGGCCAGCAAGCCCCTCCGGATGCTCGATGGGCAGTCCCCCGATCACCAGCGGCACACCGGGTTTGAACGCATGCGAGTCGAATCCGTACCCAATCCTCATGCTCATCGTGTACCTGCCTGCTTCAGGTAAAACTCCGCCAGTTCGATATCCCCCGGCTGCGTAATCTTGAAGTTCTTCGCCGACCCCGCTACCACTGCAACCTCCACCCCAGCCCTTTCCAGCAGGCTGGCCTCATCGGTTCCCGCAAAGCCATCCGCCTGTGCCTCTGCGAAGGCCTTCCGCAGCAGTGCCACCCGCGCGCCTTGAGGAGTCTGGGCCAGCACAACTCGTTCGCGTGGAATGGTCGCCGTGATGATCGCGCCTTCAGCCGTGCGCTCCACCTGCTTGATCGTGTCCACCGCAGGCAGCCCTACAATCGCGGCGCCATGTCGATCCACCGCCTCAATCGTCCGTTCAATCGTTGCCGCGTCAATTAACGGTCTGACCGCATCGTGTACCAGCACAATGTCATCATCGTTCGACTTCAGCGCCGCCAGCGCGTTCCCCACCGACTCCTGCCGCGAATCGCCGCCCTCGACGACATGCACCCGTTCGCCCAGACCGTGCTCCCGGATCTGCGCCGTCACTCGCTCGCGCTCCGGAGCCCTCACTGCGACACACACCGCGTCCACTCGTGGAACATCAAGAAAAGCTTTCACCGACCGCACCAGTACCGGTACCCCGCCAACGCTCAGAAACTGCTTCGGCGCCGCCGTATGAGACCCGACAGCCATTCGGGTGCCAATGCCCGCCGCCGGAAGAATGACAAAAACTCGCATAAACGCGAAGTATACAAGATCATGGTGCGCTTTCTGTCTCATGCCGATCGCTTGGTATTTAGCGAGTAATAATGGCTCTGTGTCTCAACCCACCTCTCCCTCCGGCCAATACCTGGAAAGGCAAGCCATCCGCCAGCGCAAGGTAGAAAACCTCGAGCGCATCCATATCCGCCTCGGCTATCTGCGCCTCCTTCTCGCAATCGCGGAGATCGCCGCCATCTGGATCTACCTCGACGCTCACACTCTGTCGGCCGGATGGCTCTTCCTTCCTCTCGGCGCCTTCATCGCGGTCGCCGTCTATCACGCAAATCTCCTCAAAAGGCAAGCGACCGCCCTGCGCGCCGTCGACTATTACCGCCTGGGGGTCGATCGAATCGAAGACCGCTGGCAGGGGCAGGGTTCACGTGGAGATCGCTTCGACATCGCGGAACACCTCTATGCAGCCGACCTCGACATCTTTGGCTCCGGAAGTCTCTTCCAACTGATCTCCGCCGCCCGCACCCGTATGGGCGAAGACACCCTAGTCTCATGGCTGCTTGCCCCCGCTGCAGTCGACGAGATCAGGCAACGCCACCAGTCCATCACCGACCTTCGCAGCCGCATCGATCTCCGCGAGGACATGGCGATCTGCAGCGGAGATCTCCAGGCAGCGGTCCACCCCGAGGCCCTCACCCAATGGGCTCAGTCCCCGCTTCAGCTCACCAGCTCCCCCGTTCGCTGGCTCGCACTCTTCCTCACACTTCTGATGGTCGCTTCCGCCATCTTCTGGGGCGCAACCGGCCAGCGCTCCCCCTTCTTCTTCGTCCTCCTGCTGGAAGGAATTGTCGTGTTTACCCACAGCGCCAGGGTCAACAGCGTTCTGCATCAGGTCGAGCATGCCTTTGCTGATCTCAAGCTGCTCTCATGCCTGTTCTCACGGATCGAGCAGGAACCCATGGAGACGCCCGTCCTCCAGTCCCTCAAAGCGCAGTTTTCCATCCATCAGGTCAACGCTTCGGAGGCAATCGCCCGTCTCGACACCATCGTCCAGTACGTCCAGTCGCTCGAGAATCCCCTGATGCGCCTGCTCGATATTCCCTTTCTGTACTCTGTCCAGCTCGCCTTTGCCGCAGACTCCTGGCGATGTCAGTTCGGTTCCGCAGTCCCCACATGGCTCTCTGCCCTTGGCGAGATGGAAGCTCTCCTCTCCCTGGCCACCTACAGCTTCGAGCACCCCGCCGACCCGTTCCCCGACCTCATCCCCGGCGAGCCGTCTTTTCGCGCTGTTGCGCTCGGTCACCCGCTCATCCCCGCCGCGCGCTGCGTGCGGAACGACGTCACGATCGACAGCGATCGCAGAATCATCCTCATCAGCGGCTCCAACATGTCGGGCAAAAGCACGCTCATGCGCGCCATTGGGATCAACACCGTCCTCGCCATGGCTGGTGCCCCCGTCCGCGCCCAGTCCCTCCAGCTCTCTCCTTTGCGAGTCGGCGCCAGCATCCTCGTCAACGACTCGCTTCAAAAGGGCAGCTCGCGCTTCTATGCCGAGATCACACGCCTCCGACACGTCCTGGATTTGGCGACGCGCCAACCTCCGCTTCTCTTTCTCTTCGATGAGCTCTTGCAGGGCACAAACTCGCGCGATCGTCTCATCGGTGCGGAAGGCATCGTAAATACCCTTCTCGAAACCAACGCTATCGGACTGATCAGTACCCATGACCTCGCCCTCACGCAGCTAAACAGTGAACTCATCCACAACTTTCACTTTCAGGACGAGATCGAGGACGGCAGGATGAACTTCGACTTCATCCTCCGCGAAGGTCCAGTCACACGCAGCAACGGGGTAGCCCTCATGCGTCTGATCGGCCTGAAAGTCTGATCGCGTCAGCAATCCCTAAAATCGACAGTCATTCAGGAAGCAGCTGGAACCCACCAGATTCATCCAGCGATCTTCGGCAGCCTTCGTTCCCGTCGCGATGTCCGTCTACGATGGTTTAATGTCCACGCTTCCTTTTAGCCGGGAACACATCCGTCCCGGCGATCGCCTCTGCGTCGCCATCTCTGGAGGAGCCGACTCTGTAGCACTCCTGCTCGCCATCCACGAGGCAAACACGGCCCAGCGCGACGCCCTCGGCATCGGCCTCTCCGCCATCCACGTCCACCACGGCATTCGCGAGGCCGCCGAATCCGACGCCGACCTCACCTTCGTTCAGGATCTCTGCATCCAGCTCGACATCCCTCTTCACATTCACCGCGCCGACGTTCCCGCCCGCGCCGCAGAAAACCGCGAGACCCTCGAAGAAGCCGCCCGCGAGGTCCGCTACGCCTTCTTCCGCACCCTCATCGCGTCTGGCCATGCCGACTCCGTCCTCACCGCCCACACCCTTGACGACCAGGCCGAGACGGTCATGATGAAGCTGCTCCGGGGCGCATGGACGGAGGGACTGTCTGCCATCCATCCCGTCGTATCCGTGGAGATCCCCACCACACACTCGCAAGGCTCTCCGCGCTCCGGCCGCATCCTCCGTCCCCTGCTCTCCACGCGTCGAAGCGAGATCGAAGCCTTTCTCCAGGCGCGCAATCAGCCCTGGCGAACCGACCTCACTAACGCCGACATCGCCTACACCCGCAATCGAGTTCGTCACGAGCTTTTACCCCAGCTCCGCACGTTTAACCCATCCATCGATCAGACTCTGGCAAATCTCGCTGAACTCGCCCGCGAGGAGGAGGCTCGCTGGCAAACGGAACTCTCCCGACTGCTCCCTCAGCTTCTCTTGCCA
The DNA here is from genome assembly GCF_036877565.1 of Edaphobacter sp. HDX4. NCBI lineage: Bacteria > Pseudomonadati > Acidobacteriota > Terriglobia > Terriglobales > Acidobacteriaceae > Edaphobacter > Edaphobacter sp. HDX4. The sequence continues at coordinate 115,243 of NZ_JAEDXW010000004.1, forward strand.
GGAAAACCCGTCCGGGGTGGGGGCCGGGCTGTCGCCACTGTTCCCGGTGAGGCCACCGTCGCGATCGAGCTGGATCGGCTCCGTCCCCTCGACCCTGCGCTTCGTCGTCGCGTCCTGCGTTCCGCCGCCCGTCAGCTCGGATTCCGGCTCAGCTTCGACGACACCACCCGCCTTCTCGCTCTGGCAGGCCTGGCCACACTCCCAACCGTAGCTGCCAGATCGGGTGCCGCAGTCCACCTTGCTCGAGGTCTGCGGGCGCAACGCTCCGCGCGAGAGCTCCGTCTGTTCCGCGAATCCGGGGCCGGCAGCCCCGCGGAGGACACTCTCTAGGTGCGGGGACCGCCCTGATCTTGAGCCTATCTGCTTCTGAATCAACAGCACCTGACCATGGAACTCCGCCTCACTGTCAGGCCATCCGGGCATGGATATCTGAGCTTCCGAAACCACCTAAGTCGGCTCTCCGCATATCTTTAGATATGCGCTGAAAAACCTTCGATTTCCCCCTGAATCTTTGTCCCTCAGAGTAGAATCTTAACCATCTGACGGGGTAGGACCGTTACCGCGGTGCCGATCGATTCGAACCGGCTGCCCGTGGAACCTTCCTTTATCGCTATCGTCTAAAAGATGTAGACACTCGCTAGGGCTCTCCCCAGGGGTGTTGGGTCTGACAAGCCGTCCACGCATCACGGCATGCAGACAAGGAAATGAGGAATACGCTTTGAACTCGACCGTCAAACAAATACTGATCTGGGTCTTCATGATCACCTGCCTCGTTTTTCTGTGGCAGTTTGTCGTCAAGGGCACAGGCGCCGGCCAGGAAAAGAACATCAGCCTGACGCAGCTTCTTAACGATGCTGACCAGGGCAAAGTCGCTGAGGTCATGGTCAACGGCTCCGAGGTAACGGGCAAGTGGAAGGACGACAAGACCCAGTTCCACACCACCATCCCGGCCAACTACCCGGACATGTACAAGACGCTCCGTGACCACGGCGTCAACATCTCCATCAAGGACCAGAACTCGAACGCGTGGCTTGGTTTCCTCATCCAGCTCGCGCCCTTCGCTCTGCTCCTCGGCCTCTGGTTCTTCCTTCTGCGCCAGATGCAGTCCGGCGGAAATAAAGCGATGAGCTTCGGCAAATCGCGAGCCCGCCTGCTCTCCATGCAGCAGAAGAAGATCACCTTCAAGGACGTCGCTGGCGTAGACGAGGCCAAGGAAGAACTCAAGGAGATCATCGAGTTCCTCCGCGAAGCCCAGAAGTTCCAGCGTCTCGGCGGTCGCATCCCCAAGGGTGTGCTTCTCGTCGGACCTCCAGGAACCGGTAAGACGCTCCTGGCCCGCGCTGTAGCCGGGGAAGCCAATGTTCCCTTCTTCTCCATCTCTGGTTCGGACTTCGTCGAGATGTTCGTCGGCGTCGGTGCAAGCCGCGTTCGTGACCTCTTCGAACAGGGCAAGAAGAACGCTCCCTGCATCATCTTCATCGACGAAATCGACGCTGTCGGCCGTCATCGTGGCGCTGGCCTCGGCGGTGGACACGATGAGCGTGAGCAGACCCTCAACCAGCTTCTGGTCGAGATGGACGGCTTTGAGGCTAACGATGGAGTCATCCTGGTAGCTGCCACCAACCGGCCCGACGTTCTTGATCCCGCCCTTCTCCGCCCCGGCCGTTTCGATCGCCGCGTCGTCGTCGATCGCCCGGACATCCGCGGCCGCGAAGAGGTCCTCAAGGTCCACGCCAAGAAGGTTCCCATGGCCGAAGACGTCGACCTCAACGTTCTTGCTCGTGGGACCCCGGGCTTCTCCGGAGCCGACCTTGCCAACATGGTCAACGAAGCCGCTCTGACCGCGGCCCGCTACAACCGCAAGTCGGTCCACATGTACGACTTCGAAGTAGCCAAGGACAAGGTCATGATGGGTGCCGAGCGTAAGTCGATGCTCCTCACCGACGAAGAGAAGAAGGTCACCGCCTATCATGAGGCCGGTCACACACTCGTCTCCGCGCTCCGTGAGCACTCCGACCCGCTCCATAAGGTAACGATCATCCCCCGCGGCATGGCTCTCGGCGTTACGGTCTACCTCCCCGAGGAAGATCAGCACACCGTAACCAAGGAGTACCTCGAGACGCGCCTCGCCACCCTCATGGGCGGACGTTGCGCCGAAGAGATCTTCCTCGGCAAGATGACGACCGGTGCCGGCAATGACATCGAGCGCATCACCGACCTCGCCCGCAAGATGGTCTGCGAGTTCGGCATGTCGAAGATGGGACCGATGACCTTCGGCAAGAAGGAAGAGCAGATCTTCCTCGGACGCGAGATCGCACAACACCGCGACTTCTCCGACGAGACTGCCCGCCAGATCGACGCCGAGGTTCGCAGCTTCGTCGATTCCGCCTACCAGTCGGCCTACAGCCTGCTGAACACCAACCAGGACATCATGCATCGGCTCGCCAGCGCCCTTCTGGAGCGCGAGACCCTGGACGCTGTTGAGATCAAGCTGATCATCGAGGGCAAGCAGCTCCCACCGATGAAGTCCGCACTTGCCGGCGTGGATTCCGGCCCGGGAGGAGAGGCCCAGAAGGTCCTCAAGCCCGAGGCAGGCCGCAAGCCCGGCTTCAACGAAGGTCAGCCTTCACCCGCATAACTTCAAACCCAGCATCAAAAAGAGGAGGCAGCCACATGGGCTGCCTCCTCTTTTTGTCTGAATTTGCAGTAACCAGCAAAACCTTATTTGCCGTTATTACAGTTTCCGGCCCGTGCTCTTCACAGCGGGTTTTACCTTCCCCGAGGATTTCTTGCCGATCGCCTCTTCTCCGGGAGAAGTGGTTGCCTTCTGGGCTTCGTCCTGCTTGCCGCGCTCCTCGCCCTGAATCTTCCCATTGATGTCCTGCACTGAGAGTCCGCCTCCAGGAGCATCCATCTTTGGATCCACGACATGCAGCCCGTGAAGAGTGGTCCAGGGGCCCCGCATATCCGTATCTCCTTCGCTTCCGTCGCCGGTCGAGCCGTTGAAGTACTCGTCGACGATTCCGGGAGTGGGCTTGAGCATACCGATCGAGAACATCGGCTTCTCCATGCTCTCAAGCGCCGCCTGGAACGCCTTCATGTGCGTAATCTCGCGGGTCATCAGAAACTGCAGGGCGTCGATGCTGCCTGGATCGTCAGTGTGATCGATCAGGCGTTCGTAGACGATCTTGGCCCTTGCCTCGGCAGCGATATTGCTGCGAAGGTCCACGTCCAGTTCGCCCGTGATCTTCAGGTAGGTCGAGGTCCAGGGATTTCCCTGTGAGTCGAAGAGGTTCACTCCCCCACCGCCGGCGATGGTCACCAGAGGATCAGCCTCCGCCGCTTCCCGATTCGTTTTGAGGGGTTTCAGGTGCATCCGGATCAGGGCTCCGACTACCTCCAGGTGACTCAACTCTTCCGTTCCGATATCAAGAAGCAGATCTCTGCGCCCCAGATCGTCGAGACAGTTCCAGCCCTGGATGGTGTACTGCATGGCTGCTGCGAGTTCGCCGTTTGCCCCACCGAACTGCTCCAGCAGCATATTGCCAAACTTTACATCGGGCTCCCCGATGTTGACTGTGTACATCAACTTCTTTACATGGTGATACATAGGCGTTCCTCATATTGGTCTGCGTGCGGCGTACCTCTCGTTCGATGCGGATTCTGCTGCGCTCGTTCGTCGTTTTACCGGCTTTACAAAAATGCGACAATAAGCCAATAGCATGAAGCGCCTTCTCGCCCTCTCTTTTCTGCTTCCCCTATCCCTGACAGGCTGCGGCTATCACACTGCGGGTTCTGCCACTCACATTCCCGCCAATGTCCGCACCCTTGCTGTACCTATCTTTTCCACGCGTACGCAGGCGTATCACACCGAGATGGCGTTCACGCAGGCTCTGATACGCGAGTTGAACACGCAAACCCGTTATCGTGTTCTCAATTCGGATACCACCGATGCTGACGCCATCCTTCGCGGCACCATTCTTAGTCAGACCATTACGCCTTTGACCTACGATGCGAACTCCAGCCAATCGTCAAGCTATCTGGTCGCCGTCACCGCGAGCGTCACTCTCACGGCGCACGACGGAACCGTGCTCTATCGCAACGATGCCGTCACCTTCCGTGAGCAGTACCAGTCCACGCAGGATGTAAACACGTTTATTCAGGAAGGATCGCCGGCCATCTCGCGCATGTCGCGGGACTTTGCCCAGACAGTGGTCAGTGACATGCTGAACTCTTTCTAGATGCTGGCAGAGTCTCTCGAAGTTGGCAGAGCCTCACGCGTCGGAGCCTCGTCGGAACGGTGGCTCCAGTACTGGTTAAGCTCTGCAGCCGCCAGCACCGCCCATGGCAACGACCACTCCAGCCAGATGCGCGATTCGCCCCAGACGCCGAACCATAGAGTGACTGGCGTGCTCAGAAGCGTGCAATAGAGCAACAACCGCTCATTGGGGCTAAGCCGCCTTCGTTCCAGCCAGATAAACACAATCAGATATCCGCCCGCGCACAGCATCTGGGGCCAATGCGTGGGAACAGCAATCTCATGCAGATTCATCCGTAGACGGTTTCCGATGTCATTGCCATTGTGAGCGAATCGGTGCTGAATCCACAGGTGCCATCCCTCCCAATACACTCCCATTCCGAGTGCAAGCGCGACAGTGCGCCACAGGGGCTGCTTCCATCGGAGATATGCCATGGGCACAGTGACGGCCAGCAGAAAGATGGAAGTCTCGCGTACGGGAACATCGATGGCAAAGAGAAGAAGCATCGCCGCCCACCAACCCTCGTACGCGCAGAGCACCGCGAGGCCAAACAGAGCCGTATGTGGGATGTCGTAGGGAGTCCATGCGGTATGTTCGCTGTGGACCGCGAGAGTAACTGTCAGGATCTCAAGCAGGATCACGGCGGAGAGCCACCACGGCCCCTGCATCTTCCGCCTGCCATACCAGACCGTAAAGCCGAGAAGACCGAACATCGCTAGCAGAGAGGAGAGCAGCGAAGCGAACTTCTCCACCGTCACGGGCTCCTTGTATCGCGCCCCCGCGACCATCATCGCGTTATAGCGATGGGCGGTTTGCACCATGAAGGAGTTTTCCTCAGCCCAACGCAGCACCGGCACCATACCGATGCGCCCCTGATAGGGCATTTTCGCCGTTCCGGCCGCATAGGTCGACCAGTCCATGCCATTGCTCTCGTTGTTGAAGAAGTGGCTTCTTACGCACTGCACGGCGAACAAAGATAAAAAGGCAAGGAGGAGAATATCCCGCCGTTTCCATGACCGCTGGTTCGGCACTGTTCCCGGTTCCTCTGTCGACGCCATCGTTTTTATCCTACCTGCACAGAATTCTAGTTCGATGTTTTTTCTCCATTACCCTTTGAACACGGGGGCCGTGACATTCATTTGGCGAAACCCTCCGCAGCGGTCATAGTAGAGATGAGGCCTTTCGCTGGAAGGCCGGTAACTCTATGCCTCCATCCCTTCGCAGTTTTGCCTCGACCGACCGATTTCTTGCCGAGATCGCGGCTCCGTCGTCAATTCGTCCCGGTTATGTCCTCATTGGGGACGAGATCTTCCTCTACGACCGCTGCCGTCGGGCAGTGCTCTCCACCCTCATCGCCGCCGACGCACGCGACTTTTCGCTGCACGATCTCGACCTCTCCGAGACCAGCATCTTCGAGGCTCTGGATCGCGCCCAGACACCGTCGCTGATGGCTCCCTTTCAGGTCTTTTTTCTGCGCAATACCAAGGTGCTTTACGGACGCGGTTCAAAGAAAGAAGAGTTCGCGGCGATCGACGCCTACTTCCGCTCGCCCAACCCGCAGGCGCTTCTGATCTTTGTCGCCGACCACATCCGTATCCCCACCGACCTGCGGCGCATGGACTACCAGGACAAGGAACGATACGAGCGCCTCCGTGAGACTCTCGGCGACTGGTGTGGCATCGTCGAACTTGCCCGTGTCGATGAGAACGACGCCGTTCGCTGGATTACCGATACGGCAGACTCTCGCGGCGTGCGCTTCGATCCCGATGCCGCGCGCGAACTCGCGGACTCGCTGGGCGCAGACATGATGCTGATCGCCAGCGAATTCGAAAAGCTGCTGCTCTACGCCGGTGCCCGCGGAACCGAAGAGGTCGCAAAGAATCGCGTAACCCTTGGCGACGTCGAAACGATGGTGCTCGCGGCCAAGCAGCGTTCGCTCTACGAGCTGACCGACGCAATCTCGCTTCGCGACCGTCCACGCGCTCTCGCCCTGCTGCACGGTTTGCTCAATGCCTCGGACGGCGGAGAAGACGCCGCGATCGGTCATCTCTATATGCTGGCTCGTACCTTCCGCCAGATGCTGGTCATCGTCGAGAAGAACGTCCGCGACTCACGCGCCATCTGGCAGGCGCTGTGGCAGGGCTTCCGGATGCCGCCGTTTGCCGCGGAAGACCTGATCCGCCAGGCACGGCGATACAAGTCCCGCCGCGACCTCACCCGGGCCCTTCGCCTGATCGCGCGCGCGGACCTTGAACTGCGCAGCTCTCCGGTCAGCAAGGTGCTAGTTCTCGAGCGACTCGTCCTCGACCTGTGCGCCGAACCGAAGGCAGCGTTTTATGACTCCTCCCTTCAGTTCGCGATGGAGCTGTAGCTCGTTATATAGAGCGCGCATAATCACTGACGAGAAGACGGCTTTCCATTACGAATTCATAATCTCTCAGCTACGCGTGAGAGACGATATGCGCAGAAGAGACGGCTCTCACATCGTCGTATGTGAGAGCCGAGGGAAACCAGGTTCTGCTCGCAGTATCTGTCACCGCAGATCTGTGTAGCCGGGATTAGCGATCGATCATCTTCGCGTGCGTTGCGGGGTAACGTTCGCCTTCGACCTTAATCGCGGAGGAGGCTTCTTCGAGCGCATGTACGTCTTCTGGTGTGAGTTCGATGGCGACGGCGCCAAGATTCTCTTCAAGTCGTGAGAGCTTGGTTGTGCCCGGGATGGGAACGATCCACTGCTTCTTGGCAAGCAGCCAAGCGAGAGCGATCTGTGCAGGCGTGGCTTTCTTCCGCGCCGCGAAGCTGGTAATCACGTCGACGAGTGCCTGGTTCGCTCTGCGATTTTCTTCAGTGAAGCGTGGCACGATGGCGCGGAAGTCGGTGCTGTCGAATTTGGTGGAGGCGTCGATCTTGCCGGTAAGGAAGCCTTTGCCCAAAGGACTAAAGGGAACAAAACCGATGCCAAGTTCTTCGAGCGTCGGCATGACGGAGTCTTCCGGCTCGCGCCAGAAGAGAGAGTACTCGCTTTGCAGTGCCGTGACGGGTTGCACGGCATTGGCGCGGCGGATGGTGTTTGCGCCGGCTTCGGAGAGACCGAAGTGCTTTACCTTGCCGGCCTGGATGAGGTCTTTAACAGCTCCCGCAGTGTCTTCAATAGGTGTGTTTTTGTCCACGCGATGCTGGTAGAGGAGGTCGATGGTGTCGGTCCGCAGACGCTTGAGCGAACCTTCGACGACCTGCCTGATGTGATCGGGGCGGCTATTGGTAGAGGTCCACTTGCCGTCATTTTGGGGGTCGGGCTCAAAGCCGAACTTGGTGGCGATGACGACGTCTTTGCGGAACGGCCCGAGTGCTTCGCCAACCACTTCTTCATTGGTGAAGGGGCCATAGACTTCGGCGGTGTCGAAGAAGGTGACACCTCGCTCAACCGCGGCTCGGATAAGTTTGATGGCTTCTGACTTTTCTGTAGCGGGGCCCAGGCCGAAGCTCAAGCCCATGCAGCCGAGGCCGAGTGCTGAAACTTCGAGGCCGCTTTTTCCTAATGTGCGCTTTTGCATGATTTCTCCTGTGTCGAATCGTGCATGGATCGAACATTCTCAGTCTAGGCCGATCCACAAGACAGTATGCAGAGCAGACCAGCTTCCGTCTACGCCTGGTGCTGGGTAAATGCTGAGGACGGCTTTGGCTCGGAGTCTGTTTCCTTCTGTTCGAGGTCCATCCGTTCGATGAGACCGTTCGCAGTTGTATAGAAATGCCAGACCTCGCTGTCTGAAAGCACTTCGCCACCAAGGCTCTTTACGAGTTGATGGACTCTGACATCAATCTTGTTTGCGCCGCGGTCGATCACCTCAATCGGTTCGACGTGCGGATCGAACTCTTTCCATTGGCGGCTCCAGTAGGCACGAATCTCTTCTTTCCCGACGACACGCCCGCCTTCCGATGCCTTAGGCCAACTCACGTTCTCACTCATCAGCGCCAATGCAGCGTCGATGTTCCGCTGGTTGAAGGCAGAATAGGCATCAACTATAAGGGTCTGCGCGTCTGTCATCCAGTCCTCCGTGCGGCTGCAGCCACACGAGTCATGATAGATCCTCAGAACGGCGCTCCTCCTACGTAACCGAAGCTCCGAGATCGCCAATCTCTTCTCAAGAGAGGCGAGGCACGAAACAGAGCGCCCCCAGGATTAGGCCTCTCGTTACCACGAGCAGCTTTAAGGATGGTTGAGCCAGAGGCGTGCGGCGTGGACACTAGCATTGGTTTTCGGAAGATATTGCCTTCTTCCCGAAATAGCTGACCAGGTAAAAAGATACTCCGAGGGATATGACATCTTTGAAAAGAAACAAGCCCAAGAAGCTCATGTATCTCATTCCATGAATCCCCGGTACGGAGATAATTGCGCCCGGAGTAGTCACGATCATGGTGCTCGTCGTAAAGAAGATGACAATTCCGACGAGCCCTCCTGCGATGCCGGCCTTAGGTCTGAAGTATCCCGCGATGATCAAGACGGCATAAAGCCACTCGGTGAGGCCGATAAGGTCCGATCCGATGTAAGGACCGAATACTTTAAAGTGCCACCAGATCAGCGGACTATTAGAGACCAAAGGAATGATGCCTTCGGCCCCCGGTCTCGTCATTTTGAAGGATCCGGCCCAAAGCAGCATTACGATCATGCCGATACTGGAAACGAGGAATGCAATATCGTGTCCATTTACCCAAATAGCTAAGTGAACCAAACCTCTATCCGTTTTCATTCGCAACTTGTTTAACCAATTCATCGTCTTGTCCCTTTCGCATCCAGAGTGCTTTTGCACTGATCCAACGAAACATCTTCGACGATGAGACAATACTATGGGCCATGTAGAGTGCCATCTATATACCTTATAGTCTCATTATGGATAGCCTGGCTCCGTTTTTCGAACGGTTCTCCCTCTCGGCCCGAATGTTTTACTCGGGACAGCAATGTGGCATTTCCCCGAACCTCGACGAACCGACTGGTTATCTCCATGTACTTCGAAGAGGAACTTTGACGGTCATTCGCCCCAACGTTCGTCCCCTGGTGATTGACACGCCGAGCATCGTGTTCTTTCCCCGTCCTCACCGGCATCGTGTGCACGGCCCCGAGGCAGATGGCGCTGACCTGGTCTGCGCGACTGTGCAATTCGGCACCGGGATGCTGAACCCTCTAACCGCCTCACTCCCAGAGCCATTCGTTGTCGCTCTGGACGCCCTTCCTGAGCTTGCTCCGGCCCTCGAGCTCCTGTTCGCCGAAGCCAGCTCTCAGTCCGCCGGGAGGCAGACCGCGCTCGATCATCTCTTCGAATACGTTCTCGTGCTTCTCATACGGTCCGCCCTGAAGGAACGTCTGCTCGAGAGTGGGGTCTTGTCGGGGCTTGCCGATGAACGGCTGGGCAGAGCAATTGAGGCCATGCATAAACACCCTGAGGCTCCCTGGTCACTGGAAGAACTGGCCCAACGAGCGGGAATGTCTCGTGCGCGCTTCGCCGCCCGCTTTCGCCAGGTCGTCTGCACGACGCCCTTCGATTACCTGACGGACTGGCGCCTCGGCGTGGCCCAGACGATGTTACGCAAGGGCAGCTCTTTGAAGCTGATCGCAGCCGCCGTGGGATATGCCAATGCCACAGCCCTCACACGAGTCTTCACCAAACGTCTCCGGATTTCTCCGTCTGACTGGCTCGCCTCTCAACGAAAATTAGCCGATGTCCCCTGAGGCGAAGACGCGGAATTCCGGTCCGTTCTCCTCCAAACCGAATCACTCATTCAGGAGACGTCTTTGTGATAGGAGCAAGAGGCGCGCTTCTCTGACCTAACCGAAGCTCCGGCGATCGCCAACCTCTTCTCAAGGGAGAGCGGTCATGAAACAAGTACGTTCAGAATCTGGGCTGCTATAGCAACGAACCCTTTCCTCGATCCTCATGAGAGATCGTACTTCCACACGACGACCCTCTCCTGCTCTGAGCCGAAGCGATCGGCGGCAGCTTCCTCTGGAGTGAAGGCGAACGTGCGCTCCCACTGTCTCCTCATGGCAGGCGCGTACTTCTCTACCAGGCGCTCAAACGATGGATTCGCATAGATGAGGTAAACCTCCCGAGGATCTTTCTTCAGCAGCCGGGACAGGTGCTTCAGACATCTCTTCAGCACAGGAGCCAGAAAAGGATTGTAGAGGTAGATCACCATCGGACCGTCCGGGTACATGAACTCCGTCGCATCGCCATGGATCGGCTGGATGTCGTGGCAGCTCTGCCAGGGAGCAGAGAATCTCGCGATATTCGCTACCGCAGCCGTATGGAGCTGCGGGATAAACTCCACCCCGATGATCTTGCGAAACGGAAAGCGTGAGGCCACCATCAGAGCGCGTCCCTTGCCCGAGCCGAGATCGATGAAGGTGAACCGTTCCCACTCGAGCTGAAGCGTCCCGATGACGTCGGTCAGCAGCGAAGGAGAGATACCGTAGTAGGCCGTACTCCAGAGATCGTTACGATGTCCCGAAGAAAGATCTTCACCCCAGATCAGACCGCTCGTATCGGTGCCATACTCCTCATCGAAGGGATGAAGAGGCCTGCCCGCTGAGCCTTTCGGCGTGTCTGCATCGGGCGATGCCTTGACCAGATGGAGCCGCTGACCTGCCTTTTGAGCCGCCAGGACACAGAATCCCCACGGCCCGCGATTGACGAACACCTGCAGAACTCTTCTGACGGCTGAGCGAGCCATCTGCAGATTCTAACGTCCAGATCGCCCGAAGCCGGACAGGAAATCTTCCTTCTTCCGAGTACTCCAAAAATCCGAGAAGAGACGAGGCGCTTGCAAATTGTCGTTCGGGGCCGGAACATCTCAGAGTGGTCTCCTGACATTCCATCGTTGGGATTAAGTTCTCGTACCTTCTCAACCTCGTCGAACCGAAGTTTTGCAAAATCTGATCGGAGCCATGAGAAAAAACCTCCTTTGCACCTGCCTTCTTGTCCTCCTGTCCGCAACCATGCCCTTCTTCGCTGAATCCCCCCCCTCGGGGATCTCAAAGGAGTTCATCTACACAGAGGCTCCCTTCCCCTCCGCGCACGCCTCTACGCTGGTGCAGCTGGTGAATGGTGACATTCTGGCGGCATGGTTCGGCGGGGCCAAAGAGGGCGCCACCGATGTAGCCATCTGGGGTGCAAGACGTACCTCTGCCGGCTGGTCGGCACCGTTTCTGCTGGTACGTGAACCCAACGTGCCCTGCTGGAACCCAGTGCTCTTCGAGACTCATGATGGGAGGCTGTGGCTCTACTACAAGTACGGACGCAATGTGCGAGAGTGGACGGGAGCGCGGCTCGTCAGCAAGGACCAGGGCAAGACGTGGTCTCAGCCGGAACATCTACCGGCCGGCCTGCTGGGACCGATCAAAGACAAGCCGCTGGTGCTCGAGAACGGCACCATCGTCAGCGGAACCTCCGTGGAGAGCTACTCGGCTTGGGCCGTGTGGGTCGATCGCAGCACGGATAACGGCGCAACCTGGCACAGGTCTGGTCCCATCACCGTTCCCACTCGCCTCATGCCCTCACCGGCACTCTTCCAACCGCCGCTGAAGCCCGGCTCGGAACAGGTAACTGGCATCATCCAGCCCAGCGTCGTGCAGCTGGGTAAGAAGCATCTGCGTCTCTACGCCCGTTCGACCCGTGACATCGGACGCATCTGCGCGGCTGACTCTTACGATGATGGCGTGACCTGGACCGACGCTCACCCGATGGACTTGCCAAATCCCAACTCGGGAATCGACGCAGTAGGGCTAAAGGATGGACGCGTGGTCCTGATCTACAACAACACCACCACCGGACGCACGCCGCTGAACCTGGCGGTCAGCAAAGACGGCGAGCACTTCACTATGTTCTCAACCCTCGAAGACCAGCCCGGAGAGTACTCGTACCCCGCCATCATCCAGGGACGTGACTCGAACCTTTACGCCACCTACACCTGGAACCGGAAGCGAATCGCCTTCGCGAAGATTCCCTTATCCAGCGTTCATTAAGGTTGAACCCGTGTACCCGATAAGAGTCAGTCACGAGAGAACGGACGCTGAACGCAATGGTTTGAGGCCTCAGAGATTCTCTGGTCGGCATCCAATACTAAGCGGCTGGACAGAACCGTTCTGAGGTCGAGGTATCTGTCGCGTCGGGGTTGCGCATCTCTCGCTCAAGAGGTGTCCCTTCTGCTGAAGAATCGATCGGGCTATCGCGCATCGATACCGACTCTGACTCGATCTCCAAGGGTGGGAAGCAACCCTCGACCTTAAGAGTGGCATAATTGGTTCGACCAATCAGGAGACACATGCGTCACCTTATCCTTCTCTCGCTGGCCGCCGCCCTTCCTCTCGTTGCCCAGGACACTCGCACGGTGACTGAGCCGGTCATGCCGCCGAGCTGTAGTGTTCTGACGGCGAGACTGATTCCCTTATCCAGCGGAATAGCAGAGAAGGATGAAGAGAGGCTGGACACAGTCCGCATTCAACATGCGCTGGACACCTGCCGCGATGGCCGCGCTGTCGTCCTTCGTTCGCGAGGACGGGCCCGCGCATTTTTGAGCGGCCCGCTCGAACTGCGGGAAGGTGTAACGCTGCTGATCGATCGCGGCGTCACCCTCTATGCCTCGCGCGATCCGAAGTTGTACGAGACCACGCCCGGATCCTGCGGTGTCGTCAACGATCAGCGCAATGGCTGCCGCCCGCTCATCTCTGTAGATCACGTCACCGGGGCCGCAGTGATGGGAGAGGGCGCGATCGACGGCCGGGGAGGAGCAAAGCTGCTTCACCAGGATGTCACGTGGTGGCAGCTTGCCGAGCAGGCTCGCGCCGGAGGCCGACAGCAGGTGCCGCGCCTCATCGTCGCCGACTACGCCAATGACTTCACGATCTACCGCATCACGATGCGGAACTCGCCCAACTTTCATGTCGTCTACAACCATGGTGACGGCTTCACCATCTGGGGACTCGTGATCGATACGCCTCGCCGCGGCGCACGCAACACCGATGGTGTCGATCCTGGAGGATCGCGCAACGTCACCATCACGCAGAGTTACATCCGTACGGGCGACGACAATGTTGCCATCAAAGGAGGCGAAGCTGTCTCGAACATCACCATCTCGCATAATCATTTTTATTGGGGCCATGGAATGTCCATCGGGAGCGAGACGAACGGTGGAGTGAACCATATCCGCGTCACCGATCTCTCGCTGGATAGTCCTGACTCAGGAATCCGCATCAAGTCGATGGGTACGCGCGGAGGTCTGGTGGAGGACGTGGTCTACGACGATGTGTGCATCCGCAAATCGCCCAGGCCCATCGATATCTCTGCGTCCTACACCGCCAACGGTCCGGTCAAGGGCGATTCGCCACCGACGTTCCGGGATATCACCCTCCGCAATGTGCGTATCTCCGGCGGAGGCAAGATTCTGTTTGAGGGCTATGACGCCACGCACCGCGCCTCGGTGGCGCTCGACAATGTACAGATCACCGATGAGGACGCCTATACATACTCTTTGAAACATGCGGATCTCTTCTTCGGACCGGGTCCTGTCAATCTGAAGCCCCCGCCAGGGCTCGATTCCAAGGTCCACGGCGATTCGCAGACCTCCATTGCGTCCTCCTGCAACAGCAGGTTCGTTCCTTTTCCTGCAACCCCCTCGACCCCTCTTGCACCATAAGATGTAGCCCAACGGCTCCATCTTCGGACGAGGTCACATGCAAGCAAGTCCTGAATCTTCTTTATGGAAGCAAATCGCTCTCTTCCTTTTGACCCTTGGTGTCCTGATCGTCTGCGCTCTTCTGCTACGTCCGTTCCTCGTAGCGATCGTGGGCGCCATCGCCATCGCGATCGTGACAGAGAAGCCGTATCTCTGGATCGCTCAGAGAATCCAACGCCCCAATTTAGCTGCGGCCCTTGCGCTGACCCTTGTGATCCTCAGTATCGTGGTTCCCATCTCTTTCCTGGCGCAGGATGTGGGCAATCAGATCGCCGGGCTCATATCTACCTTGCGCAGCGACACCACGCAGCAAAATATCTCCGATTACTTCAGCCGGCATCCTGCCGTGGCCGCGCGAATCCAGACTGTTACAGATAGCATCGACATCGAGAACACGGCGCGAACGACAGCGGCCTTCCTGGGAAAGAAATTCGCCGTCCTGATCGGAAACTCCATCGGAGCGATTACGCAGATCGTAGCGATGCTCTTCGTCCTCTTCTTCCTCTATCGTGACCGTGACACCGCAGCGAGGTTTGCTCGTTCGCTCCTGCCGTTGAACGATCGCGAAGCGGGAATCTTTCTGGCGCGGCTCCGTGGTACCGTCTACGCGACGTCTTTGGGCCGACTCGCCATCGCCGCCCTGCAGGCAGTCCTCGCCGGTTGCGCCTACTGGGTTCTCGGAGTCCCCAATGCACTCCTCTGGGCCATCCTCACCGGCGTCATGGCCATGGTTCCTGCCTTCGGAGCCTTCCTGGTCTGGGTCCCCATAGCTCTCTTCCTGGGCTTCTCCGGACACTGGCTGAAAGCCCTCATGCTCACCATCTGGGGTGGAGGGATCGTCAGTCTCGTGGACAACTTCCTCTATCCCATCATGGTTGGCCCGCAACTGCGCCAACACTCCGTCGCGGTTCTTTTATCGATCCTCGGCGGAATCACTTTATTCGGGATCACAGGCATCATCCTGGGGCCGATTACCTTCACCGCCGCCGCCACCCTGCTCGACATATGGAGAGGTCGCAGCGGAGCGGAGGTTATCGTTCCGCCCGCGGCCTAGTCAGTTGGACGACGTCTTCGAGGGTTCTGCTGCCGACGTTGCCGTCTGCGCCGGCTGACCAACGATGTCCGGACCCAGTTCCACCTGTACGCGAACCAGGCTGTCGGCCACCATGCGCCCGAACAGTGCCTGCCCCTTCGCATTCAGGTGGGTCCGATCCATCTTGTTCTTACCGTTCTCAGCGTGCTGATCTTCGTTCCCCTTCGCATCGAACTGATCGGCCTGCTCCTGCGTCATTCCCACCAGCAGTTTGGTCGACATTGCATTCAGATCCACCACGGCGACATTCTCTTCCGCCGCAACCCGCCGGGCCGCAGCGGAGTATGCATTGAGATCCTCAATCAGATGGCCGTCTTCGTAATTTCGCCGCGAGAGCGACGTCACAACCGCAGGGACAGCTCCGATCGCGCGCGCATCACGAATGTACTTGCGAATATTGGCAGCGTAGGTGGTCTCCGGATCAGTCTCGCGCTTGGGCCCCTTGCCTTTCATGTCATTGTGGCCAAACTGAATAAGGTAGTAATCGCCCTTGTCCGCCAGCGCCTTGGCCCATGCACCCTCGTCGATAAAACTCTTGGAGCTACGTCCATTCAGCGCGTCGTTGATACATGTAACGTTACGAGTCACAATCTCGCAGAAGCCCTTGCCCCAGCCGCCTTCCGCATTCACCGTGGAGTCGCCTACGAGCACAATCCTCACCGGACCGCCCTCGAAGACCTTCATCGCCTTCACGCCCTCCGCCGGAAGCTGCGCTGCCTGCCGCCTTACATCGTGCGCCAGCGCGGGCACCGCCTTGCCGAGATCGACCGCGACGATGCGTCCAAACACATAAGACCCGGCCCAGTTCAGGTGCGTCTTGTCCGGAATCGTCTTCCCGTCAGAGTCCTTCTTCGTGATGCCAAGCTTGGTTCCTTCCGCCTCGCCCACACGATCAAGATAGGCGATGCTGTCAGCCTGCAGGTCGATCAGCGGCACCTTCATCTCGGTGGCGACACGCTTCATGGTCGCGGCGTGTGCCAGCAGGTCGGAGTGTATCTTGCCGTCTGCACCGAAGTAGCGCCTCGTGAGAGGTGTGACCAGCACCGGCTTTACCCCTGCCGCACGAGCCTCCTGCACATAGCGTCGAAGATTGGCCTCGTACTGCTCCATCGGGACCTGCCGCGGAAGATGCTCCTTGCTCTCCATATCGTTGTGGCCAAACTGGATCAGCATGTAGTCCGGCCTGGTCTCCAGGGCTCTGTCCCACAACCCCTGCTCGCGGTAGGTTTTGGTGCTCGCGCCCCCTTTGGCCATGTTCAGACAATCCACCGCCGCAGTCAGGTTGGCGCAGAATCCTCTTCCATAACCGGCATGGTCCGTCTGGGTCGAATCGCCGATCAGGTCAATGCGTACGCTCGTTCCGGGCTTCCGCATTGCAGCCGTGGCGGCATCAAATGCGCGAGGGGGATCTCCCTGCGCAATCGCTGATACACAAATTAAACTCAATGCCACAACAGATAACGAGTGGTGGAACCGGAGACCCATGAGATCCTTCCTTCTCTTCAATGGCAAACAGCATATCGCAGCTGAAGCAAAATTGGCCTGACCACTTCCCGCGTCCTATACACGGGGCAACGTAAGACCTTCTGCGGAGCGAACGACGGAGTTGACAGCGCCCGGAAGCGGGCGAATCCTTATCAGGAGATTCTTGATCACCCTATGAAGACCGAAAAGACCCTTATTACTGCTGTCCTTCCTTCCGCGCCGCCCACTTCGAACAAGCACCTGATTCGCTGGGTCGAAAAGATGGCAGACCTCACCCAGCCGGACGCAATTCACTGGGTCGACGGGTCACAGGCCGAATACGATCTTCTGTGCCGCCAGCTCGTAGATGCAGGCACCTTCATTCAGTTGAATCAGTCGCTTTGGCCCGGCTGTTTCTACGCCCGCTCGGCTCCAAATGACGTCGCCCGGGTCGAGGACCGCACCTTCATCTGCTCCCTGTCCAGGGACAACGCCGGTCCCACGAATAACTGGGAAGACCCGTTCGTGATGCGCCGCAAGCTCAAGCAGCTCTTCCGCGGCTGCATGCGGGGGCGGACGATGTACGTTCTTCCCTTCTCCATGGGACCCATCGGCTCGCCGATGTCGCAGATCGGCGTGCAGTTGACTGACTCCGCTTACGCGGTCGTCAACATGCGCATCATGGCCCGAGTCGGCGCCCCGGTCTTCGCCGAGATCGACAAAGACACCAAGCGCGTCGTTCCCTGCATGCACTCGGTCGGAGTTCCGCTCGAGCCCGGCCAACAGGACGTGCCATGGCCCTGCAATGACGACAAGTACATCGTCCATTTCCCGGAGACCCGCGAGATCTGGAGCTACGGCTCTGGCTACGGCGGCAATGCCCTGCTGGGAAAGAAGTGTTTCGCGCTCCGCATCGCCTCCAATATTGCGCGTGACGAAGGCTGGATGGCCGAGCACATGCTCATCCTGGGCGTCGAGTCGCCCACCCACGAGAAGACCTATGTCGCGGCGGCTTTTCCTTCCGCCTGCGGAAAGACCAACTTCGCCATGATGATTCCCCCCGCCGGCTTTGAGGGCTGGAAGGTGTGGACCGTGGGCGACGACATCGCCTGGATCAAGCCCGATTCCACCGGAAGACTCCGCGCCATTAATCCGGAGTCGGGGTTCTTTGGCGTGGCCCCCGGAACCTCCGCGAAGACCAATCCCAATGCCATGGCCACCCTGGCGAAGAACACAATCTTTACCAACGTGGCGCTTACCCCCGAGGGCGGCGTTTGGTGGGAGGGCATGACCGACACTCCACCAGCAGAGTGTCTGGACTGGCGTGGAGAGCGGTGGACCCCTGAGATCGGCAAACAGACCGGAAAGCCTGCGGCGCACCCGAATGGCCGCTTTACGGCCCCGGCGAGCCAGTGCCCCACCATCGATCCCGACTGGGAAGCCCCGCAGGGAGTTCCCATCTCGGCCATCATCTTCGGGGGCCGCCGCTCGACCACCATGCCGCTCGTCTATCAGGCCTTCAACTGGTCCGGCGGAGTCTATGCAGGAGCCACCATGGGCTCAGAGACCACAGCGGCCGCAGGAGGCGCACTGGGCAAAGTGCGGCGCGATCCCATGGCCATGCTTCCATTCTGCGGATATCACATGGGCGATTACTTCCGGCACTGGATCAAGATGCAGCGCACGCTCTCGTCCACGCCCCGCATCTTCCACGTCAACTGGTTCCGTAAGGACGAGAACGGAAGATTCCTCTGGCCCGGATACTCGGAAAACATGCGCGTGCTGAAGTGGGTCGTCGATCGCGTGCGCGGACGAGCTCAGGGCAAAGAGACGCCGATCGGGTGGACCCCTCACTACGAAGACATTCGGTGGGAGGGGCTGCAGATGTCCGAAGAGAGACGCCGAGCCGTCTTCGACGAGCTGCAGACGGTCGACCGGGCTGCCTGGCGCCGCGAGGTGATGGACCATGAGGAGCTCTTTCTCGCGCTCCATGATCACCTTCCACCCGAGATGATCTATGAGCGTGAGCTTCTCATCTGCCGCCTCTGAATGTAGAGGTGATCAGATCAGGCACAGCCGGAAACCTTCTCGCGGCCGAAAAACTATGCCCCCTCCATATCTAGTTGAGGATGTCTACCTTAGCTCAGCCTCTGAAAGGGTTTCGCTGCAGACACCAGGATGCCCTATAAGACAAAGGCATCTTGACGGGCAACCTTTTTATCGGTATCTTAACCGATGTGGCAGGACTCCCTTCGGGTTGAGTCGGTCATAACGAAGTCCACCCACTTCGTTGATTAATGGAACACCCACGCAACAGCCCCCACCGCGCTGCGTGGGTTTCCTTTTTATAGTGAGATTTTCCACCATTCAACTTGACGCATGCCCCGGAACCTTTTAACCTCTTCCTAATGGGATTGATGCGCATCGCGGCCTGTAACTGTTGTCCTTGTTGTAAGGGCACCTGTTGCTGCTGCGCTGGAATCTCCCTCGCCTAGGCCAAGATCGTAGTTCAGGCTTAGAAGATTTTAGGAACCCACGTAGCAGCGCCAATCGCGCACGTGGGTTTTTCTTATGCCCGCGGAAACTCAAAAAGTTCAATCGCTGAATCGAGGCATCTATGGCAGCTCCTCAAATATCCAGTAGCCGCATCAACATCGACCTGATCGCCGTTGCGATCGCCCTCACCCTGGCGGCACTTATCCGCTTTGACCTGATTCCTCCCATCGGGTTCTAGGATCCTAAGTGTCTGTCCAGACGATTCCGGTGACTGCCCCCTCTCCCTCACTCAGCGCAAGGTTTCTTGGTGTGCTGCCGGGAGTGGCCCTGCTCTTCGGTATCGGACTTTTGGGCAAGCTCTTTGAACATACCTCCACTGTCCTCCGGACGACCTACCCCAGCATCCCCTTCCCTCACCTTGAATATGTCTTGTGGGCTATCCTCCTCGGCCTCTTCATTGGAAACACGTGGGGCGTCGCTCCCCTCTTCCGCGCCGGCGTGGCAACCTACGAGCTTTGGCTCAAGCTCGGCATCGTCCTGGTGGGCGCCCGCTTTCTCCTGCAGGACATTCTGCACATCGGCGGACTCTCTCTCGCACTGGTTGCGGTCGAGTTGACCCTTTCGCTGTCCATGATGCACTTGCTGGGCCGTATCTTTCGCCTGCCTCCCAAACTGACCTCGCTGTTGGCGATGGGATCAAGCATCTGCGGTGTCACCGCGATCATGGCTGCTCGCGGCGCCATTGAGGCCGAAGAAGAAGACACCTCCACCGCAATCGCGGCCATCCTCACGCTCGGCGCCATCGCACTCTTTACCTTTCCTGCCATCGGCCACGCTCTTCACATGAGCCAGCAGGGATACGGCATGTGGGCTGGCCTCGCTGTCGACAACACCGCCGAATCGCTCGTCACCGGCGCTCTCTACGGCGAAGAAGCCGGACGCTGGACTGTACTCGCAAAGACCGCACGTTCCGGCTTCATCGGCTTTGTTGTCCTTGCCTACGCCGTCTACTGGTCCTCGCGGGGTCTGGCTCCCGATGTGGAACACAAGGGCGTCTTTCTCTGGCGCAAGTTCCCGAAGTTCATCCTCGGCTTTATCGCGCTTTCGGTTCTCGCAACAGCCGGTTTCTTCACCCACAGCCAGCTCACCAGCCTGGCCAATCTCTCCAAGTGGGCCTTCCTTCCTGCATTCGCAGGCGTTGGACTCAGAACGAACCTCCGCGACCTCACCAGCCAGGGATGGCGTCCTCTGATCGTCGGAATCCTTGGCGAGATCGCAATCGCATTCATCACGCTGGGGCTCGTCTACTGGAGCTACAGCCACGGAGTCACCCGATGACTTCGCTCTTCGTACTTCAAGTCAATCGCTGTTGTCGCCGCTCTTAAGCGAGGACCAGCTCAGCTTTCCTTTCACAAAAAGAAAACCTCATCACAGACCGCCCAAGCGGCGTGTTCCTTTTCCTCTTTCGGAGACCTCCATGTACGACCGTATGCAGACCCAGGCGCGTTTGCGCAGCTTCCCCGCCACACGCATCCTCAGCGTCATCGTTCTTATATTCGCCGCATTCTCAGCCTCCGCTCCCGCACAGGTGGTGGGAGGCACGCTCACCGGCGTCGTCAGCGATCCCAGTGGAGCCGCGCTCTCCGACGCCACAGTGATCATTCACAACGAAGAGACCGGCAACGAAAGAAAGTTGGTAACCGGAAGCAATGGCCGCTTCTCAGCGCCATCCATACCCATCGGTACGTACACCATCTCTGTCCAGCACGATGGCTTCTCGACTCAGCGCCGCACGGACATTCCCCTGACCATCGGTCAGAGCAAAGAGTTGGACTTTCCCCTGACGGTTGACTCCGTCGAACAGCAGGTCACGGTCGAGGACACTCCCGCCATCGTCAATCTCTCCACCCAGCAGACCTCCGGCCTTGTGGATGAGCGCCAGATCAGGCAGCTCCCCCTTAACGGACGAAGCTACGATCAGCTGATAACGCTGAATCCAGCGGTCGTCAACTACACCGGCCAACGCTCAGGAAGCATCGGTACCTCGAACTCCTCGGTCGGGAACATGTTCTCCATCTCGGGTCGCCGCCCGCAGGACAATCTCTTCCTCCTCAACGGCGTCGAGTACACCGGGGCCTCCCTCATCAACGTCACTCCCGGAGGCACCAGCGGCCAGCTGCTTGGCGTCGATGCCGTACGCGAGTTCAACGTCGTCTCTGACACCTACTCCGCAAGCTACGGCAAGCGCCAGGGCGCACAGATCTCCATCGTCACCGCCTCAGGAACCAACCACCTTCACGGTTCGGCCTATGAGTTCCTCCGCAACTCCGCCCTCGATGCCCGCAACTACTTCGACCAGGCTGACATTCCGCGATTCCAGCGAAACAACTTCGGCGGCTCGCTCGGTGGCCCCATCCGTCGGGACAAGCTGTTCCTCTTCGCCAACTATGAGGGCTATCGCCAGAACCTCGGCCTCTCCGACGTCACCTTCGTTCCCGACGCACAGGCACGCCAAGGCTATCTTCCCGATCCTGCGAACCCCTCGGGCCCGCGCAAACAAGTCGGCATCGCCCCCGGAGTAGCTCCTCTCCTCAATCTCTGGCCCGAACAGAACGGCCCCGCGCTTCTGGACGCCAAGGGAAATCAGACCGGCATCGCGCTCGCCTACTCCAA
The DNA here is from genome assembly GCF_036877565.1 of Edaphobacter sp. HDX4. Classification (NCBI taxonomy): domain Bacteria; kingdom Pseudomonadati; phylum Acidobacteriota; class Terriglobia; order Terriglobales; family Acidobacteriaceae; genus Edaphobacter; species Edaphobacter sp. HDX4. The sequence goes on from NZ_JAEDXW010000004.1 coordinate 136,954, forward strand.
CCCGATGCAGCATATCCGCGAGGACTTCGGGACCACCCGCGCCGATTACAACATCGGCACGCGCGATCTCTTCTTCGGGGTCTACACCGTGGACGACTCCACCGCCGACACCCCCACTCAGAATCCTCTCGCCTCCATCAACGAAGATCTTCGCGAACAGGTCGCCAGTCTGCAGGAGCAACACATCTTCTCTCCCAGCCTCCTCAACACGGCGCGCTTCGGCTTCTCTCGCGCCTCTTTCTTCTTTCTTGGAACCTCGTCTCCGCTCGGAGGAGCCGACGTCCCCGGATGGGTCGCCGGAAAGCCTGTCGGTGCCATCGTCATCGCAGGCTCCACCGCCTCCAACGGCTCTTCCCAGATCACCGGCGCGGGAGCCAATGTCGGCTCCAACAACGCGACCACGCGCAACCTGTTCACCTTCGACGACCACATCTTCTGGACCCATGGCCGCCATCAGATCGAGGCCGGAGGCTGGCTGCAGCGGCTGCAGTCCAACGACAATCTCGCCCAGAACCAGTTCGGTCAGGCCTCCTTCGCGTCGCTCACCACCTTCCTCCAAGGCACGGTCAAGACCTTCACCGTCGTGCCCTCTCCCACCCGGCTGGGCTGGCGATCATGGATGGGAGCCGGATACCTCGAAGACACCATCAAGCTCACGCCGCGCGTCGAGCTCCGCGCCGGTCTGCGCATGGAATCCACCAACGGCTTCAACGAATCCCAGGGCCGCGCCTCCAACTACAGCTTCACCAATGGAGTCATCAACACCAATCCCTTCGTCGGAACCTCTCCCCTCACCGACAATCGAGCGAAGTTCCTTCCTGCTCCGCGGCTCGGCCTTGCCTGGAACGTGCGCGGAGACGGCAAGACCAGCCTCCGCGCCGGCTTCGGCCTGCATTACTCCCTGCTCGACAACCTGAACTATCGCCTCGATCAGGCGGCGCCCTTCAACACCACGCTGTCCCTCGCAAACGTCGCCGTCTCTGCCCTCAACATCACATCCTCGACAGCGCCAGCACCGGGCACGCTGATCTCGCCCTCCAACGTGCAGACCGACCTCGCAACCCCCAGCGTTCTGTCGTGGAGCCTGCAGCTTGAGCAGCAGCTCACGCCAGACACCTCTCTCACCCTCAGCTACATCGGTTCGCATGGCTATAACCAGATCCTCTCCGCCGACCTCAACGAGCCTGAAGCGACCGTCATGAATGGAAGGATCTACTACCCCACGACGAACAAGGTCAACCCCGCGGTCGCCAACACAACCTCGTGGATCTCCCGCGGAGTAAGCAACTACAACGGCTTGGTCGTCGACGTTCGTCGCAGCCTCTCTCGCGGTCTGCAGCTACGAGGCAACTACACCTTCTCGAAGAATCTCGACAACGGCTCGGCCTGGAACACCAGCGTCAGCGCCAACACTCCCGCCTTCGTCTCCTACCCTGCCGACCCTCATCTCGATTACGGCCGCTCCGCGAGCGACATTCGTCATCTCGTCGCTATCAACGGTACGTACGATCTGCCTTTTGGCCAGGGCCACCGGTTTGGAGCAGATCTCCACGGGCTCGCCTCTCGCGGCGTCAGTGGCTGGACGCTCAGCAGCATCCTTTCTCTCCAGTCCGGCTTCCCCTTCTCGCCGCAGCTTGGCTACAACCCAACCGGCTCCGGAGACACCCGCAATCCCGTTCGGCCAGACATCAATCCCGACTTCCACGGCAATCTCTACCCGCGTACTCCGCAACAGTACTTCAACCCCGCGGCATTCCTTGCACCCGCCTATGGAACCGTCGGCAATCTCGGCCGCGATACCCTCACCGGCCCGGGCCTCGCCAACTTCGATCTCTCTCTGCTCAAAGCGACGCAGATCAGCGAACGCGTCCGCACCCAGTTTCGGGCTGAGTTCTTCAACGTCCTCAACCACACAAATTTCGCCACTCCCAACCCTGTAGTCTTCACCTCTGGCCCGACCCAGGGCAGTGCTGCCAATCAGACCGCCGCCATCGTCGCCAGCCCGACCGCCGGCGTCATCACCGGTACAGCCACCACCTCGCGTCAGATCCAGTTCGGCCTGAAGGTTCTCTTCTAACCCTCCCCTTCACCAGCATTCCTTCCTTTGAGGGCAGAGCGAGACTATACTCCTCTGCCCTCTGCTTTCGCGCTCCGGTTGGGGTATCCTAGTAGATGACATGCAGCGGGTTTCCTGCGTCTATCAGGCGCACGCCGCTCCCACTCATTCAGGGAACCGTCATCCATCGGCCCAGGCCTGTGGATTTGCCGTTGCGCCCAGCATCGCGCCCGGCAGGAAGGCATTACGTTGAATACCTCCATCGCTCCAACTGCCGGCCAGCTTGCCGCGACACGACTTGCGCACTGGCACCATGACGCGCAGCCGCTTCTTACCGTCGATACGCTGCGCGAATGGATCGACAGCATGGGGCTGGTTCTCTATACCCCCCGTACCCAGCAGTTTCTGGTCTCGGCTCCCAGCTTTGCCGAAGCCGTTCTTGGGGCGGCCACACCGGCTCCGAGCCTCGCTGAGCTCCAGCAGCCACGCACTCTTCTGGCCCGCCTCGTCGGCGAGGGTTCCGTCGTTCCGCTGCATCTGTTTGGTTCGCCGACCGGAGCTGGATCCGAGACCCCCGACTTTCTCGTCTCGCAGTCCGCTCTTCCTTACATCTTCACCCTCCGGGGCGATAAGGGATGGAAGCAGCCACCCGTCACCAGCGGAGCCACCAAGGTCTCTCCCCTCGCTCTGGCCAGCTTCAACCTCCTCTCCACCAAGGGACGCCTGACCGCCTCTGAGCTCGCCACCGAGCTTGGAAACGAGGTCACCGAGGCCGCCGCTCTTCGCGCCCTCACCGAACTGTGGGAGCACCTGCGGGTCCTTCCCGTCCTTCAGGCCGACGGTACAGCCACCCTTTGGGAGCTGACCACCACCCGTTACAACAAGCAGCTCAAATCCGGAGCAAACGCCGGTCTTCCCAGCGCGCTCTCCGCTCTTATCTCGCTCTATCTCGCGCAGGCCATTCTTCCAACAGAAGAGGAGATCGAGACCTTTCTCTCCCCTCTCGCGTCACGCTCGCGCATTCGCGAAGTCGTTCGAGCCCTACTTGGAGCGCGCCAGGTTGAAACTCTCGTTATCGATGGAAAGTCTCACGTGTATGTTCCAGGCGAGCTTCCCGTCTTCGCGCCTGTAGCCGAGCCCGTCGCCGATGATGTCGACTCGCAGGTCGTCACCACAGAAGGCGATACCACCGGAGCACCCGCCGCCGAGCGCATCGCAAAGTTTGTTCCTTCCGCCCGCAAGCCCTTCGAGAGGCGCAGCCGGGATGATCGCGGAGCTCAGGATCGCGGATTTCAGGCCCGCGGAGCTCAGGACAGGGATGCGCCGCGCCGAGCTCCACGGCAGGATAGCAACTCCGATCGCGAACGCCGGCCCTTCCGGCGGGACGAACAAAGACCCGGTACCTCAGGCGACCGTCCGCGGCCAGACTTCAGCCGCCCCTGGAACGAAGAGAAGCGCGATCGCGAAGCACGCCGCCCCCGCTCCTTCGAAGGCTCCGGCAGCGAAACCAGAACACCCCGCCCAGACCGGGAAGGCAGACCGCCGTTCCGTCGCGACAACGACAGCCAGGGACGTGGAGACAGAACGGGGCGCCCGCCGTTCCGCAAGTTCGATGCGCCGCGTGGCAAGTTCTCCGGACCCCGTTCCGAAGGTGCTGGATCGTTCGATGCTTCGCGTCCGCGTCCCTTCAAACCCCGAGCGGAAGGCTCCGGCGGCTTCGACGCTCCCCGCGGTAAGTTCTCGAGACCTCGACCTGAGGGTGCCGGATCTTCGGATGCTCCCCGCAGGCCTAGGCCGCAGGGTGCCGGCGGTTTCGACGCTCCACGCAGGCCACGGCCGCAGGGTTCGGGTGGCTTCGACGGTCCACGTGGCAAGTTCTCAAGGCCTCGGCCTGAGGGTTCCGGCTCTTTCGACGCTCCACGCAGGCCACGGCCACAAGGTTCGGGTGGCTTCGACGGTCCGCGTGGCAAGTTCTCAAGGCCTCGGCCTGAGGGTTCCGGCTCTTTCGACGCTCCACGCAGACCCAGGCCACAAGGTTCCGGCGGTTTCGACGCTCCACCGCGTAAGTTCTCACGCCCTGAGGGCACCGGCGCTGGATTCAGGCCGGATCGCGGAGGAGAAGATCGGCCGCGTCGCGGATCCGATGCGAAACGTCCTTTCTCCCCCGGCAAATCCTTCGGTGGAAGCAAATCCTCCAGGCCTCGTACAGAAGGTTCGGGTTTCTCCGATGCTCCGCGCAGAAGCTTCTCCGGCAGCAAACCGTCCTTTGGTGATAAGCCCTCGGGTGGTCGAAGCTTTACTGGCAGCAAACCGGGCTTCGGCGATAGACCGGGCGGCGCTAAAAAGAGCTTCTCTGACAGGAAGCCCTACGCCAGAACCGGCGAATCCAGCTCCGACAGGCCTAGGCGGCCGCGCCCTGAAGGTGGTCCTGCAGGTGCAGGCAGAAAGCCGTTCGGAAAGCCATCAGGCAAGTTCGCAGGCAAGCCTAAGAGCTCTTCCGGTAAGCCCTCTGGCAACGAAGGCCCGTTCGATAAATTCAAGGGGAACAAGAAGCCGTTTGGCAAACGCGGCGCACCTGCCAGAAAGCCACGCGAAGATCGGGAGGAGTAGCGCCTTTGGAACTCCCTCCCGGATTCCCCTTTCCCATCAGGCCAGTACACGCAATAAGATAGCCGCGCATGAACAATTCCCTCAGCTCCGTTCCCCGCTCCTCCGTCTCCATGCCCGATCGGCGTGAACGCCCGATCATCGCCATCGATGGTCCGGCGGGGGCGGGCAAAAGTACACTAGCCGCGCACCTGGCTCGCCACTTTGGATTTCTCAATCTGGAGACCGGAGCCATGTATCGGGCGCTCGCCCTCAAAGCGATCGAAACCGACCTGGACTTCGATGAAGAAGCGCCTCTGCTCGAACTGGCCTCTTACACCCGGATCCGCCTGGAGCCTCAACTGGAAGGCAATCGGGTCTTGCTGGATGATCTCGACGTCTCGCAACGCATCCGCGATACCGATGTCACCGCGGCTGCCTCGCGTATCTCCGTCCATCCACAGCTTCGAGCCTGGATGGTCGGCCAGCAGCGCGCACTGGGCGCAAAGGGCGGCGTCGTGATGGAGGGGAGAGACATCGGAACCGCTGTCTTCCCGGACGCCGAGGTCAAGATCTTCCTCGACGCCTCCCCGGAGGTTCGCGGCGACCGCCGCTATCGTCAGGTTATCGTTCCCCATTCACCTGAGGATCGGCCAAAGCCTGTGGTCCCCGCAGCGCCTTCGCCGGAGCAGATCGAGGCACAGCACAAGATCCTTCAGGATCTCAAGGAGCGCGATGAGCGGGATCGCAACCGCAAGCAGTCACCCCTCCGGCCGGCCGAGGACGCGGTCATTCTCGACTCAACCGCGATGACCCTGGAAGAGGTTCTGGCCAGGGCAGAAGAGATCGTGCGCTCCCATCTGCGCCCCAATAGCACTCCCGGAAGCTGATTCGGTATCGCTGATTCCGCACTTTTCCACAGCACTGGAGGAGCCATATTCGCCTCTCTCCACGGCTCTCATTGCTTGCGTCTGAGACAGCCATAGGCACACTTGTCTCCAATCGATAAGCCTTGCCCTGTCAGCACACAAGACACCTTTTCCTCAAGCATTTCTTGCACCGTTGGTGGTGCAAAACAAAGATTTTCCAAAATAATTTGCGGAGTATGCTAACCTTCTCACATCGTTTGAAACAGATTGGTTTTCTGCAATGCTTGTCTGCGCAAAACCCCGATTTGTATCTACGGCAATTCAGGTGTAAACGAAGGAAAGAAACAACATGGAACAGGGAACAGTAAAGTGGTTCAACGACGCGAAGGGGTTTGGCTTTATTAGCCGTCAGAATGGTGAGGACGTGTTTGTTCATTATTCGGCGATTAATTCCAGCGGCTTCAAGAGCCTCCAGGAAGGCCAGGCGGTTCAGTTCAACGTGGTCAAGGGGCCTAAGGGTTGGCAGGCTTCTGACGTTCAGCCTCTCTAAAACTCCAAACCGGGTTGAGGGCCAGCGACGACCGGTTTTGCAGGAAGGGATAGCTACGGGCTATCCCTTTTATGCATCTTCGGACCAGAAGATCCAACATCCCTTCCTAAGGAACCAGCGGCAGCCTGACATAAGCTGATTGCCGTTCCCGCTCGATGGAATTGCCGTGTCAAGAGGCAAAACCCCGCAAATACTTGTTATTCAACAAGTTGATTGTGCGGTTCTGTAGTGCGCGGGGTGGTAGACTTGAATACATAAGCAAGAGAGCCCCGATCCCTCGGGGCTCTCTTCTTTTAAGCCGGTCCTTTTCGTGATTCCGACCGAGGTCCGGGGCTAAGTCCAATGTCTGGAAGATTTTGCGCTAAATGTGTACGGGGGGTGGGGATCGGTCTAGCGATCCCCTGCTGCTCCCAACGCCATATCGACCAAAGTCCTCTCTTCGATATCATGCGCCTTCGCGGAACCCGTCGCCGGGGTGGCGCTGGCGCTGCGCTTGACGCTCAGAACCGCGCGATCCCGCGCCAGCCGCCGCAGAAGAGGCATGACGTAGAAGAACGCTCCCATATTCGCCGGCTCTTCCTGGACCCAGACGATCTCTTCGGCTCCCGGATGCTGGTCGAGCGCAGCCTGCAGCTGATGCTCCGGCCAGGGATAGAGCTGCTCCAGGAAGATGATGCCGACGCTGGTGTCCTTGCGCTTCTCGCGCTCCACGCGGAGATTGTGTCCGATCTTGCCGCTGCAGACCAGCAGGCGGCGAGGATTCTGGACCTCATTGTCCGGTAAAACGTCCAGGAAGCGATCCCGGCTGAAATCCGAGATCGGGGACGAAGCGTCCGGGTGACGCAACATGCTCTTCGGCGTGAAGACGATCAGCGGCTTACGCCACGGACGCAGCACCTGACGCCGCAGCAGATGGAAGTGCTGAGCCGCAGTCGAAGGCTGGCAGATTTGAATGTTGTCGTTGGCGGCGAGCTGGAGATAACGCTCGATGCGAGCGCTCGAGTGCTCCGGTCCCTGTCCTTCATATCCGTGAGGCAGCAGCATCACCACGCCGGAGAGCAGGCCCCACTTGGCCTCGCCCGCCGCGATGAACTGGTCGATGATGATCTGGGCGCCGTTGGCGAAATCGCCAAACTGCGCCTCCCACATCACCAGTGCCTCAGGGTAGTCGCGAGCGAAACCGTACTCGAAGCCGAGAACGGCAGCCTCGGAGAGCAGCGAATTGTAGACCTCGAAGCGGCCTTGCTTCTCACTCAGATGAGCCAGCGGAGAGTAGCGAACCTCGGTCTCGGTATCCACAACGATGGAGTGACGCTGATTGAAGGTCCCGCGCTGAGAGTCTTGTCCCGTCAGCCGCACCAGCGTTCCTTCTTCCACCAGCGAAGCGAAGGCGACAAGTTCCGCCATGCCGTAGTCAAACGGCTTTGCTCCCGTTCCCATCTCCTGGCGCTGCTCAAAGAGCTTCTTCACCTTGGGATGGATGTGGAAGTCCGCCGGAACCGTGGTGATCTTTCGCACGATCTCACCGACGCGCTCGGCTGAGATTCCCGTATTCGCTTCGTCAGCCGGATTGAACTCACAGCCCTTGTACTTGTCCCAGTAATCGGGTAGCTCGGAGAGCTTTGGAATGCGCTCTGCCTTTGTCGCAGCCTTCTGCTGGTCCAGAAACTCCAGCTGAATCGCCTCAGCTTCCTTGGCCGGATTCACGCCGATCTTCTCGGCATAGATCTGGAACAGAGGCTTGTGGTCCTTGATGGCCGCGTAGCGACGAGGCTGCGTCACCGTCGGATCATCGACCTCGCTGTGGCCATGGCGCCTGTAACCGATCAGGTCGACCACAAAGTCGGTGTGGAAGCGCTGGCGATATTCCGCCGCGATCGCAGCGACCCGAACGACAGCGTCAGGGTCTTCTGCATTGACATGAAAGATCGGAATCGGAAGGCGCTTGGCGATGTCGGTGGAGAAGCGGGAAGAGTTCGACTCTTCAGGATTCGCAGTGAAACCCAGCAGGTTGTTGACGATCACATGCAGGGTTCCGCCAACGTTGTATCCATGCAGCGTCGCCATGTTCAGCGTCTCGGCCAGAACTCCCTGGCCGGCGAATGCAGCGTCTCCGTGGATGGTGATCGGAAGGACCTGCTGCTTGCCGCCTTCGCCGATGCGCTCCTGCTTCGCGCGGGTGCGCCCCAGCAGAACAGGATCGATGGCTTCAAGGTGGCTGGGGTTGGAGGCCAGATGAAGGCTGATGACCTTGCCGTCCGGAGAGGTGTAATCGCCCGTCGCGCCGATGTGATACTTTACGTCGCCGCCACCCATGGTGCTGCGCGGGTCGACATCTTCAAACTTGGTGAAGATCTCACGTGCAGGGCGGCCAATCGTGTTGGTCATCACATTCAGGCGGCCGCGATGATTCATCGCCAGCATTGCCTTGGTTACTCCCAGACTGGAGCCGACTTCGAAGACTCGATCGAGAAATGGAATGAGCGCCGTGATGCCCTCAAGCGAGAAACGCTTCGCTCCGAGATATCGAGATTGAATCACCTGCTCGAAGAGGTCGGCACGAATGAGCTGCGTGAGGATTTGTGCCTGGTTTGGTTTGGGAGGCTTCTGCTCAATCCTCTCCTGAAGCCACTGCCTCTGCTCAGGGCTCGGGATGTGCATAAACTCTGCGGCGATGGTCCCGCAATAGTATTGCCTTGCTTCTACTGCCAGTTCTCCCTCGGGTGCGGGCGTGGGAAAAGGCTCCGGCGGAAGGTACTGCCCGAGAGGGTCGAGTGAAGCCTGCAGGTACCCCCATCGGCGAAAGATGTCGAACACTGCTTCGCGTTCATGTTGATCGGTTACCGCGGGTCCTTGGGTCAACGCCTCTGCCTTGGTGGCCATTGCTTCCTCGATTTTCTAGATAATCAAATTGCGGCGACGAACGCCCGATATCTCTGCATATCTATGCTAGTCCTTTCGTCGGTTGACTGCATATGGGTCCCTGCAACTTCCGTTGTGCAGGGACTATAGAGTGGCACCCAAAACCCAGGGCTGGAACTCCTCTTCCCCGAATCCATGAATCTCGCTCCGGGTAGGCTTTCCGGACGCAATCTCCAGAATCTCCTTGAAGATTGCCGCTCCTGCCTTCTCCACCGTCTGGTCTCCATCGATGACCGAACCGCAGTTGATATCCATGTCATCCTGCATGCGACGAAACAGTGCGGTATTCGAAGCGATCTTGATGGAAGGGGTGGGTTTACAGCCGAATACCGAACCGCGTCCGGTCGTGAAGCAGATGAGGTTCGCTCCTGCTGCCACCTGGCCCGTCGCCGAGACCGGATCGAAGCCTGGAGAATCCATAAAGACCAGACCTCTCTCGCGTACAGGTTCGGCGTAACGATAGACCTCTCTGAGGTCGGTGGAACCGCCCTTTGAGACTGCTCCCAGGGATTTTTCCAAGATGGTGGTGAGTCCACCTGTCTTATTCCCGGGCTGCGGATTGTTATCCATCGAAGCCTCATGCTGCGCGGTGTAATTCTCCCACCAGCTAATGCGTTGCAGAAGGCGTTCGGCCACCTCCGCGCTCGAAGCTCTTCGCGTCAGCAGATGTTCGGCGCCGTAGATCTCAGGGGTTTCGGAGAGGATTGCAGTTCCGCCGCTCCGAACGAGATGATCAACGGCTACACCCAAGGCGGGATTCGCACTGATTCCCGAGTAGGAGTCCGATCCGCCACACTGCAGGCCCACAACCAGGTGCGATGCAGTGACCGGGGTGCGAACGGCGAGGCTGGCTCGATCAAGCATCTCGTAGACGGTCGCGATTCCGTTTTTGATGCTCTCGGTAGTGCCGCCCTCTTCCTGAATATTGGCGGTCCTGATGGAGTCGGGAGCGCCCGCAAGTTCAACCAGCCGATCGACCTGATTGGTCTCACAGCCCAGACCGAGCAGGAGTACCGAAGCGAAGTTGGGATGCGTGGCATAGCCGGTAAAGACGCGTCGCAAAAGGTCGGCAGGCTCTCCGTGACTGGCGATACCGCAACCGGTGCCATGGGTGAGCGCAACGACGCCGTCGACATTGGGATAGCTGCGAAGGACTTCAGGAGTAAAGTGGGCCGCGATACGGCGAGCCACCGTCGCCGAGCAGTTCACTGTAGTGAGCACGCCAACATAATTGCGGGTTCCTACACGGCCATCAGCGCGTTCGAAACCGAGAAAGGTCGTTTCGTCGGTCGAGACAATCTGAGAGCCTGATGCCTCTGCACCGATGGCATAGTCCCGTTTGAATTCGGCAACCGCCAGATTGTGAGTGTGGACATGTTCTCCGGCGGCTATGGGCTGCGTGGCAAAGCCGATGATCTGGTTGAATTTGCGAACCGCATGGCCGCACGGCAATGGATGCAACGCAAGCTTATGTCCCGCGGGGACCTCTGACGCCGCCGTGAGCTCCAACTCCGGAATGAACTCGCCCTGTGCCACGGACGTAAGTGCCACCGCAACATCATCGTTTGAGCCGAGCTTGAGAAGTTGCGCCATAGAAAGTCGATCAGTGCTGCAAAGTCAGGAAAATGGTATGACCAAATTTACTCCTGCTGGCGTGTCACTGGCGAATTCTCTTCCGTTTACGAAGCGGTTGAACTATCGCGGTGGAGAAGGCGTGTCTTGCGGGACTGTGGGATGGACGGTTTCGACTCCAGGGAGGATGGTCGATGTCGCCTTGAACTTGCGATAGTCGGAGTCGGTGATGAGGATACTTCCGTCGAAGTGCAGCAGCAATAACACGCGTGCGGCTCCTTCCCCCTCTATCCGGGACGGAAGCCACACTTCGTTATTGATCTTCATCTGCTGCATGGAGAAGCTGGTTCCTTTTTTGATGGACATGACCAGACCTCCGCCAACTTTGAAGGAGTCGGCGAAGCGTCCGTGAATCTGGGTGATGGCATGATCCTGCTCGTCGATCCAGATGGTTCCCGCGAGATCGCGAATGACGCTCTCCACCCGGTTCCTTGTTCTTGCCTTTGGATCTCCGGCGAAATCAACGGCGATTGTGTCTCGTCCATTGAGTTTGACGCGGCGGGCATTTGAAAAAATTCCGAGTTCTAGAAAACGAGAGACGGTGACCTCTTCGTTGCCATGAGAATCAGTCGCCTTTCCCTCGGCGTCCGCCTTATGCTTGCGCTCCTGCGACTTCTCAACCTCTTTGTCGATACGGTCGCTCTCTTTGCGTTGCTCGTCAGGAGAAAGCTCTTTTCCGTCTTTCCGGACGAGCTTATGAACCTCAACTCCTCTGAGCCAGAAGACGTCATACTCTTTCGTCTCGGTCTTCCGGCCATCGCTTCGTTGCTCGCGGGCGACCTCGCGGTAGAGATAGTTCGCCTGAAGAGCCTCCGCCTGTCTCTGGTTTTGCTCGACCTCATGCATGAGGTTTGGGATGGCCGGGAGAGGCTGCATCGACGCCGCAGGCAAAGAGGAGCCCTGTCCCTGCGCGAAGAGGATGGAGTTGCACAGGGCTACGAGCAGGAGCGATGTACGGGCGGCAAGCTTCATGTGCGATCAGGAGCCGTGATGGTGCGGGACTTCGTTTGGCGTGATCTCTCGCGCGTAGATCTGATAGGAGATCTTCGGCTGTTCATCACCCTGATGCAGCTCACGAACACGCGCCCGGATGGCTTCATCGGCCGCAGTAATACGTTCGCGAGAGCGGAGATAGTCGAGCCACGACTCCATGACGAACGTCTCGTTGAGTCGTTCGGGATCGATGACGTCGCGGTAGATTCCCCACCGTATGGCGCCGTCACGAAGACGCACGCCGCGAAGCTCGTGGATGGCGTGTGTGAATTCCGCGTAGCGTTCCAGGGGAATCCTGTATTCGATCGAAATGCGGACAGGACCTGCATGAATCAAGTCGTCAGCCTGCGCTGCAGAGTCGGCAAGCTGGAAGACGCTTGGCTGCGAGGCACTTCGCGAAGACCGGAACGGGGTGTGATCGGGAAGAGGCCCCTGCAGGATGTGGAAACGACGAATGAAAGGATAGCTGATGGCCAGCCCGCAGGCTGAGGCAGCAAGCGCGAAGGGAGTCGAGGTCTTCTCTGCGACGGAGCCCCAGATAAGGGAGCCCAGCGCCATCCCTCCCTGGAAGGTCATCAGGTAAGTTCCCAGGGCTCGCGCCTGAACCCAGGCAGGCACGGAAAGTTGGACCGATGTATTGAGGGTGGACATGGTGCTGGTCCACGCAAAGCCGGAGAGTATCAGCGCGGGGATGATGATCGCGGGATAGTGAGCGTACGCGAGTATGAGCAGGGTGGCGACGTCGTAGAAGGTCGAGACAGCGATGATGGTGTCGGCAGGGACGCGTCGACGGATGCGCGGAAGTTGAGTGGCCGCAATGACTGCTCCGAGGCCGAGAGAGCCGTTGAGGATGCCATAGCCAAGCGCACCCTCGTTGAGGTCACGTTTGGCGACGATGGCAAGCAACGCCCACATCGCTGAGACAAAGAAGGTGAAGGTGAAGGCACGAACCAGTGACGCCTGCAACTCGGGCGCATAACGCACATAGCGCAGGCCGGTCATGATTGATCCAGCGATACGCTCGGACGGCAGAGCCGATTTGAATAGCGGCGTCCGCTTCCAGTTGAAGAGAACCCAGATGACGCCCGCAAACGACAAGGCATTCAGGAAGAAGACTGATCCCGCGCCGGCGTGAACGCTTGCGAAGCCCGCGACCATCAGCCCACCAAGTGCAGGTCCTACAGCTCGCGCGAGATTGTTGGAGGCTGCATTGAGAGAGACGGTGTCGGGGATAAGCTCACGCGGAACGAGTTCGGGAACGATGGCCTGCCAGGCAGGGTTGTTCATCGCCGATCCGATGTTGAGCAGGAAGGTGAATGCCAGCAGAGTCCACGGGGAGATGAACCCGAGGAATGTCAGCACAGCGAGTACCGCGACGGAGGCGAGCATCCACGCCTGCCAGAAGATGAGCAGCCTGCGACGATCGAAGATGTCGGCGGTAGCGCCTGCGAGCAGGCCGACCATCAGCACCGGCAAAGATGCCGCCGTCTGCATGAGCGCGATGAGCAGAGGAGACGCTGTCAACGAGGTCATCAGCCATGTTCCGGCCGTGTCCTGCATCCAGGTTCCAATGGACGAGATGGTAGATGCTATCCAGCGATCACGAAAGAGCCGGATACGAAGCGGAGCGAAGCCGCTGGGTGCCGGGTCGGCAACGTCTACGAGCGGACCGGAGTTTGGCGTCTCAAGAGGCATTCACTCAGACTTCCAGTGTAACGATGCCAATAAGATTGTGCTGCCGGGCACGTTGGCATCTCTGGCTACCCTGACAGTGAAAAGGATGCCTACACAACACCGGATAGATGTGCTGAATGGCTGCGTCTTCGATAGCTTTCCATCGGCGCACCAAAGAGAAGAACTTGCGACTCAGTTCTGTTTCATCGTCTTTGGGGATTTGCTCCGTAAGCAACGCGCCTTTTGAGACGGCCGTCGAAGTTTGAGTGCAGGTTGTGCGACGCCTGCTCACGAAAGGAGAACGCTATGACAAAGATTCTGTCCTTAGCCTCGCTCGCGGTCATGTCGGTCGCCCTGCAGGCACAGAGTACGGCCTCTCCTCAGACTCCCGATCCAGCCATGACACCGGGGACGACCCAGACGGGTTCGCATGCGCGTGCGATGACGGATGCAGGCACGCCGCAGCAGACGCAGAAGGCGGAACAGGTCCAGGCGGCAAGTGTGGCAGCGGAGTTTACCAAGGGAATCGACACAAAGAAGGCAAAGGTCGGCGACGAGGTCAACGCCAAGACAATTAGCGAAGCTAAGTTACCGGATGGCACAGCTCTCCCGAAGGGAACGAAGCTGGTCGGCAATGTCGTGGATGTAAAAGCAAAATCCAAGGAACAAAACGACTCACACCTGGTGCTGGCGCTGAATCGCGCTGTGCTCAAAGACGGTAAAGAGGTTCCGATCCGTGCCGCTGTTACTTCAATGACAGCTCCGACGCTCAGTTCAAATACGGACATGGCAGCCGGAGGAGCTGCGATGGGCAGCACGCCGATGGGCGGAAGCCCAGGGGCTGCAGGAGCTGGCGGATCAACGGCAGGCGCCGCCGCACCCGTGCCGAGCTCTCCAACCATGGCTGCAGGAGAGATGAATTCTCCCTCGCAAACTGCAGCACCTGGACAGATGCTGAAGAACGCTACCGATCGTGTCGCTGTCGGAAACAAGCCGAAGGTTATGCTGAGTGCACCTTCGACTCCGGAGAGCGCGGGTGTGCTGGACGCGCAGGGTGAGAACATCTCTCTTGAGAGTGGAACGAAGTTCACAGCCAATGTCGCCCCCGCGCAGGCGCTCGGACAGGCGCACTAGTTTTCTTTGACCGGTAGTGAGCAAGGGCAGCCACATGGCTGCCCTTCGCGTCGTTCAGATGTCGTTCAGATACGGTGAAATGCCTTCTGGATATCTTTGAGGGAGTATCGCAGGGCGATGGGACGTCCGTGAGGACAACTGGTGGGATGGTCTGTCCTTGCCAGCGCTCGAAGCAGCCAGTCTATCTTCGCCGGATCGAGCGGCGTGTTGATCTTGATCGCAGCATGACAGGCGATCGAGGCGGCGATGCGATGACGGCGTGCCTCGGCGTTTTCAACCTGCTGCTCACGATCAGGGACCGCGAGAACCTCCTCGATCATTCTCTCCAGTTCCCTGCCCTCAAGACCGACGGGAGCGGCTTTGATCGCGATGGTCTGCGGACCGAAGGGCTCGGCCTCGAAGCCGTTGCGCTCAAGCTCTGCAGCCAGACGCGCAAATGCAACCATCTGCGCGGGAAGAAGATCGATAAGAACAGGCATCAGGAGCCGCTGACGCTGCACTCCCTCAACCTCGCGCTCCCGCAGGATCTTCTCGAAGAGAACGCGCTCATGCGCGACATGCTGGTCCACGATCCAGAGTCCTTCATCATTAACAGCAAGAATGAAGGAGTCCTGTAGCTGCCCGAGAGGCCTGAGGGTCGCGAGAGCGTTCAGGGTCCGGGCTTCTCCGTCAGGTTCAAGTGGCGACGCCGAGAGTGGACGCTCATAGCCCACGGGGATGCCTTCGCTGAAGGCCAGCCGCCCTGGTGCAGCGGGGAGAGCTGGCGATTCCAGGCTGAAGGCTGCGACATCCGAGGCAGTCGGCGGAGCTTCGGAGCCGAATCCGGATGGATCACGAACCGGATCGAAGACCGGCTGCTCTGATCCAGATGGTAGAGGGCTGACGTCGACGAGCAAAGACGCACTGGCGAGCGGGCTATTGTGCAGCGCTTGAAGAAAGTCGGCTGCAGGACGAGCGTGCATGAGCGCCGTCCGTACCGTGTCGCGCACGAAATCGTGAACAAACGCAGACTGGCGAAAGCGAACCTCAGTCTTCGCAGGATGAACGTTGACGTCCACCTCCTGAGGCGGCATCTCGAGAAAGAGAAGTATGACCGGGTAGGAAGTTGGGGGAATGATGTTGCGATAAGCCTCGGTCAGAGCATGCAGGATGAGGCGATCGCGAATGAGACGACCATTGACGAAGATGTAGATCGAGTTTCGATTGAGCTTCTGCAGGTCGGGCTTGGAGACGAAGCCGGAAAGACGAAGAAAGCCCGGCTCTGGTGGCTCGTAATCCGCATCGCGCTTCCATGGCGGTGGTTCGGGGAGTCCGGCGCGCGCGAAATCGATCTCTGCCGCGGCAGGAATCATGTTCGAGCTGGTCTCTCTTCCGAAGATCTGGAAGAGACGATCGGCACTCGTCGCCGCCACCGAGGCGGTCAGTAGCGCCTGGGTGGAGGAGTGCAGCTCAAAATGCCTTGTGGGATTGGCCAGTGCATAATGGGTCACCAGCGCGGCGATGTGGGATAACTCGGTCTGTTCGGATCGGAGAAATTTTCGCCGGGCAGGCGTATTGAAGAAGAGATCGCGGATGGTGATCGTCGTCCCTACCGGCAGACCTGCAGGTTCAACCCGAAGTATGTTGCCACCTGCTATTTCAACGATCGTTCCAGCCTCTTCCTCGGCTGATCGGGTTTCGAGTGTGAGCCGCGAGACGGATGCGATGGAAGGGAGAGCCTCGCCCCGGAAACCGAGCGTCGCAATCGAGAGCAGGTCATCGGAGGTGCGAAGCTTCGAGGTGGCGTGGCGTTCGAACGCAAGGAGAGCGTCATCTGCGACCATGCCGTGACCGTTGTCATTAATCCGGATGAGCTTGCGCCCGCCAGCCTCGATTTCGATCCGAATCCGGGTAGCCCCGGCATCGAGCGAGTTCTCGAGCAGTTCCTTGACCACCGAAGCCGGACGCTCGACGACTTCACCGGCGGCGATCTGGTTGGCCACCAGGTCGGAGAGGATGCGAATGCGACCCATGTCTCTGATTGTATGGGTTAGAGCAGTGCGGAAAACGAGTCCGGAATCGAACAGCATCTCACGGGGGAGAGGTAGCCGGAGATGATTCGCAAGCTCAAAACCGGAGAATATCGGATTTATTCCCGCCACGTGGATCCGAAGACGAAGAAGAGAAGGAATCTCGGAACGTTCTCAACCCGGGAACAGGCTGAAAAGCACGAACGGGATATCCAGTACTTCAAGCGTCATTAGCAATCGGAACAGATACAGAAGAGTGGCAGATCACGCCTTGCGATTGAAGAGGTGGATCTGCCACTCTGCGCATTCTCGGCTGAACTTCGTTTGTGAGTTCAGTTGGAGCGCGCAAACCGTCGGCGGCGATAAAGTTCACTGCTGCCGCCCAGAAGTCCAGTAGCCAGCAGAGCCAGCGAACCGGGTTCAGGCACGGGAGACGGTCCACCAGCGGGAGTTGCCGCGAAGGTACCGTAAGATGCGGCCTGCCCATCGTTGTAGTAGAAGGCATAGCCGCTAGTGGAATGGAAGGTGTAACGATTGGGTGATGTCCCAATCAATTCGGAGAAGGTGATGTCATTCAGTTGCCCGTCAAGGAAGCGCACCAGAGTATCGCCGGTAGCTCCTGCAAGGGTAAAGGTCTGGCCATCGATGTTGAAAACGACATCGAGCAGCTTTCCATTCGAGATCGAGTAGTCAGAGATCCCGGTTCCAGAGGGAGCACCGTCGAAGGTCACGGATCCAGTGCCACCATAGATGGAACCGGGAGAGGGTGTCAGAGTGACGTTGTAGGTAACCGTGTCAGCGAGGAGCGGGGCCGAACCTGAGAGAACCAAGGCAACTGCAGTAAAAACCAAAACTTTCAAAAGACGAGACATTGTTTTCATCCCAACTTGCTTGTATGAGTACTGCCTGCCATAGAAGCAAGTGGGTGGCCAAAGTTCGGGAGCGGCCTTAGAGGCGCTTATCCGCATTTTTTTGCACATTTGTGTCTTATTGCTGTGGCACAAGGGGAAAGTGTTTTCCTACCTAAGCTCTAGAAGGGAAGATTTGTGGAACTGTGAAGAACGCAGATACGAAAACATTGGCCATCGGATTAAAGTGGCCAGACCTCTTGGAAGTTCTGTACACTTCCCGGGCCGAACGAGCAGAAATGTTTTCGGTTTCGAAACTCCAACGGATTTCGAGGCCAGAGAGACAATTTGCCCCCGGCGCACTTTAGAGAGTTTCTAGTTCGAGGAGCCAAGCAATGGGATCAGACCAGACGAGCCGGCGGGAGTTTGTAAAGATGGGGGCGGCGGTGGCCGGAACCGTCGCGACATGGAATGCAACAAGTTACGCCAAAATTGTGGGTGCAAACGACCGTGTACGAACCGCAGTGGTGGGCTGTGGAGATCGTATGAAGAGCGCGTTGATTCCATCCTTTCTACAGCACGCCAAGGACATGAACTTCGAGTTTGTGGCGATCTCGGATCTATGGAATCGCCGGCGCGAGGAGGGTGTCGCTTACATACAGAAGAAGGGCGGCCCGAAGGTCGAAACCGTGCGAAACAATGATGAGCTCTATGCGCGCAAGGATGTGGATGCCGTACTGATTGCGACGGCGGACTTCCAGCATGCAAAACATGGTGTTGAGGCGGTCAAGGCTGGTCGGGATGCCTATGTGGAGAAGCCGCTGGCCCACACGATGAAGGATGCTCGTGCGATCCGCGACACCGTGCACGCCAACAAACAGATCGTGCAGATCGGAACCCAGCGAAGATCGACCCCCAGCTATCAAAAGGCGTATGAGTACATCAAGTCGGGCAAGTTCGGGGACATCAACATGGTCGAGATGACATGGAATGTGAACCAGCCCGGACGCTGGCGCAGGCCCGATGTGGTGCCGCTGCTCAAGGAACAGGACACGGACTGGAAGCGTTACCTGATGGATCAGCCGTACGAACCCTTCGACGCGAGGAAGTACCTGGAGTTCCGTCTGTTCTGGCCGTACTCTTCGGGAATCCCGGACCAGTGGCTGGTCCACCAGATCGACACCGTTCACTGGTTCAGCGGATATCCGCACCCGCGCAGCGTGGTGGCAAACGGAGGAATCTACCAGTGGCACGACGGCCGCAAGAACTGGGACACGATGACGGCGGTCTTTGACTATGGTCCGGAAGATGATCCGACCAAAGGCTTCCAGGTGCTCTACTCTTCGCGGCAGACCAACTCTGCTGGTGGCGTGAAGGAGATCTACTACTCCAATGGCGGCTCGCTCGACATGGACAAGCAGGTGGTGAACTCGACCGGTGGCCTTACGGCGAAGGCAGCTGCGGAAATGGACATGAAGGCGAATCTGCTTCCGACGACCGCGTTGAGCGAACACGCTGAGGCTGCCTCCACGGCTGCGGACACTGGCGCCGATCCGATGACCTCGGCGAACATGCTGAACTGGATGGAATGTGTCCGCTCGCGGAAGCAGCCCAATGCCAATGTGGACGCAGGCTACAGTCATTCCGTTGCGCTTTGCATGAATATCGCGGCGATGCAGACAGGACAGAGAGTGACCTTCAACTCCAAGACGCAGCAGATCCTCGCGGGAGGCAAGGTCTATGCGTAGTCTGCTGCTGGGGTGCGCAGTGGCCATGAGTGCTTTGCAGGTAGCCGGAGCGGCAACGAAGGGGGTCAACGTCGTCGCTGACGAGGCACAACACCGTGTAGACGTAACGATCGACGGCAAACCTTTTACTTCTTACGTGTGGCCTTCCACACTGAAGAAGCCTGTGCTGTTCCCTCTCGTGGCCGCCGATGGAGTCACGGTCACGCGGGGGTATCCGCTTGCTCCCCGAGATACGGAGCGAGTGGATCATCCGCATCATGCAGGTCTGTGGTTCAACTATGGCAACGCGAACGGGTTTGATTTCTGGAATAACTCCGATGCCATCAAACCTGAGAACCGGGGAAAGATGGGGACGATCCACCACGAGAAGATCGTCTCCGTCAAAAGCGGAGCCAAGGGAGAACTGGTCGTCGACTCAGTCTGGGAGACCGGTGCAGGAGAGAAGATTCTCAACCAGAGAACCAGGTACGTCTTCTCTCAAAACGGGGATACGCGCACGATCGATATGACCGTGACGCTCACGGCTCTCGACAAGGTGGTGTTTCACGACGATAAGGAAGGAGTACTCGGAATTCGCGTCGCTCACTTCCTGGAGTCACCGACTGAGAAAGGTGGTACCTTCGCCGATGCAAGTGGACGGCAGACCAAGGTGGAAGGCAATACCGCAGGAGCCACCGGAGTCTATCGAACGAGCGAAGGAGTGGAAGGCGACGCGGTGTGGGCGACGCGCGGACGCTGGTGCGAGCTAACGGGCCACACTCCGGATGGACACACTGAGACGATTGCGATCTTCGATCACAAGGGCAATCCGGGATACCCAACTTACTGGCATGCACGTGGGTACGGGCTATTTGCAGCGAACCCTCTGGGCAGGAAGATCTTCGATGCCAAGCAGCCGCAGTTCGACTACACGCTTGAGAAGGGTAATTCTGCGACGTTCCAGTATCAGGTCAGCATCTCGTCTCATGCTGTCTCGCCCGCAGAGATGAACAAAGCCGCGGATGCCTTCGAATCCAAGAAGTGACGCTTCTCGCCAAAGAAGAAAGCCGCCTCAGGACGAGGCGGCTTTTCTTTTGGAGTTCAGCTGGTTTTCAGGAATAGATGCCGTCGCGATGCATGCGGCCCTGGAGGCCGTTGAATGCGGTTGCCGGTGTATCCATGGCTTTCTTGAAGGAGGTTTGGAACGCCTCCATTTCGGAGGGCAGACCGACCGTGACGCGGACATAGGTTGGCAACGCCGCCCAGCTACGACCGATGTGGACGTTATCTTTCGCCATGAGAGCGCGTATCTGGGGACCCGGTCGCTTCACGTCGATCATGAAGCAGTTGCTCTCCGACGGGATGAAGGAATAATCGTTGGCCTTCAACCACGCGAAGGTCTTATTGCGAGTCTCGGCGATCAGCTTCTTACGCGTGGGCACCAGATCGGAATCCATCAGGCTGGCCTGAGCCGCGATCATACCGGTAATAGGCATCGGTGACTGACCGTAGTTCTCAAGCTTCTTGAGCAGGTCAGGCCGCGCAATCGCGAAACCGCAGCGAATGCCTGCCATCCCGTAGATCTTCGAGAAGGTACGCAGAACGATGACGTCCTTGCCGACCTTCACGTGGTCGATTGCCGAAGTAGCATCCGACAGGTGGATGTAGGCCTCGTCAACCAGCACAACTGCCCCGGCTGGTTTGTTAGCGATGGCGTAGTCGATCTGCTCCTTGCTGGTCGTAGTGCCGGTGGGGTTGTTTGGATTACAGATGTAAATCAACCCCGCGTTCGGATCCGCTTTGATCATGGCAGCCACGTCATGGGAGTGATCCTTCGCAAGCGGAACGGCGTGAATCTTCGCACCCGCGATGGTAGCGGCGCGCTGTCCAGCCTCATAGGTCGGGTTCCCGCAAACAAAGCTCTTCGTCGGCGAGGTGAACGCCAGAGAGCTATAGTGGAGCGGTGGGCTGGAACCGTCGTAGACCATGACGTACTCGGCAGGAACCCCCATCTGCTCGGCGAACATCTTTATGAGGCTGAAGTAGAGCGGTGGAGCATAGCGACCGCCGTTCGGGATGATATCCGCGATAGCCTTACGAGCCGAGTCCGAAGGCCCGAGCGGGTTCTCGTTTGCATCCAGGTAGACACCGTTCATCGAGAACTCAGGAACAGCGGCAGCTCCCATGGCAGCACGAGCGAAATGGGCCTCGGTAAGAATGGGCGCAGCAACGACCGCAGCGGAGGCTGAGCGGAGAAAAGATCGGCGCGAGAAGGGCTGACAACCGGAAAGATCTTGCGAAAAAGACGGCATGGCTAGCTCCTGACTTGAGGGCAGTGCGAGTGATTTTAATTGTCGGCCTGGGAGATGCGAGGAACAGACGGGGTTGCACTCGCTAGCGATAAGGGTAACGCCGCTGGAAGATTTTTTACAGCATATTGTGACGAAATAAAAGGCCGCCCGGATGGGCGGCCTTTCTGACCCTCAGGATGGTTAGCGCTTCTTCTTTTTGGACGGCTTTGGCGTGGTCTTAGTCTCTACCGGTTGATCTGGAGCGGATGCAGAATCCTTTTCGCGATCCCCGATCATGTGTAAACGCATGAAGTTCGTGGCTCCGGAGCGTGTGCGCGTTCCAGCGACGATGCCTACGATCTGCCGCTCCCGGACGCGGCCGTGGCTTTCAAGGATCTCTTCAGCCATGTTGACCAGCGTGTCGGTATCGTGGAAACGACGGCAGAGGATAGGATAGGTCCCCCACAGAAGCATCGAACGATTGATGACTTTCTCAAACGGCGAGAGTGCATAAATCGGGGGATCAGGACGGTATTTGGAGAGCAGACGAGCGGTCGCGCCGGTCTCCGTGAAGATTGCAATGGCTGACACGTCCAGGTCGTCAGCCGCGTGCGCCATGCATTCGCAGATAGTCTCTGCGACAGACAGCCGCATACCACGAGGGTGATGATGCTCAGGCGGCGGATCCAAGTGGATCTGCTCTTCAGTTTCAGTAACGATCTTTGCCATCATTGCGACAGCCTCTACCGGATACTTGCCTGCAGCGCTCTCTGCCGAGAGCATGACGGCATCTGTACCGTCATAGATGGCGTTGGCCACATCCGAGGCTTCGGCGCGGGTCGGACGTGGATTCTCGATCATCGATTCCAGCATCTGGGTTGCGGTGATGACCGGCTTTCGATACTCAGCCGCCCGCCGGATGATGTGTTTCTGAATTGCAGGAACCTTTTCGGGCGGAACCTCTACGCCAAGGTCGCCGCGCGCCACCATGATGGCGTCGGTTGCCTCGAGAATCGAGTCGAGATGTTCGATCGCCTGCGGCTTTTCAAGTTTGGCGACGATCCAGGCGTCGGAGTTGAGCGCTGCCAGGCGCCCTTTTACGTGGCGGATATCGTCCGCCGTTCGTACAAAGGACACAGCAATGGTATCGACGCCGGCACCGATGGCGAAGATGAGATCCTCTTCATCCTTATCTGTGAGCGAGGGCACTTTGACCGGAATTCCGGGGAGGTTGATGCCCTTGTTCTCACCCAGCATGCCACCATTGATGATCTTGCAGATTACGTCTCCGCCCTTAACCTGCTCGACGTGCAGCTCAATCAATCCGTCGGACAGAAGGATGCGCGAACCCGGCTCGAGATTCTCAGCCAGGGTCGTGAAGGTCGTCCCGACCATCGATGCCGTGCCTGCGATCTCACGCGGAGTGATGATGAGCTGTTTGCCGGCGACAAGCTGTACGGGTTTGTGATCCTTAAGCTTCCCGGTACGGATCTTCGGCCCCTGAAGATCGGCAAGGATGCAGATAGGCTTCCCTTCTTCCTCTGACACCTGCCGCACCATGCGGATGAGCTCCGCCTTCTGTTCGTGGGAGCCATGCGAGAAATTGAGACGAGCGACGTCGAGTCCGGCGCGCACAAGCTGGCGGAAGACATCGATAGAACTCGAAGCGGGCCCGAGTGTGCCTACAATCTTGGCGCGGCGACCACGTAGCGTTCCGTTGGAAGGGGTATCGAGAAGCATGGGATTCGCGGAGGTAGTCATAAATGCAGCAGGATCCTTTTCGAACCGTCGCGGAAGAGTCCCCGATGGTATTACCAGTAAAGTTAGTACGTCGTCATTCTACCCGTGCGGGAGCTGCTTCGGGTAAAACGGTTTAGCGATTAGCGATAAGGATGTTGGTGCAGGCGGAAGGCGTAGTTGAACTCTGCGCCGAAGAGAACACTTAGCGAAACGATGTAGAGCCAGAAAAGAAGCGCGATTCCTGCCCCCAGCGAACCGTAAACCTGCGAGTAGTTGGCGAACCGTGTTACGTACCACCCGAAGATGAGCGTGGTGAGAAACCACATTGTGGTCGCGGCGATCGCTCCGGGCAGAACCTGTCGCCAGGGCTGCCGTACAGGAGTTCCCATGTGATAGATAAGTGCGATAAGCCCCACAGATCCGGCAAGCGCCACAAGCCAGCGAACGGTGAGCGCCACAATGTAAACCTCTGTCCGTATAGAAGGCATGACATGACCAGCCACCCAGTGAGTCAGTGAATGCCCAAAGACGATAAGTGCGCTGGAAATTCCGAGGGGAATAAGAGAGAGCGGAACCAGGGCATAGGCACGGGCACGCCGCCTCCAGAAGGTCCAGCAGTCCATCGGCAGTTCATTTGCTCTGCGAAACCCTTCCATGAACGTGGCAATTACACTGGAAGCTCCCGTGAACGAGACAAAAAATGAGACGCCTAGTACGTGCGTAGATTTCGCTGTGTGCGGAGAGCTGGCAAAGTATCCATCAAGGATGGGCATCACGTCGGCCGGCAGAAGGCGCTCAAAGAAGGTGCCTAGCTGGGCGCGAATCGGTGCCGTGTCGGGCAGTAGCGCAATCAGCGCGGCCGCTACCAGCAGCGCAGGAAACAGGGCCACCATTGCCGAGTAGGCCGCCGACTGCGCAAGATTCAGAACATCATGATCTATAGCGCGCACCACAGCGCGATGAGAGATAAGTGGTATGCGCAGCAGTGTTCTCACGGATACAGTCTAAGCCCGCAAACCTCAGCGGCGTCCACGACAAAGTTACGCCTTCCAGCGGTTCAGGAATTTGGTAACGTCACTGGAATTCATATTGCGCATGTTCTCGAATTCCTTGTTCTCCTGCGAGTAGAGAAGCTTCCCGTTTGCATCCAGCACTGCTAACGCTGGAACACCCTTCTGGATGGGAACCTTATATTTTGCGGCGATATCCACGTTGTGATCCATGCGACCGATATCGACATGAACGACAATGAAGTGCTTGCGCAGAAGCTCAGCGTTTGGGCTCTGGTGCATGTAAATGTCTAAGACCTGGCAATCTCCGCACCAGTCACCACCGAAGTCCAGAATCACGCGCTTTTTCTCCGCTTTGGCCTGCTTTAAGGCAGCAGCAATATCGGCTCTGGGGTTGGCCGTAGAGGAATAAAGATGCTTTTTTACGAACGGAGGGGCCATCTGCGCGGTCATCGGAGACGGCGTCACAACGGTCCAAAACATCAGAACCGCCGCAAAACCCGGGAGTGAAAAAGACCTTTGAAGCATGGTGAGTGCAAAACCTCCGTGTTCGTCTTTCTACAGACCTGTACCTTTGATGATGCATCAGCCTATTCGGCAGTCGCAAGGAACGTTACCGCGAGCGGGAATATGATGGTCACCCTGGAGAATCTGCGCAAGTCCCTGGTTTCTCGGTCCAAATGAGAGAAATGTTTGTCCGCGAGATGAATGTTTCATCTCAACGTGCCCTGAGGGGGCATTTCAGGTGGTGCTTTCTTGTCACAGGGCTCTGTTGTGCGTTCTCCGAGTCAAAACCGAGACGAGCAGGCATGGTGTGGAGAACGATCTGTTTCACGCCTGTGAATGTAGACCTAAACTTGCGAATAACGTTTCGCCTCTACGAAGGATCAAGAACGAGTTCGACCAAGTCAAGGTTTTATACGCAAGTCTACATACCTTGGTAATATGCCGGTAATTCCAAATACATTTTCCAAGTGAGGAGAGCCATCCGATGTGCCTGTACAACAGCCACTTGCATATACCATCTGATCTCTCCTGGTCGACTAGCCGACAGGATAATATCGGACCAATCGTACCTTGCATTCTCAAGCTAATCCTATATAACCGGTTTTAGTCTAATGTAGACCGGTAACCCCAACGTTTCCTCTCGGAGCGATTCCTTGAAAGCCTGGATGCTTGATCCTCCGCCGCGATTGTCTTGCTGCAATAACAGCCTGACCACCTTTCCCGGCTGCGTCCTGATTGGAAATTTGCCGATCGTCCACCTTGGGGCGACTCAGGCAACGTTTGGTCTGGCTTCGCTGTTCGCGACCGTCCTCGCCACGGCGGCGTGGTCTGTGTGGCGCGCCCGTAAGTCTAAAAGGTACGAGGATCCGGAAGATAAACTCTCCAAGTTCGTAGCAGCAGCGGAAGCAAGTCTCGATGCCTGTTCCATCCTCGACTCAGTTCGTGACAGTGACGGTAACATCATCGATTTTCGGATTTATTACGTCAACAGCAATGCGGAAGAGCTGGTCGGTATTCCGCGAGCACAGCTCGTTGGAGCCTATCTCTCTGAAGCTGTGGTGGATATTAGAAGCTCGAAGCGCCTGGATCGATATAGAGAAGTCGTTGAAACCGGCGTACCGATGAAAGAAGAATACCCGGTGCTGTCAACTACCGCCTGGCGCGCCACGTGGGTTCGCTATCAGGCCGTGAAACTCGGAGATGGAGTGGCTGTCACCTGCACGGACATCAGCGACGTCAAAGCGGCACAGGAACGTTATCAGCACCTCGCAGAATTCAACAATTCTATCTTTCAACACGCTCCTTTCGGCATTATCGCCACCGATGTGCAGGGCATGATCACCGCAGTCAACTTCGCGGCAGAGAAACTTACAGGCTACGGACGAGAAGAACTCGTGGGTAGGGTGCCCATAATGCTTCTGCTCGATGAGCGCGAGATCGTGGCAGCAAGCCGAAACTCGATAGCAGGCGATGACGTAGTGGATGCTCCCGGTTTCGAAGTTCTCTCGGCCGGAGCTCGCGACGGGGAGATGCAGGAAAGGGAGTGGACGCTGATCAAGCGCGATCGAAGCCGCACTCCGATCACCCTCGCGATGCGGGCTGTCACCTCCTCCGATGCCGGGGAGATCAGCGGGTTTGTCGGTATCGCCGTCGACATCACGGAACGTAGACAGATGCTGGAGTACGTTACCCATCTGGCCACTCATGACCAGCTTACGGGTCTGGTCGGACGAGCACTCCTCCGGGACAGGACGGTAGAGGCCGTAGAGCGAGCCCGTCGCTACGGAACCAGGGTTGCCGTCTTCGTCATCGATCTCGATCAGTTCAAAAGGATCAATGATTCGCTGGGCCACACCTCGGGAGACCAGATTCTCATAGAGACGGCAGAGAGGCTTCGGCGCTGCGTCCGAAGCAGCGATGTTGTCGCTCGGGTCGGCGGTGATGAATTTGTAGTCGTAATGCCTGACATCACGACCATAGCCGACGTAGAGCAGTGCGCAGCAAATCTGATCGAACGAATGTCTCCAGAGATCCAGGTTGATGAGCAGCTGGTAAACGTCACGGTGAGCGTGGGCATCTGCATCTATCCCGACGTCGCAGCGGATGCGAAGCATCTTTTGAAACGTGCGGATTCCGCGATGTACGCCGCTAAAGAGAGCGGACGAAACCAGTACCAGATCTTCAGTGAAGACATGCTGAAGGAGACTGCCGACCGGCTCTCGATGGAGCATGCGCTTCGCCACGCCCTTAACAATGGCGAACTGAGTCTGCATTACCAGCCGCAGATCTCGCTGACGACTGGCCTCATCAATGGTGTTGAGGCTCTACTGCGCTGGAATCATCCCAAGCTAGGAAATGTGCCTCCCACACAGTTCATTCCCCTCGCCGAGGAGACGGGCCTTATCGTCTCGATCGGAGAGTGGGTCTTTATGACTGCCTGCAGCGAGGGAAAGGCTTTGCAGGATGAGATGGGGTCCGACCTGACGATCTCCGTCAATCTATCGCCACGTCAGTTCCAGCAGCGAAATCTGGTGCAGGTCATCGAGCTCGCCTTGGAGGTCAGCGGCCTAACACCCAAGTGTTTAGAGATAGAGATTACGGAAAATATTCTGATGGTTAACACCCCCGGCAATCTGGAGAAGCTTCAACAACTCCGGGAGCTTGGGGTTCGCATCTCCATCGATGACTTCGGCACAGGATTCTGCAGCTTCTCCTATCTCCTGGATTATCAGGTGGACCGTCTGAAGATCGATCGCAGCTTCATCAAACAGGCCGGTACCGACCCGAATGCAGCAGCAGTGGTCCGAACTATTATCGCGATGTCTCACGGTCTGGCGATTCGCGTCGTCGCAGAAGGCGTCGAGAGCGAAGAACAGCTCCGGTTCCTGATGCGGCGCCGCTGCGACGAGGCACAGGGAAACTATCTGGGCTTCCCTGTATCCGCGAAAGAGTTCGTGGCTTCTCTTCAGGGATACAGCGGCATCGGAGTCCTGCAAAACATCTAATCCGGTGCTTGCATGACCTGAACTCTGGATAATCCGGGTTGTGCCTAAACTGTCTGGCGCCGTCGAAAGAAGTGATAGATCGCCAGCAAAATGATAGCTCCCACCAGAGACATGATGAACCCCGCCGATTGGCCCTCCTGGTAATGCCCGACAAGTCTGCCCAGGTAAGTTCCAATGAATGAACCGGCAATCCCGATGATCATGGTTACCAGGATGCCACCGGGATCTTTCCCCGGCATGATCAACTTCGCAAGTGCACCGACGACCAGACCTATGATCGCGGTCCAAAGCAGACTGAACATAGAAGCTCCTCAAATGCTTGAACTCTCTCGGGTTTCCCCGAGGCACAGCGCTGTGCGGATAAGCATACTCCACGGCTGCGAAAGACTGAACTCCTTTTCGCCGGAAAAATCAATCCGACTAGCTGGACTGGCCCTCGCAAAATTGTGTGTCTTAGAGTTCTCCGAGACTCTGAAGGCGCTCTAGGCGCCCGGATACTTTGTTGCTTTTCTCTCTACCGATTCCCTGCATCCCGCACCTGCGCCTAGTAAGCACGAAGTCTGTTCAAAGGAATTCGGACCTGGAAACAGGTCGCTCCGGGCTTTGAGTCCACGGCAACGGAACCACCATGTTTGCTGACAATTCGTTGCACCGTATCGAGGCCCAGCCCCATCGCGGTGCCAATGGGCTTTGTCGTGAAGAACGGCTCAAAGATGCGTGACTGGATCGCCTCGTCGATTCCAGGACCGTCATCCCGAACCTCGATCATCGCCATCTGAGCGCTTATTCGGATGGAGACGGTCAACGTTCCCCTGTCGTGCATAACATCCAGTGCATTTTCGATCAGTGCGGACCACACTTGGTTCAGTTCGCTTCCATAGGCACTGACCGGTGGCAGGTTCGGTTCGAACTCAAGAGAGATCCTTACGTTCGCAGTGCGGGAGCGGAACATTGCCAGAGTGTTTTCAATAGAAGACGGCAAGTCGACGTCCTGGATCGGAGCCTGGTCCATGAAGGAATAGCCGCGGATGGCGCTGATCAGCTCGAAGATGCGTCCACTCGAATCGACCACCGTGTCGGCCATTCGTTCCACCCGCAGGGCGCTGGCAAAGGTCGCGAGTGAAGGAGAAAGTGTCTCATGGCTTAGAGCAGTTGCAAGCGAGTCAAGCATAGAGGTCGGGATTCGCGCCTCGGCCAGTATCGGAGCGATGGTCCAGGGCGATGTGACCTGATGCCTGTCCAGCCACGATGAGATCTCGTCTTCGTAGTCGCTTGCTTCGAGAGGACTTTTTGGAAGCGGCGAAAATCCGGTGGAAGCCCGTACATGGTCACGTGCCTGTCTAACCCACTGGTTGTAGCGCTCCAGTTCGTGGTCTGACGGAAACAGGCGTCCAAGGCGGTACTTGGCTTCATCAGCCTCACGCAATTCGGTAGAAAGGCTGACGGCGGAGCGCTGGGCCGCAGAGGCAGGGTTGTTCAATTCGTGTGAAAGATTCGCTGCGAGCTTGCCAAGAGCCAGTAACTTCTCTGCCTGCTCGTCCATTCGGGTGAAATCTCTTACCCGATCGAGAAGAAGAGAAACGCAAAGCTTTGCCATCGACGGAATAGCATGCAGCATCTCGTCGAAGAGATCTTCATGGATATCCAGAACCCACACAGGCCCTATGCTTCTTCCGTCGGCGCCCCACGTCTTCATCCGCGAGAAAGGAAGTTTGCCTGTCAGCCTGGACGTCCTGCCTACAAAGCGCGCGACAGGGGCAGACTTGCGCCGCTGCGCCATCACCTCTCCGCGCAGGATGATGTTCATATGGTGTGACGGTTCGTCTTCGCGAAAGATCAATGCACCATCGGGACCAACTCGTTCGGTTGCGTGCGCGGCAATCCACTCATAGTCCTCAGGCCCTAGTCCATTGAGAACCGCAATTGTGCGCAGTGCTGCAATGACCTCGCTCTTCCGCGTCGGTTCAGCGGGAGCTGTAGCGACCTGATCGCTTCCTGATGAGACAGGGGCAAACTCAAGACTGGTTGGGGCGGACATCTTGGCCTCCTGTTTTTGCGCTCGGTTCTGCTCCTGATTAAAGCAGAGAAATGCATCCGGCGTGCAATTGAGCATGCGACCGCGACCGACACTCACCGCCTGCTTCCACAAGGAACAATGCTGAGGTTCTAAACTGCGCGACCTGCCAGCCTTCTCCCTGATGTCTCCGCAAATAAGTTCTCAGCTGTGTTCTCAACGCGAACCGGAGCCTTCAACTCTTCTCTTTCCTGCCACAAACGTATCCCCCCATCTATGGCATTGCTGTTGGCTCCGAGAGTGACATGAGCAGGAAGATCTTTCATGAGCTTCGCATTTCCTCCCCCCAGCAGCACGTACTCGCAGATCAGCGCGTTCTTAAGTCGTTCGATAACGTCGAGAACGGATTTGCGCCATCGCTTTTTGCCACGATAATCCAGCCCGGCTTTGCCTAAATAATCCTCATAGGTGCGACCTTTGCGATAGGGAAGATGTGCCAGCTCCAACGGCACTACGACTCCGTCAAACACCATCGCCGAACCAAGACCGGTACCGATTCCAAGAAACAGCATTCGTCCGCCCTGATATCCACCCAGTGCCTGCATTGCGGCGTCGTTGATGAATCTGATCGGCTTTTTGAAAGCCTTCTGATAAGGGAAGTCTATCCATCCCGCGGCTAAATTGTGAGGCTCCGCAAGCGGATGGTCGTGCGCCACTGGCCCCGGGTATCCGATCGAGATGCAGTCGTACTCCCAACCGCTCGTTCCCAGGTTCACCTGCTCTGCCATCTTTTCTGCAGTCATCAAGGGCCCTGAAGGGATCTTGAGCGGAATTCTCTGAGTCGTTGACGCGACCTTTACATTAGTGCCGCCGATGTCGATGACAAGAACATTCTTCATGAGGAAAAGAATACAAGCCCTCTCTGATTTGAAGCAGATAAGCGACTGAATCGCATTCTTTCCCCATACAACAGAGACCTGAGCCACTTGCCAGAAATCGCCGTCTCCTACGCTGTAGGAGTTACCGTAAATATCGTATTTTCAATAGCATAATCTGCGCAGAAATAATTCTGTTGACAATCATGCTTGTCTAAATTAAAAATGGTGCTGGGCACCCTTAGACATTAGGAGACAAATATGCGTAAGGCACTTCTGGCCACCCTCATCCTGTCCCCCGTCCTGCTTCACGCTCAGGCAAGTTCGCCTGCTCAACCCCAGCTTGCGCTAGCGGCCCGCCCTGCCTCCCCGGCGGCACTAGGTGCAGTTGGCGATCGCGGTACTGCTGTCACCAAGCCACTCCGTATCTCCACGGGAGTTGTTGCTCCTAAGCTTGTTCACTCCATCAGCGTCAATTCCGACGCTACTCGTCCCTGGACCGATGTTGCTTCTAACCGAACTGTCACCGTTGGCATGATCATCGACGAAACCGGCAAGCCCACCGCTCTCAAGATCGTCAAGTCCGCAGGCCCTATCGTTGATCGCAACGTTCTCGAAGCTGTAAGCCAATACCGCTTCAGCCCCGGCACCGTAAGCAATCAGCCGGTTGCATTCCCCTTCAACCTCGAGATCAAGTTGGTTTCCGCTCGGTAATCAACTTTGGACAATTGCGAATGAAAGGCGGACTCACCAGAGTCCGCCGTCTTTATGCCTTCCACCGCATCTCCCAGTAAGAGATACAAAGGCTGAAAACTCAGACGCTGAACTCTCTTGGCTGAACCCACTTGATTGCTATACCTATCGCAATTTCCTGTCGCGAGAATGCCATATGGCCAACTTCAACAAGGCGTCTTGAGCAGCAAAACAAACGGCAGAGCCGAAGCTCTGCCGTTTTCTATGCGCCGCTAAGCGCGATTACCTGAACGGCCAGTTTATTCGGCGGCCATCTCTTCCTGTTCGCCTTCCATGCGCATCGCCTCGAGCTCGCGCTCTTCGGCATCGTGCGCCTCCTGGACCTCGGCCTGTACCTGAGCCGCTACCTCTTCCAGCTCTGGGGAGAGCTGAACATTGCGGTAGTACTCCATACCCGTTCCGGCGGGGATCAGACGTCCTACAATCACGTTCTCCTTCAGGCCGCGCAGTGTATCCACTGCACCGTTGATAGAGGCCTCAGTAAGAACGCGTGTCGTCTCCTGGAAGCTTGCAGCCGAGATGAAGCTGTCGGTTGAAAGCGACGCCTTCGTGATACCAAGCAACAGACTGCGCCCGATGGCCGGCTTGCCGCCACTCATGAGGACACGCTGATTCTCCTCGTTGAAGCGGAACCGATCCGTCTGCTGGTCGACGAGGAAGTTGGTATCGCCTACATCCTCGATCTTGACCCAGCGCAGCATCTGCCGAACGATTGTCTCGATGTGCTTGTCAGAGATCGCCACACCCTGCAGACGGTAGACCTCCTGGATTTCGTTCACCAGGTACTGCTGCAATGCGCGCTCGCCGAGCACTTCAAGAATGTCGTGCGGGTTACGAGGACCGTCGATGAGTGCGTCTCCTGCGCGGAGGCGTTCACCTTCCTGCACGTTGACGTAAACACCACGCGGAACCGAGTACTCCTCTTCCTGCCCGTTGTCGGCTGTGACGTACACTTTGCGCTGTCCCTTGGAGACATCGCCGAAGCGAACGACACCGTCGATCTTCGAGATGATCGCGGGGTCACGCGGCTTACGCGCCTCAAACAACTCGACGACCCTCGGAAGACCACCCGTGATGTCTTTGGTACGGGTTGTCTCGCGCGGGATCTTCGCCAGAATGTCTCCCGGGAAGAGCTCGTCGCCATCGGTCACCATCAGGTGAGCACGGCTGGGCATCAGATAACGCTTGTTGCCCTGCGCGGACTTGATGATGATCGTCGGTTGGCGCTTCTCGTCGGGTGAGTCGGCGACGACCAGACGCGAGAGGCCGGTGACCTCGTCGATCTCATCGTGCAGCGTCACACCCTCCTGCAGGTCCTTGAACTGAACCGTGCCGGCGATCTCCGTCAGGATCGAGAAGGTGTACGGATCCCACTCGCCGAGGCGGTCGCCAAGTGCCACAATGGCACCCTCTTCCACTTTCAGCTTGGCGCCGTAGACGATCGCATAGCGCTCCTTCTCTCGTCCCTTCTCGTCGATGATCGCGATAGAGCCATTACGGTTCATCGCAACCAGATCGCCTGACTTCGAGCGAACCGTGACGAGGTTAATGAAGCGAACGGCTCCAGCGTTCTTCGCCTCAATGTGAGAGGTATCGGAGACTCGCGATGCCGTACCGCCGATGTGGAAGGTACGCATGGTGAGCTGGGTTCCCGGCTCGCCGATCGACTGCGCCGCGATCACACCTACGGCTTCGCCCATCTCAACCATCTTGCCGGAGCCGAGGTTACGGCCATAGCAAAGGATGCAGGCGCCGCGCTTGGACTCGCAGGTCAGCACCGAGCGGATCTTAACGCGCTCGATACCGGCGGCCTGGATTGCGCTGGCAAGGTCCTCATCGATCTCCTGGTTGATATCGACAATTGTCTTGCCTTCGTAATCCTTCAGCTTTTCGAGCGAGACACGACCGATGATGCGATCACGCAACGGCTCGATAGTCTCGCCAGCCTCGATGATCGGAGTGACATAGATGCCTTCGACTGTTCCGCAATCGTTCTGCGAGATGATGACATCCTGTGCCACGTCGACCAGGCGACGGGTTAGGTAACCCGAGTCGGCAGTCTTCAGAGCGGTATCCGCAAGGCCCTTACGAGCGCCGTGCGTCGAGATGAAGTACTGCAGAACGGTCAGACCCTCGCGGAAGTTTGCGGTGATCGGTGTTTCGATGATCTCGCCCGAGGGCTTCGCCATCAGACCACGCATACCCGAGAGCTGACGAATCTGCTGCTTCGAACCACGGGCACCGGAGTCAGCCATGATGTAGATCGGATTCATGGCTCCTTCCTTATCCGCGCGCTTCATGTTGTTGAACATCTCATCGGCCACCTTTTCGGTGACTGCCGACCACATCTGGATGACCTTGTTGTTACGCTCACCGTTAGTGATCGCACCATCAAGGTACTGCTGCTGGACGTTGATGACCTGCTTTTCAGCCTCGGAGACAACGACGTACTTCGACTCCGGGATGACCATGTCATCGAGACCTACAGATAGACCGGAGCGCGTCGCATAACGGAAGCCGAGGTCCTTGATGCGGTCCAGTGTCTTCACCGTGACCTCAAGGCCAAGGTTCAGGTAGCAGTAGTTCACCAGCTGGCCGATTCCCTTCTTCTTCAGCAGGCCGTTGATATACGGAATGCCTTCGGGAAGTGCATCGTTCAGAATGGCACGGCCAACCGTAGTGCTGACGTACTGTTTGTTGAAATCAACCGGCTCGGTGTGCAGGATATCCTGATCGTCGTACGCGGTGGTCATATCGAGAACCTGGCCGGTGTAACGCAGACGGATAGGCGTTAGCGTCTCGACCTCCTTGGCTTCGAGCGCCATCAGGACCTCTTCGACATTGGCAAAGACGCGTCCTTCACCCTTCGCATTGACCTTGGACTTGGTGAGGTAGTACAGACCAAGCACCAGATCCTGCGTAGGCACCGTGATAGGTTGACCGCTCGCCGGCGACAGAATGTTATGAGAGGCAAGCATCAGAACGCTGGCCTCAATCTGAGCCTCAGGCGAAAGCGGGATGTGCACGGCCATCTGGTCGCCGTCGAAGTCCGCATTGAAGGCGGTGCAGACCAGCGGGTGAATCTTGATGGCCTTACCTTCCACAAGCACGGGCTCAAACGCCTGGATACCCAAACGGTGCAGGGTTGGAGCGCGATTCAGCAGAACCGGGTGATCCTTGATGACTTCTTCGAGGATGTCCCAGACGATCGGCTCCTGCAGCTCAACCATCTCCTTAGCCTGCTTGATGGTCGTGCAGTGCCCCGTCTGCTCCAGACGATGATAGATAAACGGCTTGAAGAGCTCGAGCGCCATCTTCTTGGGAAGACCACACTGGTGTAGCTTCAGCTCCGGACCGACGACGATCACCGAACGGCCCGAGTAGTCCACGCGTTTGCCGAGCAGGTTCTGACGGAAACGGCCCTGCTTGCCCTTGAGCGTGTCGGAGAGCGACTTCAGCGGTCGATTGTTCGCACCGCGAAGCACGCGTCCACGGCGGCCGTTATCGAACAGGGCGTCGACAGCCTCCTGCAGCATGCGCTTTTCGTTACGCACGATGACCTCAGGCGCATGAAGGTCCATGAGCTTCTTGAGGCGGTTGTTACGGTTGATCACGCGACGATACAGATCATTCAGATCCGAGGTCGCGAAACGGCCGCCATCCAGCGGCACGAGGGGACGAAGCTCAGGTGGAATGACTGGAATCACGTCAAGGATCATCCACTCCGGCTTGTTGTCGGATTTGCGGAAGGCCTCAACAATCTTCAAACGCTTGGAGTACTTGAGCTTCTTCTGAAGCGAAGCCTCCTGCTTCATGCGCTCGCGTAGCTCTGTAGCAAGCTCCGTGACATCAACGCGCTTCAGCAGCTCTTTGATCGCCTCTGCGCCCATCATGGCCTTGAAGCCGGTGGGGCGATACTGCTGGTCAAGCTCGCGGAAGCGATTCTCGTCCTTGATGACCTCGCGCTCCTTTACCGGAGCGTCGCCTGGATCAACGACAACGTAGCTCTCGAAGTACAGGACAGCCTCAAGCTCACGCAGCGAGATATCCAGCAGGTGGCCGATGCGCGAGGGCAGGCCCTTGAAGAACCACACGTGAGAGCAAGGCGAAGCCAGCTCAATGTGACCCAGGCGCTCACGGCGAACCTTGGAGAGCGTGACTTCGACGCCGCACTTATCGCAGATCACTCCGCGATGCTTCATGCGCTTGTACTTCCCGCACAGGCACTCCCAGTCCGTGATAGGACCAAAGATGCGGGCGCAGAACAGGCCGTCGCGTTCCGGCTTGAATGTGCGGTAGTTGATGGTTTCCGGCTTGGTTACTTCGCCGTGTGACCAGCTGCGGATCTTCTCGGGGCTGGCGAGCTGAATCTTGATCGCGTCGAAATCAGCGATGGGTCCGGTCAGTTCGAAGGGGCTGGAGCGGAACATATTTGGCGTCTCCGTTGCAGCGTCACGCTGCGGTTACTCAATGTCTCTGCGATAGTTCTCGGCGTATCGCTTAGCCGCGGTTCTGGTACTGGTGCTCGATTTCAATTGTCATGCCGCCCGATCTGGGTGAGCGGCTCCTCCGAGAGAGGCAATGTGCCGCCTCTCCCGGAGTCCCCTTGATTCGGTTAATCCGCCGCAGCGATCGTCGGCAGCGGCTGTTTCTTCTGATCGGCCTGCTTGACCAATTCAACATCGAGGCAGAGCGACTGGAGCTCGCGGATGAGCACGTTGAACGACTCTGGCACGCCGGGCTCGATTGCTGCCTCGCCCTTGACGATTGCCTCGTAGATCTTCGTACGTCCGTACACGTCGTCCGACTTCGCCGTGAGCAACTCCTGCAGGATGTAGGCTGCGCCATATGCTTCGAGGGCCCAGACCTCCATCTCACCGAAGCGCTGTCCGCCGAACTGTGCCTTACCACCGAGCGGCTGCTGGGTGATGAGGGAGTACGGTCCGATCGAGCGTGCGTGGATCTTGTCATCGACAAGGTGAGAAAGCTTCAGCATGTAGATGTAGCCGACCGTAGCGGGTTGCTCGAACTCATCACCCGTCATGCCGTCATGCAGAAGACTCTTACCCGAACTCGGAAGACCTGCCGAAGCCAGCAAAGCCTTGATCTCCGTCTCACGTGCACCGTCGAAGACTGCCGTGCCGAACCAGATACCGCGCTTCATACCTGCAGCGACGCGCAGCGTCTGCTCGTCGTCAAGCGTGAGCAGCTGGTTGAGAGCAGCCGTGCCGGCAAAGCGCGCCTTGAAGAGCTCGCGAACTTCGTTGGCAGACTCCATCTTCTCTGCAGCCTCAGCGACCTGCCTGCCAAGCTCGTGAGCGGCCCATCCAAGATGCGTCTCCAGGATCTGACCGACGTTCATACGCGAAGGCACGCCCAGCGGGTTCAGGACGATCTCGACCGGCGTTCCATCCGGGAGGTAAGGCATATCCTCCTCAGGCAGAATCCGGGCGATAACACCCTTATTACCGTGACGACCGGCCATCTTGTCGCCGACCGACAGCTTGCGCTTCATGGCGATGTAGACCTTGACCATCTTGATGACGCCAGGAGCGAGTTCGTCGCCCTTGCCCATCTTGGTGATCTTTTCGTTGGTGATCTTGCGCAGCACGTCGATCTGACGCGAGGTCATCTCCTCGATCTCATCGATCTGCTCGTTGACGCGCGGATCCTTGTCGGCGTAGCGAATACGCTTCAGGTTACGTGTCGAGATCAGCTCGATCGTGTCGCGGTTCAGAATCTCGCCCTTCGAGAGCAGCTTCTTGTTGGTACGCTCGTCGTGCAGGTCGGCAAGAACCTCCTTGCCTCCCAGAATCGCCTCAAGACGCTTCAGACGCTCGTCGGTCAGAATGCGGATCTCGTCGGCCAGGTTGCGCTCGAGCTTTTCAATCTGCTCCTGCTCGATCTGCTTGGCACGTTCGTCCTTCTCCTGTCCCTTGCGGGAGAAGATGCGGACGTCGACAACCGTTCCCTCAATTCCTGGGGGGCAGGTCAGCGAAGCGTCGCGAACGTCACCGGCCTTTTCACCGAAGATGGCGCGCAGCAGCTTCTCTTCCGGCGTCAGCTGGGTCTCACCCTTCGGAGTGACCTTGCCGACGAGGATGTCGTTGTGCGAGATCTTCGCTCCGATGCGGATAATGCCCGACTCGTCAAGATCACGCAGAGCGTGCTCGCTGACATTCGGAATATCGCGCGTAATCTCTTCCGGTCCGAGCTTGGTGTCGCGTGCCTCAATCTCAAACTCTTCAATGTGGATCGAGGTGTAGTAGTCGTCGCGAACCAGCTTCTCCGAGATCAGGATCGCGTCCTCGAAGTTGTAACCGCGCCACGGCATGAAGGCCACAAGCACGTTACGTCCAAGGCCAAGCTCGCCCTGCTCCGTGCACGGACCATCGGCGATTACCTGTCCCTTCAGAACACGATCGCCCTTTCGGACCACCGGCTTCTGGTTGATGCAGGTGTTCTGGTTCGAGCGCTTGAACTTGGTCAGCTGATAGATGTCCGATCCAACCTCACGCGACAGCTGCGTCGGATGGTGCTCGCCTTCCACGCGGATGATGATCCGCTCAGAGTCGACCGAGTCCACGATACCGTTGCGCTTGGCAAGAATCACGGCACCCGAGTCGCGAGCAGTCACGCCCTCCATACCGGTTCCGACAAAAGGAGCCTCGGAGACCAGGAGAGGTACCGACTGACGCTGCATGTTCGCACCCATCAGAGCGCGGTTCGCGTCGTCATGCTCGAGGAACGGAACCAGCGAGGCAGCTACTGAGACCAGCTGCTTCGGCGAGACGTCGACGTAGTCCACCTCTGCCTTGTTGACGAGCACGAAGTTACCCTGACGACGCGCATCGACGATATCCTGAACGATATTGAGATGATCGTCAAGCTCGATATTCGCCTGCGCGATGGTGTGGCGATCCTCTTCCCAGGCCGAGAGATAGAAGCTGAATGGAACCAGGTCCATCGTGCGCTTCTTGTCCTTCTTCAGCTGGTCGTTGAGCTTCTTCGCCTCGTTGATCTCGAGGTAATCGCCCTGACGCAGACCGCTCTCACCAGCGTTGGAGACAGCCACGTAGTCGAGTACCTTACCGTCCTTGACACGGCGATACGGTGACTCGATAAAGCCGTACTCGTTGATCCGGGCAAAGCAGCTCAGCGAGGAGATCAGACCGATGTTTGGACCTTCCGGCGTCTCGATCGGGCAGATGCGGCCGTAGTGAGTCGGGTGCACGTCGCGCACTTCGAAACCAGCACGTTCGCGTGACAGACCGCCCGGCCCGAGGGCCGACAGGCGGCGCTTGTGCGTGATCTCAGACAGTGGGTTGGTCTGGTCCATGAACTGCGACAACTGCGAGCTTCCGAAGAACTCGCGAATCGCCGCCATCACCGGCTTGGCGTTGATCAGGTCGTGCGGCATCGCCGTCGACATCTCCTGATAGACGCTCATCTTTTCCTTGATGGCGCGCTCCATGCGAACAAGGCCGATCCGGAACTGGTTCTCCATCAACTCGCCTACCGCGCGCACGCGTCGGTTGCCGAGATGATCGATGTCGTCCACAACGCCGATGTTCTTACGCAGCTTCAGCAGGTACTTGATCGTGCCGTAGAAGTCCTCAGGGGTCAGGGTGCGATGGTCGAGCCCAGTGGCCTCTGCATTCTCGTAGAGCTTGATGTTGAACTTCAGGCGGCCCACGCGCGAGAAGTCATACTTCCGCGGATCGAAGAACATGCCTTCGAAGAGCGCGGTCGCCGTATCCAGGGTCGGCGGGTCACCCGGACGCAGCTTGCGGTAGATCTCGATCAGAGCCTCTTCCGGCTTGCGTACCGAGTCGCGGCGAAGCGTGTTGGTGATGATGTTGCCCACGTCATCGCGCTCCGGGAAGAAGATCTCCAGCGAGGTCACACCCGACTGTTGGATCTTGTGCAGCTTATCGGCAGTCAGCTCCTGGTTGGCCTCGTACAGCAGCTCGCCCGTCGTCAGATCGACAACGTCAGCTGCGGTCATTGCTCCGTCAAACTCGGAGGTCTCAACCTCGACCTCTTCCACGTTGTGCGAACGCAGGCTCTTCAGTGAGTGCGCCGAGACCTTTCGGGTTGCGGGAGCAATCTCTTCGCCCTTCACCGTGATAGCACCGGCAGGACGCGTACCCTGCAGGTTGGTCGGCCTTCCCTCAGCAGCTACCTTCCAGGCCAGCTTGCCTTCTCTCACGTTGATCGTATCTACGGTGTAGAAGGTCTTGAGAATCTCTTCGTCGGTACGCAGACCAAGCGCACGCAGGAAGATCGTTCCAAGGAACTTGCGCTTGCGGTCGATGCGGACATACAGGGTGTTCTTCTGGTCGTACTCGAACTCGACCCAGCTGCCGCGGTACGGAATGATCTTGCCGAGGAAGTAGGTACGGTTGTTCGCCGTCTCGAAGAAGACGCCAGGCGAACGGTGCAGCTGCGATACGATGACGCGCTCGGTTCCGTTGACAATGAAGGTGCCGTTGGCCGACATAAGAGGAATATCGCCAAAAAAGACCTCCTGCTCCTTCATGTCGCGCAGGGTCTTGACGCCAGTCTCAGGATCCTTGTCGTAGATCTTCAGCCGGATCGTGACCTTCAGGGGCGCAGAGTACGTCATGCCGCGCTCTTCGCACTCCGCCTGGTCGTACTTCAGCTGCAGACCGACAGGGTCGCCGCACTTG
This sequence comes from Edaphobacter sp. HDX4, assembly GCF_036877565.1. Taxonomy (NCBI): domain Bacteria; kingdom Pseudomonadati; phylum Acidobacteriota; class Terriglobia; order Terriglobales; family Acidobacteriaceae; genus Edaphobacter; species Edaphobacter sp. HDX4. The sequence goes on from NZ_JAEDXW010000004.1 coordinate 176,842, forward strand.
GTGCAGAAGTCGGGGGTGTTCTTGTTATAGGTTCCGCAGAAGTTACAGAGAACATCGCCCGGGTGGAACGGGTCCGTGATGACCATGTGGCCACAGTTGACGCAGGCCGTGCGCAGATGATTCAGCCCCTTCAGGTAGCCGCACTTGCACTCCCAGTTGCCGATCGAATAATCAACAAACTCCAGCTCACTCACATTGCGGAAGTCCGTAATCGGAAAGACCGAGGTAAAGACCGACTGAAGGCCATTGTCCTCACGCTCCTGCGGAAGCTTGTCCATCTGCAGAAAGCGCTCGTAGCTTCTACGCTGCACTTCGATGAGGTTGGGAATTTCAATTGCGGTTGGAATCTTTGAAAAATCTAGACGGCTGCGGATCGCGCGCATTTCGCTGGACATGCTCTCTCCTGAATACGTACCTTCGAGGGCCTTCGGTCGATGTGCCTTCCAATCATCTTCACGAAGGGGAGAATCCCGGCCCTGACTCTCCTGGTTGGCTCTGCGTTGCGCCCTGAGTTCATCGGGTTTCACCGTCCTCGATTACGGTCAACCCGTGCGCAAAATATCTCGCCGCCACTCCCTGGACGGCGCCCTGCAAGAATTTTGGAACTTCAAAAACTTTTCACAGCACCCAACTCGCTCAATGCAGAATGAATCTGCTATAAGAACGCGTAGCGCGCTAAAGTGGACCCTACTTAGGGCCGAATACTTGAAAACGCGGCAAAGCGCTCGAAAGGACAGCTTGTCCCGCGAGCGCAAAGGTCGACTTGTGCACTATTTCGTTCGTGATGAGATGAATGTCTGCCGCCATTTTGAGGCTCGCCTTGCCCCAAATTCGCTGCTGTATGCCTGAAACCTGTGGCACCATGCGAATCCGCCGCTAGAACGCATGATGGCCGGCCCCTTAGCCTCACAATCACAAGAGGATGGACCGGAGTACTACCCTATAAACCGACTTCTTTAATTATATATTCCGCCGTCGACACAACTGGGCAGAACGAATCTTCTTAATAAAGAATATCTCGTTCCGCCCAGAAGTGCAACTGACAGGGTAACTACTTGATCTCGACGGTAGCAACGCCTTCGAACTTCTTGGCGATTGCAGCCGCATCGTCCTTCGAGATGTTCTCTTTCAAGGGCTTCGGGGCTCCGTCAACCAGATCCTTGGCTTCCTTCAGCCCAAGAGAGGTAACTTCGCGTACAGCCTTGATGGTGTTGATCTTGTTCGCGCCGGCATCCTTCAGGATGACGGTGAACTCGGTCTTCTCTTCAGCCGGAGCAGCCGCTGCCGCGCCGCCGCCTGCTGCCGGAGCTGCTACGGCCGCTGCCGCTGCCGAGACGCCAAGGCGCTCCTCAAGCTTCTTTACCAGTGCCGAAGCCTCGAGCAGGCTAAGGCTAACGATCTGATCTTCCAACTGCTGAATGTCCGCCATTTTTCTCTCCCATTACTACTGAACTTTGTACCGCCGATTACCTCTCCGGAAGCCTGAATCCTCCTCCGGCTGTTCGATCCCGCTTCAGGTTTCCGTAGCGCCCAGACCAGCGCACCCGAAGAAGAAAGAACGAAACTCTCTTGCCAAACTTACCCCTCGACCGGCTCCGTAGATGCCGCCTCGCCTGCCTGGGATGCCGTAGCATTCTCAGGCTGAGCTGCACCCGAAGGCTGCTCGCCGGCGGTGGCTTCTTCTGCATGCGCCTCGGCTACCTCTTCCGCAGGCGCCTCAGCTACAGCGGCCGCAGCAGCGGGGGCCGAACCGGAGAACTTCTCCTTCTCCACGCCCTGATTGATCACCACAGCCAGATCGCGTCCGGTTGCATTGATTACCGTCGCAAGGCGCTGAGCAGGAGCATTGATCAGGAACAGCAGCTTCGAGAACAGCTCTTCCTTGCCCGGCATGTTCGCCAGATCACTGATCTCCTGGATGTTGATAACCTTTCCATCAACGATTCCAAGCTTGAAGGTGAACTCCGAGTTATCTTTCACCCAGGTCGAGAGAGCCTTGGCAAGAGCCACGGGATCTCCGGAGGTGTAAGCGACCGAGTTCACGCCCTTCAGACCCTTCAGCGCCTCTTCGATCTTTGTGCCCTCCGCCGAACGGGCGGCCAGCTTATTCTTCACGACGTGGTAGCTTCCGCCTGCCTCGCGAACCTTCTTACGCAGCTCGAAATCCTTCGACGCCGTCAGCCCGGTAAACGTACCGATGATGGCCGAGGTCGAGGTCTCCAGCTCGCTCGCAAGCTTCTTTACCTTATCCGACTTTTGTGATCTGGACAGTGCCATAACAATTCCTAGCCTTCGCTGCTAGCTCCAAACGCTAGCTGAAAATTGAGAGCCGCATTAGCTGCGGCCATACTCCGAACGGCGTCTACGCCTTACCGGCAGCCTCGGCCGCCGAGTAGTCCAGCTGAATCCCGGGGCCCATCGTCGAGCTCAGCGTGACGCCCTTGATGTACTTGCCCTTGGCAGCCGAAGGCTTCGCCTTCACCACGCTGGTGATAACGGTCGTGGCATTGTCGATCAGCTTCTGCGGATCGAACGAGAGCTTGCCCACAGGAACGTGAACCAGCGCCGTCTTGTCGGTGCGGAACTCGACCTTACCAGCCTTAATCTCTCTCACCGCATCGGCCACGTTCGTCGTAACCGTTCCGGTCTTCGGGTTGGGCATCAGACCCTTCGGTCCCAGAACCTTACCCAGGCGCCCGACAGACTTCATCATGTCCGGCGTCGCGATCAGAGCGTCAAAGGCAGTCCAGTTTTCCTTCTGGATCTTCTCGACCAACTCTTCGCCGCCGAAGAACTCAGCACCCGCCGCCTCAGCATCGCGAACCTTGTCGCCGGAGGCGATTACGGCCACAACCTTAGTCTTACCCAGACCATGCGGCAGAACGACGGTGCCGCGGACCATCTGGTCAGCATGCCGGGGATCTACTCCCAGGCGCATCGTCAGGTCCACCGTCTCATCGAACTTCGCGTACTTTGCCTTCTGGAGCAGCGGAACAGCGTCCGCCAGAACGTAAGGACGGGGCTCAACGAGCGCGCGCGCCTTCGTCAAATTCTTGGAGATCTTCCTGGCCATCTTCCCTCATCTCCCACCCCTGCCGGAGATACCCTCCGGGGCGTGGTAATCGACTGGTCCCAACGGGGAGTTGGGACGCTCTTTCGAGTATGCCTCAAATCCGTAGAGGAAGCAACATTTTTGGGTCCTGCGGGTAGATTACGTCCGAGATCCCGGCTTATCCGAAAGAAAGGTGGCTTAGCATCTTTCGATATGGCCGGTGAAGAGATCATCAACCTCTATGAGCGGCATGCTGACCAGTGGGTTCAGGCTCGGTTGCGCGCGGTGGATTTCTACGAGAAGGGCTGGATAGATCGCTTCTGTGCCCTGATACCTGACTCTGGTCTGTACTGGACTGTGGCTGTGGTGCTGGCGACCCCATCGCAACGTACTTGGCCGCGAAGGGCTACGTTGTCGTCGGGGTGGACTCCTCGGCAGCAATGATTCGCATGTTTAGAACTCGGCTACCGGAACAACGCGCCTTTGTCACCGACATGCGAAGTCTGTCTCTAGATAAGCCGTTTCAGGGCATTCTTGCTTGGGACAGCTTCTTCCATCTGAATCATCAGGATCAAAGACGAATGTTTCCAACATTTCGCGCGCATGCTGCTGCAGGAGCCGCCCTTATGTTCACCTCAGGGACATCGCACGGCGAGGCTACCGGCGCTCTTGAAGGCGAACCGCTCTATCATGCAAGTCTTGATCCCGCGGAGTACCGGAGCTTGCTTGAAGAGCATGGCTTCACGATCGTTTCGACCGTGGCTCAGGACCGGGACTGTGGTGGCCGTACGGTGTGGCTCGCTCAAGCAATTCGGTAAGCATGAACCTTTAACGTAAGTACCGAGAAACGCGCTTGGGGGAAGTGACCAGCCCGTACTGACGACACGCCGACGTATGAGGGCTAATCCGCTCCTCAGTGACTGACTCGGCGATGTCGCAGTCGCCGAGAATATGAGCCACACCGATGAAGCCTCGCCAGCCTCCATTCTGGACGGTTGGTACCCAGCTTCATCCCTCGCGCTGGGCAGCGACTGCATCCGCCATCAGCCGCTCGTTCATCTCGGACATCTTCTCCATGTAATCGAAGATCAGCTTCAGCTCGCTATCGGTGTAGTGCTCGACCAAGGTCTTGTATGCCTCGCCCAGCGCTCGGTATTTCGGCACCACGGGAGCCAAGCTCTCTTCCTGCACGCGGACAAAGACTTTGCGGCGGTCCTCGGTGTCTCGCACACGCTTGATGAATCCTCGTTTTTCGAGGCGGTCGAGGATGTGCGTGATGGCGCCCGTCGTCAGTCCGCTCAAATGGGCCAGCCGTCCCGCCGTCGTCATGTTCTCGGGGTCGGTAAGGATCAGGTCGAGGCACCTGGTATCGGTTGCGCTCAGACCGACAGTCTGCGCGATCACCTGATGTAGAAAAACCGTTCTGGTGCTGAACCTTCTTGCGAGGTCACCCAGCCTTTGCAGCATCTCTGCTCGTTTGGCGGTCCCCGTTGTCCTTGCCGTTGACATAAGTCGCCTGCGACTAGAAAGAATAATCTGCATCTTTAAGATGCTGCATTATTCAAATATATGAAACCGCCTGCCATGGAGTCAATGACTCCGAATCCAGGTGGACAGGAGAATGCACATGAACACCGAAGCCATCATTCACCACACTGTTGCACTATGGGCTGATCACCGCCAACATCGATGTGATGACCGAGTGGTACCGCAACGTACTTGGCATGAGGGTCAATCACCGTTCAAAGATTCCGGCTATAGCACGGCTAACTCGTAATGGCCCGCCGTTTTTGGCGTTTGCCTTCGTCTCGAATGACGAAAGGGACCACCGCATTGTGTTCTTCGAGATACCACGAGCGTCGGTTGATCCAGAGAAGCGACAGCACACGGGACTGCAGCATGTGGCGTTCGAGTACGCGAGCCTTGACGACCTGCTGGGAACCTATCTCCGACTCAAGAAACGAGGGATCCGGCCGACATGGGCTGCAGACCATGGTGTGGGATCGCGTTCTATTATGCGGACCCGGATCAGAATGTCGTCGAGCTGAACATCAACGTCTTCATCGAACCTTGGACCGCGACGGAGTACCTTGAAAGCACGGCTTCTGCAATGCCGGCCCAGGTCGACCCCGATAAGATGATTGCGGCACGCGAGGTGGGCGCCTCGCCCTGGGACATTCACAAGCGTGCAGTCGCTGGAGAATTTGCTCCAGCTCAGCCGTTCGATCCGGGTGCCCGATTCTAAGCCGTGTCCATCGAAGGAGGCCGGCTCCAGAAGCATGCAGAACCCTCCTTGCGAGTGTGGCTTCCTTCAACTGTTGACCACAGGGGCCATCGGGCTTCCACTCCAAGAATCAGTAACGAGAAACGCGCTTCTCGTCATTTAATTCGATCTGCCGGTCATTCAAAACGGAGAAATTCCCCGATGTTCTCGCCGGGGCTAATCCAACCTGCCTGTTCAAAACTCCCGCTTGACGCATTCGTCTGACCGCCCTATGCTCGTTTCAGAAAGGCGAACAAATGGCGAAAACAACCTTGACCGCCGAATCGCTCTTCCCCATCCTCAACCAGGATCAATCTCCACAGCTCCCCGTCGGCATCGCACGCATGGCCTTCGAGTCCACCCACACCGATGACGGCCATCTCATCGAGTTCCGCACCCTCAAGGTCCGCAGCGTCCTCAGCCGTATCGCCTCCAAACGCATAACGTGGATGGCCTGGGGCATCAATCCCTATCGCGGGTGCGAGTTCGCCTGCCGCTATTGCTACGCCCGGTACACCCACGAGTTCATGGCGCCTGGTCAGAACCAGCCGCCGCAGCCCGGTCAGCCAGACTTCCGCGATCCCAACACCTTCGAGCGCCTCATCTTCCTCAAGCAGAACGCAGCCTGGCTGCTCGAGCAGGAGCTCCGCCGCCACCACCCCACCGACCATATCGCCATCGGAACCGCCACAGATCCCTGGCAGCCCATCGAACGTCGCGCCCGTATCACCCGCAGCCTGCTGGAGGTCTTCGCCCGCCACTCCGGCTACAACATCGGCATCGTCACGAAATCTCGCCTGGTCCTTCGCGACACCGACCTCCTCCAGGAGATCAACCGCCGCAATCGCCTCACGGTCCACATCACCATCACCACGCCCGACGCTGCCCTCGCCCGGCTGCTCGAGCCCCGTGCTCCTCGCCCAGATCTTCGATTCGACACGGTTCGCCGGCTCCGCCAGGCCGGCATCACCACCGGCATCCTCTGCTCGCCACTCCTGCCGGGAATCACCGATACCGAAGAAGCCATCGACCGCATGGCCCGTCACTCCGCCGAGGCCAACGCGAGCTTCTTCGCTGCCAACCCGTTGTTCCTCAAGCCGTGCTCACGCCCCACCTACCTCAGCTTTGTTCAGGAGCACTTCCCTCACCTCGTCCCCGACTACCACCGCCGCTTCGATCGAGCCGACTTCGCCCCGAAGTCATACACCCAGCACCTCAGTCATCTCGTCGCCGTGGCACGCGAACGCCATGGCCTCAATCGTCGCTGGCGTGAGGACTACGATGATCTCGTCAGCCCCACCGAGCCGAGCCCTGGCCCTGTGCCTGAGGATCCACGCCCCCCTGATCCCGAGATCCATGCCGCTCGGAAGCCACCCCGCAATATCAGCTCACCCCAACAACAAAGCCTCTTTGCCTGAGGCCTTCAGCCATGGGAGAAAAACAATGCAAACATCGTGGACAGTTCGATTGATTCCCTCTGCTCTGGTCCGGAGATCCCGCCGCCGCAATCTCTCTGCTATGAGGCAACGCCGACGGCAAACTTCAACGCCACTACGCGCCATCCGCAAACCTCCGCAGTCCTGCCGCTCCCTGCTACTTAGCAAATGCAGCGCTTCGATTCGTCAGTGATTTCAATCCCGGTTCACCGCTGCGTCGCTCCGCTCTGCAGGAATCTGCCTTTGTTCTCCGGCACACCAGAGGACACACAGCCATCGCGCCGTAGCCCATCAGTTCCAGCGCACCATCATTCCGCGCTCATCGCCTTCTCCATGCTCCATAGCAATCTCCGCGTCCATGCGCGAGACGATGCTCTCAAAACGCTCACCCCACTCCACCAGCACCAGCGCATCCGGCTCCGCGATCATCTCTTCAAGACCCAGCGTGGCCAGCTCGCGCTCCGTCTCCAGACGGTAGAGGTCCAGGTGATAAACCCTCACCTTCGGCCCGACGTACTCATGCACCAGCGTGAAGGTCGGGCTCGTTACATCCTCTTCCCCGGCCGCACCCAACGCAGCCGCTATCCCTTTTACCAGCGTCGTCTTTCCCGCCCCGACCTCACCCCGCAGCACTACCAGCTTCGGAGGAGGCGACAGAATCTCGGCGATCCTCTCTCCCAGAGCCAGCGTGCCAGCAACACTTCGTGTACGGAACCTCTTCTCTCGCGAAAACTCTTTAGCCAATCTTCACCTTTCTTCCTTCAACGCAGCCCGGCGATCCAGCTGAAGCCGTCCTGATCCTTTACACGGTAGCGAAACGCATCCGACAGATGCGCCACGGTATCTGTGGCGAGTACCGTATGCTCGTCCATCATGCGCGCTGCAAAATCAGCCGCCAGCCCGTGCAGGTAGACGGCTGCCTCCACCGCACGCGCAACGTCGTCTGGAAACTGCGCCAGCATCGCGGCCACAATTCCTGTCAGAATATCGCCGCTTCCGCCCTTCGCCATCGCTGGATTGCCCGTCGTATTCACCGCAACTCGGCCATCAGGATGCGCCACCAGTGTTCGCCACCCCTTCAATACCAGCGTGAGCTTGTGCTCGATGGCAAATCGTCGTGCCAGGCCAATGCGGTCCGCCTCCACCTCCTTGATCGTCAGGCCCGCCAGCCGCGCCATCTCGCCGGGGTGCGGAGTCAGCACCAGCGTTCTGCCCTCACCATGCAGCAGATCGTCCCGCCCATCGAAGGCATTCAATCCATCGGCATCGATCACCATCGGGATCTTCGTCTTCGCCAACAGCTCCCGCGCAACCTTCCCTGCCTCTCCCCGCTGCGAAAGACCAGGCCCAACCGCAAGTACGGTGATGCGCTTCAGCAGCTCCTCCAGTCGTTGGCCCTCCACATTCGAAAGCGCCACCGCGCCCTCTGGACCTTCCTCCAGCGGCTTGAGCATCAGCTCCGGTGCTACCCCAGCGACCACATCGACAATCGACTTCGGCACCGCCGCCGTCACCAGCCCCGCACCCGTCCGCAAGGCTGCCAGCGATGCCATCGAAGGTGCTCCAGCCGTGCCATAGCTTCCGCCCACCAGCAGCACATGCCCAAACTTCCCCTTGTTCGAGTTCACTCCGCGCGGCTTCTCCGCAATCGCCTTCGAGCTCCCCATCCAGCTCAGCCCATCTCCCGCGGGAATCGCCTCATCCGGCGATCCGATTCCCGCAACGACCACCGGCCCGGCTGTCATATACCCGAACACATGTGCCAGCTTGGGCGCGGTAAAGGTCACAACCCCATCGGCGCGGAAGGCTCCCTCTACCGTTTGCTCCGTTGAATCCGCGTCCCATCCACTCGGAACATCGACCGCAAGCACCGGAATCGTAAGCCGATTCACGAGTTCCCGAGCCGCCGCTGCCAGCCCACGCAGCGGAGGTTGGAACCCTGTCCCCACGAGGGCATCCAGCAACAGATCGACACTCTGTCCACCAGCGTATGCGATTACGCCACTCTGCTCCAGGGCCAGCTTAAATCGAGCTTCGTCCTCTATCTCATGAATCCGAACACTGGTCTCACCCGTTAACTGGGCCAACGCTTCCGCTGCCTGCCCCTTCACGTCGGCGGTCCTGCCCAACAGGATCACCTCCACCGCCAATCCTGCCTCGGCCAGGACCCGGGCCGCCACCATACCGTCCCCGCCATTGTTGCCCTTGCCGCACAACGCCACTACGCTACGGGCATCTGGATAGTGACGCCTCGCAAACGTAGCGACAGATTCTCCAGCAGCCTCCATCAAAGCTCCGAAGGCTACTCCGAACTCCTCGACCGTGCGCCGATCTGTCTGTCCCATCTCCGCTGCCGTAAGAACTCTCATTCCACCCTTCTACCCCATCACGTCGCCTCAGGCAAAAAACGCCGCCTCAAGCAAAAACAAAGAGCCCTGCATGACGCAGGGCTCCTGAAGCTTCAAAGAGAGAGACGCTTACTCGGTTCCCATCACCCCGGACGCCTGTTGGGTCTTCGGAGTGAAGTAGCTCTTCTCCCAAAGCGCGCGATAGAACTGTCCCGTAAGCTCCGCAGCCTTGGGACCAAAGGTCGGCCGGCCACCTTCCAGGAAGAACACGGTCACGATGCGGCCGTTCGGAGTATCCGCATACGAGCCAAACCATCCGAACCGGGTGCCGTTGTTCGAGCAGGTTCCGGTCTTGCCCATCACCGGGAACTCACTGAAGTTTGTACGCAGCGAGCGAGCCGTGCCGTACCTAACCGCTCCCTCCATTCCGTCTACGATCTCCGGGATGAGGGGTGCGATGTTCAACTGGCGCTTCACTCGGGGCTGGAAGGTGGCGATATCGATCGCATTCTCCGGGTGCTGCAGATAATACAGGGTTCCGCCGTTCGCAATGGCCGATACCAGTGCGCCCAACTGCAGCGGAGTCATTGAAACGCTCTCGCCGAACGAGCACATTCTCCCTACACCGCCCAGCTTGGCAGGAAGCTCCTCATCCGGGTAGGTTCCGAGCTGCTCACCCTGGATGTGATACCCGGCCAGCTCTCCCAGGCCAAACTCGTTCGCGTAGTGCTTTACCCGCTCAAATCCAAGGGACCGACCCAACGTCTCGAAGTACGCATTGTTGGAGTGAGCCAATGCATCGGTCATCGTCATGCGGTAATGACCGCCGAGATTGACCGGGGTGTCCTTCTTGACGATTCCCTCTTCAAGGGCGGCCAGAGCAACGCTCAGCTTGATCGTCGAGCAGGGCTCTGCGCCTCGCGAGAGAGCCAGCTTCTGGTTGACCATCGCCAGGATTCTTCCGTCGGAAGGATCAATGACCAGCGCCGTGCCGTTCATATTTCCGAGCGCTTCGATCGCGGCTGCGCGGACGATCGGATCTTCTCCGTCCGTCGCATCTCCGAGAGTCAGGTTGTCCGCGAAGGAGCTCGCAGAAAAGTGCTCATAGTGCCGCGTCCGCCGAACGGCCAGCTTTGTTCGCGCTCCATGCCGGTGCCTCGAAGACACACTTACCACAGACGTCGTCTTCGTCGTCTTTGCAGACTTCGACGTCTTTCGGGAAGCAAGATGCGCCTTGGAGACGGACGCATGGTTGGTACCCGATGAGTGGTGTTTCACACTCCCGGAAGATGTAATGGCGGCCAGCTCAGCTCCCGAACCCAACATCAGGCTCAGAAGGATCCCGCCGACGATCCTGACCCATTTAGACACCGAGGCACTCCTTCTACTTCTAAACCCAAAAACAGCAATCAGGTTGCCGTTTCGAAACAGGGAATCTGAGAACATCCTAAGGGATATTTTCCGTTCCCGGAAATGCTACTTCCATGCTACTCGCCGCTGCCGGCCCGATGCCCTGAACGTCTAGTGTCCGCGCCTCAAAAAGGCTGGGATATCGAGCTCATCCGGCTCGGAGGGATCGCTCTGCGCTACTGCGGTTCCGGCAAAAGGCGAATGCAGGCCCGAATCCACAATCGGCTTACTGGTTTGGATGCTCTCAGGGCCGGTCGCGTGAGCCGTATTCTCGAGGCCAATGTCCATGCGAACCGGCTCTTCCGGCGGCTGCGGTACCGTTACTCTGGGCTGCGATCCCCGGAAAAAGTCGTCGTCGAAGACGGATGCCGGCACCGGCACCAGCTCTGCTGCGTGGCGGGCGGTGGGGCTGGATTCGCCGTTCGCCGGTCGACTATCCATCGGAGGCTCGCGACGCTCCGGGGCAACTGGAGCAGACTCAGCCCGCTGCACATCCTCACTCAGAAATCTCGGCGCTGCCGGTCGGGCGACCGGGATATCGTAGCGCACCGTGGGCAGCGTCGCTTCGGCCAGCATCCGCTCGCGTCGTGCGGGCATCTCCTGCTGCTTGAAGCCCGTAGCGATCACGGTAATCTTTACCTCTTCGCCCATCGACTCGTCCTGTACCGCTCCGAAGATGATGTTGGCATCCTCATGCGCGGCGTTCTGGATGATCGTCGAAGCCTCGTTCACCTCGCTCAGCTTCAGATTGCTTGAACCCGTGATGTTGATCAGGATGCCCCTTGCGCCGTCGATTGCGCCGGACTCCAGCAGCGGCGAAGCCATCGCCGCCATCGCGGCTTCCACGGCGCGATCCTGGCCTGATCGCATCGCCGTCCCCATCACCGCATAGCCCATGCCCGCCATCGTGGTCTTCACGTCTGCGAAGTCGCGGTTGATGACGCCCGGAATCGTGATGATGTCCGATATGCCCTGCACGCCCTGCCGCAGAACGTCGTCCGCGATACGGAAGCTCTCGAAGAAGCCCGCATCCTTGGCTACAGCCAGCAGCTTCTCATTCGGAATCACAATAACGGTATCGACCGACTCCAGCAACTCCTGCATGCCGCGTTCTGCCTGCATCATGCGGCGCTTGCCCTCGAAACCGAAAGGCCGCGTCACCACCGCCACCGTAAGCGCACCCATCTCGCTGGCCAGCGAGGCAATCACCGGAGCCGCACCCGTTCCTGTTCCCCCACCGAGTCCCGCCGTGACGAACACCATGTCCGCGCCCTCGAGCGCCTCGATGATCTTGTCGGAGTCCTCCAGAGCAGCGCGCCTGCCCACATCGGGGTTCGCACCTGCTCCCAGCCCGCTCGTCAGCTTGACCCCGAGTTGCAGCTTTACCGGAGCATTCGAGACCGTAAGGGCCTGAACATCGGTGTTTGCCGCAATAAATTCAACCCCTTCCACCTTCGCCGCAATCATGCGATTCACGGCGTTATTTCCACCGCCTCCCACTCCTATCACCTTGATCTTGGCCCCTCGGGGGATCTCGTCGTGATAGTGGATACGGATATCGTCTTCAGGCAGATTAGGCATCGATGCAGGGCTCCTTCGCTACCTAATTCTCACATCATCCCCAGAAGCCGGACACTGATGTTTTCCACCACCCGTACCATCGCTGGTTCAGTCCGTGATCCTGATCCATCATCGGAGGGCAAACCGGTAGGTCCCTGCCCCAACCGGGACCACGAAGAAGCCATCCATGCTGCTCGCCTCCAGCTTCTTGCCGCCTTCGGTGACTGCCGTCGCCCCCTCGTTCGGAAGGTAAACCGTCGCCGAGCTGTTCGCAGGAACATGCACACTCAGTGCCATCTTTCCATCCGCTCCTCGGGTCCAGTCCGTCGTGACCGTGCCATAGGCCGAGTCATACTCTCCATGCACATGGGTCAGCCCCGATCCCACCTGCGGCCGAATCGTCACATGATGGAATCCGGCACCCATCGCATCTGTGTCGATCCCGGCAACTCGCCGATACACCCACGCCATCACCGAACCGAACGAATAGTGGTTGTACGAGTTCATCGCCGGATCTCCCGTGTCGCCGTTCCATCGTTCCCACCATGTCGTTGCGCCCTTCTTCACCATGTATCCCCACGATGGATACGTGTCGCTGAGCAGCAGTTTGTACGCAACATCTGCCCGCCCATGCTCCTCCAGCACAAACATGAGAAATGGCGTTCCGAGAAAGCCCGTCGTCAGGTGGTTCTGGTGCGCCTCGATGTCCTTCACCAGGCGCTCCATCATCTCCTTTTCACTTCCTTTTGGAGCCAGTCCCGCATACAGCGTCAGCACGTACGCCGTCTGCGTATCGCCTGCGACGGAGCCGTCGGCGTGGACATACTCACGCCTGTACGCTTCGGCAATCCTGCCGTACAGCGACTTGTACTTCGCTGCATCGTCGGCACGGCCGAGTGCCGTGCTCATCTCCTCCATCTGTAACGCCAGCAGAGCCCAGTAAGCAGTGCCCACCAGGTCCTTCGGACTCCGCGGATCGGGAGCCAGCCAGTCGGCGAAATTCGCTCCCAAATCCTTCTGCCTCAGGTAATTCGGATTGGTGCGCAGAATGTAATCCATCCACCGCTCCATCGCCGCCCAGTTCCGTTCGAGGATCGTTCGATCGCCGTACTGCATCCATGTTGCATAAGGAACCAGGACTCCCGCGTCGCCCCAGCCCGGCGCTCCCGGCTGCGCATCCGTCGTTCCCAGCAGATCCGGCGAGACATTGCTGAACGCTCCACCTGCAGTCTGAGCATCGACTACATCCTGCATGAACTTGTGCGAAAAGGCATCGATATCGAAGTTGTACGATCCTGTCCGCCAGAACACCCCCGCATCTCCCATCCATCCCAACCGCTCGTCGCGTTGCGGGCAGTCGGTCGGAATCGAGACAAAGTTCCCGCGCTGACCCCAGATCCCGAGCTCATACATACTGTTCAGCAGATCGCTCGAGGTCTTCAACCGAAACGACGGCTGCGGCTCAAGGCTGTTCCACACCTCGCCCTCGATCGCCGTGGGCAGCGGCTTCCCGGGGTAGCCTGAAACCTGCACATAACGAAATCCATGAAAGGTGAACGCCGGCTCCCAAACCTCTTCCCCCTTCCCGCTCAGGATGTACGTATCCGTGGCATCTGCGTTGCGCAGGTTCTCCGTATAGATTGTTCCGTCAGGATTCAGCCTCTCCGCAAACCGCAGCCTTACCACCGTCCCCGCTGGCCCGCGTACATGCAGCCGCGCCACCCCGACCATGTTCTGTCCCATGTCGAAGACCGCATCCCCGCTCGCCATCTTCACGGATACCGGATGGACCGTCTGTGTCTGGTGTATCGGCATATCCGGCTGAGCGGACACATCGATACCCTCTGGAATCTTCCCCACAACAGCGGCGCTCCATTGGCTGCCCTCGGCCTTCGCCCCATCCCAGCCCTCGTTCGCAAGCCGGGCATCGTAGGCCTCGCCCGCATAGATCTCCGATGAGACGATCGGTGACGACGCTGCCTTCCAGCTTCCGTCCGTATCGACCGTCTTTCGCGATCCGTCCGCATAGCGCAGCTCCAACTGGGCTCTCAGCAGATCCGGGCCGGGAAACAGGCGCGCTCCAATCCACAGCATCGGGCTTCCGTGCCATCCCGCACCAAGCATCGCCGTCAGTACGTTCTTCCCTGTGCGATCCATCAGCGCCGTTACGTCGTACGTCTGGTACAGCGCGCGTTTATTAAAATCAGTGAACCCGGGCGTCAGCACGTCATTTCCAACGCGATGTCCGTTCAGGAAGAAGCGATAGCTGCCAAGCGCGGTCACATACAGGCGCGCTGAAACGACGCCGCCCTGCGCAGAAAACTCCTTGCGCAGCAGCGAGGTCTCGCTGTCGATCCGAGTCGGCGCTGTCTTCGGCGGACCGAACATCGCAGGCTCCAACGGCTGTTCACTCACAGGACCAAGCTCCTTCGCAGCAGCCCAGTCCGTGTTGTTGCTCGCCTGCCAGTCCCGGTTCGTCACGATGACTTTATGCTTCCCAGGGCTCTGCTCCAGCCGGAGCACCGCCGCCACCGTCGCCGGAAGCGGCAGCTCTCCGTTGCGCGCGCTCTGGGCATCCACATCGAAGGTGATCAGGTTGTCGCCGGCGGGGCCCGCACCATAGTGAAGCAGGTCTCCAATCTCCTCGCGGTCAAAAGCGTTCCAATCCGCCTTGTGCCCCGCCACTGTACCGTTCACCCTTGTGGTGAACTTCCCCGGCGAATAGACATGCAGGCTCGCCGCAAACAACTTCTCCTCAAGATGCAACTGATACCGGAACGCCACCTTGCGAGGCTGCTCGGCCTTCTCCAGTTTTGCTGCCGGAGACCCGATCACCTTCATCTCCCGCAGCTCCGTCGCGGCCTCCTCGTCCTCGCGATAGATCCAATTCGCCGTCCAGTCCTCCGGACGCAGCAGCCCCATCTCCCACCATGACGAGCCCACGGGATGTGCCGACTTGTTATGGCCGTCCCACACCTCCACGGCCCAGTAGTATCGTTCGCGCGACTTCAACTCCGGGCCGGCATACGCAATTCCTACGCTCTCCGACGATGTCACCCGTCCGCTATCCCATACATCTGCCTTTCCGGCCGCCAGCACCGCACGTGTGCTAGCTACACGCACCCGGTAAGCACTTTGCTTCCAGTCACGCTCCAGGCTGTCGCTCTGCCATGAAAACGTCGGACGCATCACGTCGATTCCCAGCGGATCTACCCGCCGCTCTACTCGCAGATTCACCGGTGCGGCATATGCCACCTGGACTGCAGCCACAAGCAGCACGGCAATACCGTGACGCACTTTGAAAGAGCATGGGATTCCCATTCGACCTCGCATCGAAAACAGAGCAACATGCTACTCGATGCCGCTCGAATGCGGCGCACCTTCACACTTTCCAGATAAATAGGAGTCTCGCTGGGCCAGGAGATCTCCGCGGACCAGTCAACAGAAAGACGGAGGCATCTCCATCCCTCAAGAAACCAGCTTCACCAAATGGTCCGCTACTTAACTGAGCGCTATCTAGAAGCTGCCCGCGAAGATCGACCTCAGCTTCGATCGCAGACCCTGCTCCTCACTGGCCTTTCGCACCTGGGTCCGATGCGTGTACAACAGCATCCCGATCATCGTGGCGAACTCCGGCTTCACCAGCTCTTCAGGCATCTTCGACAACGGCACCGGGTATCCAATCCGGGCAGGCACCCGCAGCAGGCTCTCCGCATTGTCGAGCAGTCCTGACAGCTGCGATCCTCCGCCCGTAAAGACACATCCCGCTCCGAGCGCCTCAAGCACCCCGCCATGGCGCAGATTATCCCGCATCATCGTGAACAGTTCGCGCGCCCGCGGTTCCAGGATCTCCGCCAGAAATCTCTGCCGCACCAGTCGAGCCGGCTGACCGCCCGAGATCGCCAGGTCACCACCCACCTCGATCTCGTTCGACTGCGGCACCGCCGTCACCACGCAGTGACCATAGGTCTTCTTCAGATACTCTGCCTCTTCCACCGTGACGTGCAGGCCGACCGCCAGGTCGTTGGTGAAGTGATCGCCGCCGATCGGCAGCACAGCCGTATGGGCGACCGAGCCCTCGAAAAATATAGCCAGCTCCGTTGTGCTCGACCCAATATCAGCGATGCACACTCCAAGCTCGCGCTCATCTGCGGAAAGAACCGCCTCCGCCGAAGCAATGCCCTCATAGACGGTGTCGATCACCTCGAGCCCTGCCCGGTTGGCACAGGTAATCACGCTCTGCGCTACTCCGCCGGAGCAGGTCGAGAGGTGCAGGTTTACCTCCAGCTTGTTTCCGACCATTCCGATCGGGTCGTGAATGCCCGGCTGATCGTCAAGAATGAACTCCTGCGGCAGAAGATGAAGCACCTCCCGATCCGCTGGCAGCGCAATGCTGCGCGCCCGGTCGACCGCCGCCCTCACCTCTTCGCGCGTAATCTCGCGCATCCGGCTTCCCAGGCTGATGCCTCCACGCGAGTTCATGCCTCGGATATGAGTCCCGCCAATCCCTACCACCGCTGTTTCGATCGCCGTCTTCGACGCGCGTTCAGCTGTGAGAGCGGCGCGATTGATGGCCTCCGCCGCCGGTCCAAGCTCGGCGATCAAGCCCTTCCGCATCCCCTGCGACGGCTCGATTCCGTGGCCTCGATAACGCAACACACCATCGTGCAGCTCGGCCACGAGCACACAGCTCTTTGTGGTTCCGGCATCCAGCACGGTAATCAGGCTTTCGGGCCTCTGGGTCTTCATGGATGAACCACCTGCGGCGAATGATACTGTACCTCTACACTCGAGCCCGGTACTGCTTCTGCTCTTGCGCCGGGATGAACCCAGCCTGATTCCAGGCTGGCCTTCAGCGTTGAAACAGAAGGAGCGGAAGAGTTCGGCTCCAGCGCCCCTCGCCTGGAAGGAACTCCTTTTTTGGACGCCGGCTTTTTGCCCTTCGTGGAAGGCTTCACAACTACCCTCTTCGCCGGAGTCGCTAAGTGCGTTCCTGCCGCATGTCCGGACGTTGCAGAAGAAGGCACAGGTTTTGCGGCAGAACTGTTAGCCCCGTCTGCTGAGGCCTGCTGCTCTCCCACTACCGGAGCCGTCGTTCCCTGCTGCATCTCCAGAACCACCTGCCGCTCATAGCGCATATCCACTGCCGCCAGGTGAGGGTACAGGCTCCTCCACTCCGGGAGATGCTCTTGAAATTTCTTATAGCGATCCAGGAAGTTGTCCTCGCCGAAGTGAACCATCACCTCGCCTCCCTTATCCTGCACCAGGGCTCTTACGTCCTCAGGACTTGAGAGGTCCACCTCGCTCATCTTCTCCGAGATCCGTTCCCCGCCATTATCCATATCTTGGATAAACCTCTCGTAGAGCTTCATCCGTGCGGCTCGCAGCGACAACGGATCCTTGGCCTCCAGTCCCGTCACCACCGGGAACGAGTAATGGCTCTTCGCCTGCGCGTCCGTGGGCATGTCCAGCAGAACGCCGTTGGCATCGACCAACCCGATGTGATTCCCCTGCCTCACGAAGGCGACCGGCGTTCTCTCCGTAATCGCCACGCGCAGGCGGTTCGGCAGCAGCCGCATCACCGTCGCATGCTCCACCCACGGCAGCTCTTCCAGCTCAGCCTTTCGCTGCTCCAGCGGCACGCGAAACAGATTCCGTTCGATATCTTCGCCAAACAGGCTTATCAACTCCGCCCTGGCCACGTGGGAGTTCCCCTGGATCTCAATCGCCGTCGCCGACGGAATCATGAATCTCTCATCGTGCAGAACTGCGTTCCGGGTCACCATCCAGCCGGCCCAGCCCAGCCCAGCCAGTACTACCAGCGCAAGCGCCGCAGCTATCTTTCCCCCGCGAGAGCGAGGAAGACCTCCACGGAGTTTGACACGCACTCCATTCGACCGCCTGCGCGTCGGCAGAGCGTCGTCTTCGAACTCATCCTCGTAATCTATGAACTCGCGTGCCATCGTCCTCTTCGGCGCAGGCGAACCTTCCGGAACCCTCGTCTCCTCCGACGCGTACTCCGGCTCCGGCGCATCCAGCACCGCCGATCCACGCTTCGAAGATCCTTCTTTACTTCGCAACCTGAGCAGGGCCGCGGAGAATCGCCATTTCGACTATATCCCGCGAATACCGCCGGGCCGCCCGCCAAGTTTCCTCTTGTACCCTTTCAGGAACTCACCCCCGCTGTCACTCCCACCTTTCTGCTATCCTTGGCAACCCGTGACTTCACCCGGTCACAGTCTGCCTTGCCTCCAGGCGTTCCAGCACCAGCCCCGCAGCCTGCGATACGTTCCCCGCCCCCATGGTCACGATTACATCGCCTTCACAGGCATCCTCGATCAACGCGTCCACACCCTCGGCGACGGAATGCGCATAGCGCACTTCGACCCTCCCGATCGCCCCAACCAGCGCCTCGGTCGTGACCCCCGCGATCGGCTCCTCGCTGGCAGCGTAGATATCCAGAATCTCGACCCGCTCCGCGTCCGCAAACGACTCTACGAACTCCTTCATCAGATCCCGCGTACGCGTATACCGATGCGGCTGAAACAGCACCAGAACCCTGCCGTAGCCACACTCCTGCGCCGCCTTGAGAGTCGCCACAATCTCCGTCGGGTGATGGCCATAATCGTCCACCACTGTGACCCCCCGCACCTTGCCCTTCACCTGGAACCGCCGGTCCACTCCCCGAAACCCATCCAGCCCCGCCGCAATCTGTTCAGAAGCCACCCCCAGCTGCACCCCCACTGCCAGCGCCGCTGTCGCGTTCAGCACGTTATGCCTTCCCGGAACATGCAGCGTGAATGGTCCCATCACAGCGCCCCGATAACTCACCTCGAACCGCGAAAACCCTACGCCGTCCCGGTCCAGCATCCGTAGCCGGAAGTCCGCATCCGCACTCTCGCCGTACGTATACAGCCTGCGCCTGACTCGTGGCAGCACCGCCCGCAGCAGTGGATTATCCACGCACGCCACCGACGCTCCATAGAACGGTACCCGGTCCATAAATTCGACGAACGCCGCCTCCACGTCCGCCATGTCGCGGTAGCAGTCCATGTGCTCGCGATCCAGGTTCGTGACCACTCCCAGCACCGGCGAAAGCTTCAGAAACGAGCGGTCACTCTCATCCGCCTCCGCCACCAGGTACTGCGAATTCCCCAGCCGCGCATTTGAGCCCAGCGCGTTGACCCTTCCCCCAACAACAACCGTCGGATCCAGTCCTCCCGCCGCCAGAACCGACGCCACCATGCTCGTCGTCGTCGTCTTGCCGTGCATCCCCGCCACCGCGATCCCATACTTCAGCCGCATCAGCTCCGCCAGCATCTCCGCCCGCTGAATCACCGGAACCTTGCTCGACCGCGCCTCCAGGACCTCCGGATTCGTCGGACTCACAGCCGAGCTCGTCACCACGACATCGCTCCCGGCTGCATTCGCCGCCGCATGCCCTTCGAAGATCCGCGCGCCCAGCCCCACCAGGCGCTCCGTCACGGCCGACCTCCGCAGGTCGCTGCCAGAGACCGTATATCCCATCGTCAGCAGAATCTCCGCGATCCCGCTCATCCCAATGCCGCCAATCCCAATGAAATGAATACGGAGTGAGCGAGCAAAGAAAAGAGGTGCAGAAGGTGCGCTTGTAACCGGCATACCCCCACTCTACAGCAGCAACAAAGCACCCCCGGAACCGCGAATCCACACCCAAACCTACGGTTTCTCCCTGTGCGGACGAACCGGACCTGGGTTCGGTACCCTGTAGCTACAATGATCTAGTGCGCTGATTCATCCCTCCTTTCGAGGGAGAACCACCGGGCAGTCTAAGCCTCCCTTTACACAGAACGACATGAGCGAGGAAGTACACATCCCGTCGGAAGGCACGCTGAGGCGTTATTACGCCGCTGTTCCCATCACCGACGCCCTCGCGGTCTGCCGCGATCTTGAAGAGCTGTCAAAAGCTCTCGCCATGCATCTGAGCGAATTCCTCTCCTTCGATCATCTCGATGTGGCCCTCTTCCGCGAGGATTCCAACGAGATCGAACAGGTGGCCTGGGGCAGAGGCCCATTGCCCTTGCCGGATCTGCCCGCTGAAGAGATGAGGATGTGGCACCGGCAGGGCGACCGGGAGCCGCTGCACATTCCAGAGTGGAGCAGCGACGGGCGCTTTCCGTACCTGAAGGCGGCGCTCGCGGCCAAAGCCTTGGGCGCGGAGAGTATCGGCCCTGTGATACGCGTGGCCCTCGTCACTCCCCAGCGGCGAGTGGGGACACTGGGCATCGCCGGCCCCCGGGGGACCGTTTACAGCGCCGAAGACATTGGCTTCCTGTGCCTCATTGCGCGGATGACGGCCATAGCCATCGATGCCGGTCTGGGTGTCAGCCGTGCCCAGAAAGCACAAACAGATCTGAAGCGGCAAAACGACCGAATCCAGCTCCTGCTCGATCTGACCAGCCGGATCACTTCAAACCTCGACCTGCGAGAGGTCCTGCGCGCAGTCGCATCGAACGTCCGCGAAGTGATGCAATGCGATGTTGCCGGCATTTGCCTCCCCGAAGAAACAGCCGGAACATTCAGGGTGTTTGCTTTGGATTTTCCCCAGGGGAAAGGATTTGCCAAAGAAGATCTGCTGGCTACTCCCGCAGCAAACGCCCCCGTCAAAAAGGCTTTCGAAACACTGAAGCCGGTCATCGTCAGGACGGCGGACACCGTCGATGTTTCTCCCCAGGCGTACGAGATGTCGGTGGCCGAAGGCGTGAAGAGCCTTTGTGTCATCCCGCTGGTGAACCGCGGACGCGCCGTAGGAGTCATCGTCTTCGGCCGCAGGAGCGATGATCTGTTTACGCCCGAGGATACCGAGTTTGTGAGCAAGGCCGGGAGCCAGATCGCAATCGCGATCGAAAACGCACTGGCCTACCGCGAGATCTCCGAGTTAAAAGACAAGCTGGCTCAGGAGAAGCTTTATCTCGAACAAGAGATTCGCAGCGAGGGGAATTACGAACAGATCGTTGGCAACAGCGATGCGCTCCGAGAACTCCTGCAACTAGTGGAGACAGTGGCTCCGAGCGATTCCACGGTTCTGCTGCTGGGCGAGACTGGAACCGGCAAAGAGTTGGTCGCTCGCGCGATTCACGACCGCAGCCGGCGCAGCAGCAGCACTTTTGTGAAGCTGAACTGTGCCGCCATTCCCACCGGCCTGCTGGAGAGCGAGCTGTTCGGACATGAAAAGGGAGCCTTTACAGGAGCGGTCAGCCAGAAGGTCGGGCGCATGGAGCTCGCCGATCAGGGCACGCTGTTCCTGGACGAGGTGGGCGACATTCCCGCGGAGATTCAGCCCAAGCTTCTGAGGGCATTGCAGGAGCGGGAATTTGAACGGCTGGGCAGCACCATCACACGAAGAGTCAATATACGGCTGGTGGCGGCGACCAACCGCGACCTCGAGCAGATGGTCGCGAACCGGGAGTTCCGCAGCGATCTATTCTACCGGCTGAACGTCTTCCCGATTCGCATTCCTCCGCTGAGGGACCGCCGGGAAGACATTCCTCTTCTGGTGAGTTATTTCGTCCAGAAATTTGCCGACCAAATGCAAAAGAAGATTGAAAGCATTCCTACCGCGGTGATGAAGGGCCTGATCGCATGGGAGTGGCCGGGGAACATCCGTGAGTTGGAGAACTTTATTGAGCGCGCCGTCATCTTGACTCGGGGCAGCTCACTGGAAGCGCCGATCTCAGGACTGCGCAAGGTAAGCAGCAACTCCGTCTCTGCCACCCCTGAGCCTGGGCAGGAAGATATCGCGAGAATTGTGAAGGAAACCATCGCCGCCCTCAAGGGAAACCGAGATCTCTCCGACGAGCACTCCCAGAAGCAGCGGGAAGAGATCATCCGCGCCCTGAAAGAAAGCAAGGGCCGGGTGGCAGGCGCCGATGGAGCTGCTGCGCGCATGGGAATCAACCGCAGCACTCTGATCACGCGCATCAAGAAATTCGGCATCGATCCCCGGCAGTACGCCTGATTCGCCCGTTGCAACCTCACTTCTCTGTCAAGAACCGGTTAAGTCGAACCAGCCTCCCGCAGGCTCTTCGCCTGTTGGAGTTGACTGGCGACACTTCCGACTGTCGGTTAGACGCAGGCTCTGTCGCCTTTGACAAATGAATCAGTTACAGCTGTCCGGCTTTGGCATCCGCGTTGCTTATTCCATCTGCGTGGGAGCCATAGGCGATGCTGAAGATCACCAATATTGAGGAAGAAGAACAGCTCCGGGTTGTCGTGGAGGGCAAGCTCATTGCCCCGTGGACGACCGAGTTGAAGAACGCCTGTGAACAGGCCCGAACACAACTGAAGGGCCGGAAGCTCGTCGTCGAAATGCAACGCCTCACTGTGATCAGCCAGGAGGGGGAAGACATCCTTCTCGATCTGATGAATGACGGCGTCGAGGTTTGCGGCTCCGGCCTGTTCACCAGAGAAATCCTGAAGCAACTCGCACGGAAGAGGTCATAACGAAATGATTCGTTCGCATTTCAGCGTGCCACATCGCCGGGCACTCCGTAACAGCGTTTTCCCGCAACAATCCGCTGCAGAGCTGCGGGACAAGCGGAAGATTGCGCGAGTCGCTCAAGTAGAGCGACTCGCTCTGATCGCGGTTGCGCTCCTGGTTTGCAGCGTGGACTCCATCGCCCAGACATCAGCGGCGCCACCGCTTCTAACCGAAGCGTATGCAGTGAACATTGCGCGCTCAGCAAACAGGCCGACGAAGAGCTCGGAGATCGCCATCGACCGCGCGATTCAATCCGTAAAGCAGGCGAAAACCGGATTCTATCCGCAATCCGACCTTCAGATCCTGAGCGGCTACCCCTTAGCGGATTTCAACCTCACCATCCCCAAGGGAACACTCGGCACGTATCCGGGCACGGGTCCCATTCCGAGTGAGAATGCGAACATCTCGGGAAATGCGCAAATCACAGGATTCATCAGGGGTAGCTTTGCACAGCCGATTTCTCAGCTCTATAGGATTCATCTCTCGGTCGAGAGTGCGCGCGTCGATCAAAAGATTGCCAGTGAGCAGCTCCGTTCGCAACATCAGTCGGTGACCCTGCAGGTACGGCAGACATATCACCAGATCTGCACTCAGCGAGTGCAGATCGACAGCGACCAGGCACAGGTACAAGCTCTGGAAGAGGCTTTCAGGGTAACAAAGAACAGTGCAGCACAGGGGCATGCGCTGCAGTCGGATGAGCTCAAGGCAGAGTCTTCTCTCGTGCAGGCTCGCTATAGCCTCGACAGCGACCGGAATGCCATGACCAATGCCAGGGAGCAGCTGAACAATCTCCTGGGCCGTGACCTGGATACCGACTTTACCGTTGAAGAGTTGCCGCCTGCCTCGCCGGAGGAAATAAGCCTCACAGATGCGAGAGCAGCTGCGCTCAAACAGCGCCCGGAACTACGGGAAGCAATGCTTCAGGAGAAGAAGGCGGAACTCGCCGTCAAGCAGGAGAAGGCGGGATACATTCCGGATATCAGCGCACAGATTACATACCTGAGCGCCCAGAACGTGAGCTTTCTGCCTCAGAGCTTCGCCACAGCCGGGGTCAGCCTGCAATGGAAAAACCCGTGGGACTGGGGAAATCGCCATACGAATATCGTCGGGCTCCGCGATGCCGCAAAGCAGCAGTCACTATCAACCGACGAAACCACACAGCAAGTCACGATGAATGTCGATCAGACATTTCGTGCCCTGGCGCTCGCGCGTCAACTTGTCGAGGCGGCATCTCTGGCCAGGCAAGCGAGCGCCGAACAGCTACGCGAAACTCAGAACCAGTTCCGGCAGCACACGGCCCTTCTTTCCGATGTCCTGAAACAGGCAGCGGAGGACCATGTGCAATCGCAGAACTATGCCCAGGCGCTCACGGCATATTGGAATGCCCGCGCCGCATTCGATCAAGCCTTGGGGAGAGACTGACATGAACAAGAAGATCCATCAGCACCTCACAATGCTGTTGCCAATAGCACTCGTGTGCGGTTGTCAGCAGCAAATTCCTGCCCCGATTCCTCCGTCCGTGCGGCTCGGAACCGTCTCGGCAGCCGAGGCCGGCAGCGAGACCCGTTACTCGTTCTCCCTGCTTCCCAATCGGCAGGCGAACCTTGGATTCAAGTCTGCGGGAATCGTCGAGCAGATTGCCGAAACGCGCGGAGCCGATGGGCGCATGCGAGAGATCACGATGGGCGATCCCGCTCCCGCCGGGCTTAGACTGGCGCGCGTTCGCACCGCCGACTACCAGCACCAGCTGGAAACTGCACAACAGGGCTTCGCGCAGGCAAAGGCGTCCCTTGCCTCCACGCAGGCCAGTCAACAACTCGCCCAGGTCAACTTTGACCGGGCGGCTAACCTCTATCGCGAGGCTAGCCTGACAAAGCAGAACTACGATCAGGCGCTGCAGCAGAAGCTTGCCGCCGATGCCTCGGTTAAAGGCGCGGAAGCCGCGATTCTGCAAAACCAGACCAGCATCGCTCAGGCGCAGCTTGCCTTGCGCGATACGGTGATCAATGCACCCTTCAGCGGCGTTGTCGTGAGCCGTCAGATTGAATTAGGCGACATCGTCGCAAGCAGTACAACTGCCTTCCAGATCGCCGACATACACATCCTGAAGGCGGACTTCACGGTTCCCGACACGCTTCTGCACAGTGTTCCCAAGGGCAGGAAGATTCTCCTTAATCTGCCGGGTGCAATCCAGCCTGTCCCCGCGACGGTCACAGCTGTTTCGCCGACGAGCGATTCGAATAGCCATCTGTTCACGGTCGAGGTTTCGCTGCTCAATCAGGACAACAGGCTAAGACCTGGAATGATCGGCTCGCTTGAACTGATGCAGGACGGCAGCAGTGAGCGCGTGCTCACTGCACCCATCGAATCCGTGGTGCACATCAACGGCGGATCCGGTTTTGCCGTCTATGTGCCGCGCCAGGAAGGCGGTCATACGTTCGCTAAGTTGCAACCCATCGAGATCGGCCGTGGTATCGGCCGGGATATGGAAGTTCGCAGCGGCCTGACGCTCAACCAGGAAGTAATCACCACCGGAGCCCAGATGCTCCACGACAACGAAGAGATCCGGGTGGTGCAATAGCCATGGCCCATAAATCCAGTGAAGAGCTGATCGAGCACTCGCATAATACGGCGCGTTTCTTCGTCGAGCATCCCCAGGTCTCCTGGATGGCCCTGGTTGCGCTGTTCGCATGGGGCATCTATGGATACATCCACCTGCCTCAACGCAAGGACCCCGACATTCCCGTGCGCGTAGCGACCGCCACATGCAACTGGCCGGGCGCTACCGCGGCGCAGGTAGAACAGTTGGTCACCCGGCCGATCGAGGACACGATCGCGCAGAACAAGTACGTACACGCGCCCACTGCCGCTGACTATGGCATCCGATCTGAGACATTTCCGGGGCACACCATTGTCTGGGTCCAGCTGCGCGACGGGTTAAAGAACCCTCAGGAGCAGTTCAGCGACATTAACCTGCGTCTGGAAGGACTCAACTCGCAACTGCCGCAAGGAGCCGGGCCGATCTCCTTCAAGAGCGACTTTGGCGACACGACCGCACTGATGCTCACGGTGGCGAGTCCTGAGGTCGATGCCTCAGAGATCGCTCTGCGCGCGCGGGAGATGCGGCAGTCTATCCTCGCGGCGCGGCATGAGACACAAGGGCAGTCCGATGGACACGTGGCCATCGCGCTCATGTATCCGATGGCCAAGGACACCGTCAACCTGGACGGTGTCATAACGCAACTACGCGACGCTGCGGAATCGTCAGGATGGTTGCGGGATGCCTCCATCATTCATGGCGACGGCTTCATCGGGTTGGACGGTGTAACCTCCTGGAGCGAATCGCAGGTGCAGCATTCGGTCGATGACTTCATCACCAGGTCCTTGCCTGCCTCGTCCATCGATCCCGACGTCTGGTCGCCGCTGGTAGTGCGGGACCTGTCTACCCTGGAATCGCACATCAAGGCCATCGCCGGGCCGAAGTACACCTATGCGCAGTTGAACGACTACACCGACCTGTTGACCCGGAATCTCCAGAGCATTCCTCAGACCTCCCGTGTCGACCGCACAGGATTGCTGAAGCAGCAGGTCCAGCTTGAGTTTCCGCAGGAAGAGCTGGGGACCTACGGCACCTTGTCCGCAAGCCTGAGCCAGATACTGGCGAGCCACAATACCCCAAGCAACAGCGGCTCCGTGGAGTCCGGTCCCGAAAGTCTCGCCGTAAAATCGACCGACCTGTACAAGAATGCGAGCTCGATCGGCGATACGATCGTGGGCACGACGCAAGGCACCAACACGCCGATTTATTTGCGCGACCTTGTGCACATTCACAACAGTTACGCCGTTCCTCCCACGCTGCTCAACTACTACGCCGTGACTGACGGAAGCGGTCATCGACATCAATACCGCGCGGTGACCCTGGGCGTTTATATGCGCCCCGGTGAGAACATCAACGCGTTCGGGAAGGCCATCGATCAGAAATTGCAGGACGCGCGGGTCTGGTTGCCGTCCGACATCATTCTGGCCCGTACCTCCGATCAACCGCTTCAGGTGCGCGAGAACATTCACCTCTTCATGGATGCGCTCCTGGAGGCCGTTGGCCTAGTGGTGCTGGTGTCGCTTCTGGGCTTTTGGGATTGGCGCTCAGCGCTGCTGATGTCGCTCTCGATTCCCATCACGCTGGCCATGGCCTTCGGCCTGATGTACGTCATGGGCCTCGATCTGCAACAAGTCTCCATCGCAAGCCTCATCATTGCGCTCGGTCTTCTGGTGGACGATCCCGTCGTCGCAAATGACGCGATCAAACGAGAGATTGCCGCCGGGCTGGCTCCAGCGCCGGCGGCCTGGATCGGCCCGACCAAACTGGCGACCGCCATCCTCTATGCCACCGCAACGAACATCATCGCGTATCTGCCCTTCCTCATGCTCCCCGGCAACACGGGAATGTTTCTGTTCTCGCTCCCGCTGGTGATGACCGCTGCGCTGGTATCCTCGCGCCTCGTTTCGATGACCTTCATTCCGCTGATCGCCAGATACATCCTGACTCGGCCCGCGAAGCCGGAACGTACGCTCGAAGAAAAGCGAAAGACAGGCTTCTACAGCTACTATCTGCGGGTCGTAGAATCGGCGATTGCTCACAGATGGAAGTTTCTGCTCGGCTCATTCGTCTTCCTTGCCCTGGGCGTCGTCGTCGCGATGAACATGAAGACCGAGTTCTTTCCGGACGACGTACAGTACTGGAGCTACGTCGACATATGGCTGCCGGTCGGGACGCCGATTGCGCAAACCAAAGATGCCACCGATCAGGCCGAACGCATCATCAGCCAAACGATTTCGGAGTATGCGCGCGCTCATCATGTTGTCGTAGACAAAGAGGGAGCCGCCGACGGTCCACAACTCTTACAGTCCTTGACCTCATTCGCCGGAGGCGGCGGTCCGCGCTTCTGGTTCTCCGCGCAACCCCAGGCACAGCAGTCGAACTATGGGCTCGTGCTGATTCGCATCAGCAACAAGGACCTGACCCCGAAGCTCGCTGGTCCGCTACAGGACGCACTCGCAAAGCAGATTCCGGGCGCACAGATCATCGTTCATCAATTGCAGACCAATCCGGTAGAGTTTCCGGTCGAGGTACGAGTCTCCAGCACAGCAGACGTCACTGCCGCCGATGAGCCGGCGAATAACGAGAAACTCCTGGAGATAGCCTCGCAGGCCGCATCGATCCTGCGGAATACCCGGGGTAGCGCAGTCACACAAATCGACTGGCTGAACAAAGCTCCGCAACTCGAGATCGATATCAATGCGGACAAAGCAAATCTCCTCGGCATTGGGAACACAAATGTCGCTCAGGCATCGCTTCTCGCTACGGATGGCGTTCCGGTGACGACTCTCCAGATCGGCAATCAGCAGATTCCGGTGGTTGCCCGTCTCGAGCCTCAGCAGCGCGCCTCCTTGTCCGATCTGGAGAACATGTACGTCTCCACGTCCACAGCAAGCCCAAAGATTCCCCTGCGCGCCATATCAGATCCTCAACCCAAGTTGACAACCCAGCTTATACGGCGGCAGGAGCACTTCCGCACGGTTGGAGTTCATGCGTGGCCGGATAGTGGGGTTCTTCCATCCGAAGTTCTGAAGCAAGCCATGCCGAAGCTCAACGCTCTCAAGAAGAACCTTCCCCCCGGCTATCAGATGATCGTTGGAGGCGAATATGCGAAGCAGCAGGACGGTTTTCAAAACCTCAGCGTTGTCCTGCTGATCTCGATCGCCGGTATCTATGCAGCGCTTCTGATCCAGTTCAAGAACGCCATCAAGCCCCTCCTCGTCTTTGCGGCTGTCCCATACGGCGTCGTTGGAGCGCTGCTTGGCCTGCTGGTTACAGGAACCCCTTTCGGCTTCATGGCTTTTCTTGGAGTCATCAGCCTGATCGGAGTCATCGTCAGCCACATCATTGTGCTCTTTGACTTCATCGAAGAGCGGCACGAGGCTGGCGAACCGATCGAACAGGCCCTCGGAGACGCGGGCATCGAGCGTCTGCGTCCGGTGCTGATCACCGTCGGAGCCACGATCTTCGCGCTCTTTCCGCTCGCGATGCACGGCGGTCCGCTCTGGCAGCCGTTATGTTACGCCCAGATCGGAGGACTCGCCGTCGCCACCTTTATCACCCTCTTGCTGGTCCCTGTGCTCTACAGCATTGCGGTGCTTGACCTAAAAATCGTTCGTTGGGAGCAGCCGCACTAAGGACTGACAACCATTAACCGTGGGCCTGGCGATATGACCGAAACGATCGCCTCCCAAAAACAGACCCCCCCCCAAATTGGAGATAGTTATGAAATTGTATTTACCTTTCGCTCTCAAGTGCGCGTTGCTGGCAATCGCGGCTGCGCCTTTAATATCTAACGCTCAGTCGAATTCATCTTCACTCGAATCGCAGCCGCGCACAGCGGTAGTGCTCCGGTTTGCGGTCGAATCGCAATCGATAACCGGCAGATCGGAGCTTTCAGCACAGGCCTGTCCGCAAACCGGCGACGAGACCGCGTCGCCAACTGCGACGGCTCCATCAAAAAGTGTCACCGTCGATCCGAAGATACTGGACGCGATCTCCGCAGAGATGCAAAAGAGATTGTCCAGGAAGATGTCTGTCATGGTAGATCCAGACTCGGCGTCCATCCCGGTGGGCGCTCTGGTGATCAGCGGGTGCATCACCAAGGCGAACCCCGGCAATGCTGCCAAAAGGTTGATCGGCATGAACGTCGGGGCGAGCCGCCTGGGTGTCCATGTGGTTGCTGTTTCGAAAAAGAAGGACGGATGGAGGCCGGTGGACACCTTCGACCTCGAGGTGAAGGGCGGAGATCTGTTGCCGCCGCTCGGGCCTGCCGGACTTGCCGTGCATGCAGCGAGAGACACCCGCCAAAGTCTCTCTTCCGACTCCAAAAAGCTGGCCGATCACATCCTGAAGAAGCTCTCCACTGACATGAAGGCTCGCGAGGGGGAAATAGTGTAGCTGACGGCTCACATACTGTTGAGAAATAAATCGTGTCCTTCATCTTCCTTCTAAAGCGGCCGCTTTAAAAGCATATCGAGCTCGATGCCCATTAACGCCTGCACCCAAACCGGGCTCTTCCCTCTAAACGACACAAAACAATGGTCACTTACACCGGGTGAATCCTCATTCACTCTTACCGCAACGAAAATTTACAATTCGGGTTCTAATAACTGAGTGCCTGATCCGCATGGCAAAGCGGGCAGGAACCTCAGCTGGTCATCCGCGAAGCCCAGCCCGTTCGGGCAAAACGACGAATGACACGCGAAGGTAGGCAATGGACCTCTCCCGCAGAATTCGCAAGGCTTTTGGAGCAGCCGTTCTTGGAACAGCCGTCTTCACCGGTGCAGCATTCCTCTCTCCCGCCCCCGCACAGGCCAGGGTCTTCGTATCGGTGGCCATTGCGCCCCCGGCAATCCCCGTCTACACCCAACCCGTTATGCCAGGCGATGGATACATCTGGACCCCCGGCTACTGGGCCTGGACCGGCGAAGGCTATGAGTGGGTCGAGGGAGCCTGGGTGCTTCCTCCGTATACCGGTGCCCTCTGGACTCCCGGCTACTGGGGTTACGGCTCCGGCGGCTACCTCTGGAACGCTGGATATTGGGGCCCATCCGTCGGCTACTACGGCGGCATCAACTATGGCTTCGGATACTTCGGCGTAGGCTTCTACGGCGGTTACTGGGGTGGCGGACACTTCTACTACAACCGCTGCTACAACAACTTCCGCTCCGGATGGCATGGCGGATACGTGTACAACCGCCCCTACTCCGGCCACTTTGACGGTCGGCCCGGCGGCTCCAGCTGGGCAAACCGCGGCAGCAACTATGCCGGAAACCGTGGCTCGTACTACAACAACCGCGGCAACAGCTTCGCCCAGGGCAGCCGCAACGGCTTCTCCAATCACAGCGTCACCAACGTCTCGAACCGCAGCTACGGGAACGGAAGCTTCAACAGCGGCCACAGCGCCTATAACGGCGGCAACTACCGCGGAGCCACCACCTCGCAGCGCAGCTTCGCCGGATCCAACCAGAGCTTCGGCAACCGCGGATACTCCAGCCAGGGTCAGTCGATGGGCTATCGCGGTGGGCAGAGCAATCAAAGCTTCGGCAGCCGGGGTGGATACGCCAGCTCGCAATCTCGCCCCAGCTTCGGCGGTAGCTATGGAGGCTTCCACGGCAACAGCAGCAGCTACGGCGGCTCCCGCGGCGGCGGCTTCAGCGGCGGCGGTGGCTTCCACGGCGGCGGCGGCGGCGGCGGATTTCACGGTGGTGGCGGTGGCCATGGTGGTGGCGGACACCGCTAATCAAAACCTCCCGAGCAATTCTTCAAGGCTGAGATCAAACGATCTCAGCCTTCTTTTTTCAGCACCTCGACCCCATTCACCTTTACCGTAACGCCTGATCTCTTTACCCTTTCCTTTGATAGGAATAACAAGGAGATCTGATGTCGAAGACCGAGGGGCCTGCCTCTCTTTCCAACCTTCCTGAATCGGCAAAGGCTACACGGCGCGATTTCATCCAGGGTGCCGTCGCTGTTGCTGGCACACTGGCAACCACCGGAGTCTCATCCTCCTCAATGGCCGCGCAAACGCCCCGCAAGCGCCCCAACCTGGTCTTCTTCCTCGGCGAGGGCCAACGCGCCGATGCCCTCTCGATCGCCGGACATCCTCTACTCAAAACGCCCAATCATGACCGCATCGGCAAGGAAGGCGTCCGCTTCAACAATGCGTTCTGCACCAATGCTCTCTGCGCTCCGGCCCGTGCGACCGCGCTTACAGGAATGTATTCGCGTGCGACCGGCGCCCTCTCCAATGAGAAGTCTCACGTGCCTCTCAACGCCGACATTCCTCTCTTTACCGAGCTGCTGCGCGATGCCGGCTATGAGGTCGCCCTGCTTGGCAAGACTCACGGCCGTAATGGCTTCGAGGATCGACACTGGGACTACTACTTCGGCCACAACGACCCGGGAAATAACTACGCCAATCCCTTCTTCAAAGAGGGACGCAACGGCATAGTGGGGGAACAGAAGCAGTATTACAACGTCTATCCCGACGACCTCACCACCGACCGTGCCCTCCAATGGATCGACCAGAAGCGCGGAGACAAGCCCTTCTGCATCCTCATCTGGTTCGTAGCCCCGCACGAGCCCTTCTTCCGGCCCCGCCGCCACCTCGATCTCTACAACGGAGTTCCCGTCGCCAAGCCCGTAACCTTTGACGACGACCTCAAGGGCTACCCCGGCAAACCGAAGAGCTTCATCGAGGCGGAGAACAAGATCGGCACGACCTACTCTCACGTCGCCTGCGGATCGCTCGAAGGGATGGCGAAGGACTACTACGCCGGTCTCGTCGCCGTCGACGAAAACATCGGGCGCGTCCTCGACCATCTCGAGAAGAAGAAGATCCTCGACGATACCGCCATCCTCCAGACCTCCGACCACGGCTACTTTCTCGGAGAGTGGAGAATGTTCGACAAACGCCTCATGCACGAGCCTTCTCTCCGCGTCCCCTTCATGGCGAGGTATCCCGCACGCATCAAGGCCGGAACCGTACGCGACGAGATGATCCTCGACGTCGACATCGCCCCCACCCTCCTCGATCTAGCTGGCGTCCCGGCTCCGAAGCACATGCACGGCAAGAGCATCCTTCCCCTCGCAGCCTCCAACGATCCGAACTTCCGTAAGGAGTGGTACTACGAGTACTACGAGTGGCCCAACCCCGAGAAGGTCGCCCCCCACCGCGGCATCCGGACCGAGCAGTACAAGCTCATCCGCTATGTCCTCGACCCCTCGGAAGGGGAGCTCTACGACCTGAAGGCAGACCCGGGAGAACGCATCAACCTCTACGGCAAACCCGAGCATGCGGCCCTGCAGTCTCACCTCAACCAGCGCCTGGACGCTCTCCGTTCCAGCATCCCCGATCGGCAAAACCTCTAGCATCCGACTCCGACCCAGGCGAACCCTCGAAGTCGCGGGTCGGAGTCGCAGCCTGCGTTTGAGTAGAAGTCCAGTTGAAGTTGCGGTCGAAATCGAAGTTGAAAGTTGAAGTCGAACTCCAACTCGAACTCGAACTCGAACTCGAATGCTTTGGCGAAACCCACCTTCCTTCGAACTCTTCCCTTATGAAAGTGTCATCCTGAGCGAAGCCTCTCGCCGCACCATCGCGAGAGGCGCAGTCGAAGGATCTGCGGTTACCCCACCATCGCCAACTGAACTCTGAAAGGTAAACGCCCCAACCACTCACCCGGGAAACGAATCCACTCAAGCCACTCCGAAAACCCACTAGACACTCGCGTGCCCCATCTTCGACGCCGAAGGCGGCTAGGTGGGCATTCGAGCGAAGCTCGAACCGCATCGTTAAGGGCACGGCTTCAACCGTGCCGAAGAACCCGCATCCAAAAGGGGGCTTCAGCCCCTGAGATACAAATCCGTGCAGAAGATATCGGAGATGAAAGAAACCCGCCTAAGCTCCTGTCAAGCTCGAAGTCTGGTAAACCACTGATATCAAAGCACCCGAAAGTGCCGATCCATACCATCCAATCCGTTATCCTTAAATCAATACCAATCAATCCGCGAGGAAGACGTTCTCGACCATAACATTCATAGAATCAATATTTTGCACGATCATCATTAGAATCAAGAATTTGCAACAGAAGTCCACCCCTAAGTCCTGTATTTAGAAGACTTTGGGCAATAACAGGGGGGGGACTACCCGGCCAGCTCCACCGCCATCCCGGCAATCTCCCGGACAGCGTGAGGATGAGCGAGGGTTCTGGCCTTCTCGCCCATTGCACTAAGCCGCGAGCCGTCTCCAAGCAGCGACGTGAGCACGTCCAGCAGACGTTGTTCCGTCAGCTCCGCCTCGATAATCAGCGCGGCAGCACCGGCAGCGACAAACGCCTCCGCGTTCTTCCGCTGATGATCGTCCGCCGCCTGCGGAAACGGAACCAGCACCGCGGCCCGGCCTGCTGCGGCAACCTCGGCCACCGAACTGGCCCCGCTGCGGCAGAGGATCAGATCCGCCGCCGCAAACTGCGCCGCCATGTCGTCGAGATAGGGCGTGACGGTCAGCCGTTCGAAGCCGATACCAGCCTGCTCATAAGCAGCCAGAGTCGTCTCCGCATGCCGCGCTCCTGTCTGGTGAACGACGGTAAGCTTGGGAAAACGAGCAAGTAGCTGTGCCATGATCTTCGGCATGTTCTGGTTCAGAACCCGAGCACCCTGGCTGGCGCCAAATATCAGCAGCCGATGCGCGGGTCCTTCGGGACGAGGCTCAATCGCGAAGAACTCTGGCCGAACCGGCGTTCCAGTCACCCGGGCGTTGCGAAAGTACTTCGTCGTTTCGCTCAGATTCACCGCCGCTGCGTTGACGTACTTGCCCACCAGCCGGTTCGCGAGCCCCGGGACCGCGTTCGGCTCAAATGCCAGCGTCGGAACCCGCTGCAGGATCGCCGCCATCATCGCCGGCCCTGAAGCGTACCCACCGACACCGATCACAACATCGGGACGAAAGCCCCGGAGCAGGTTGAGGCACCGCGCCACTCCTAAAGGGAGGTCGAAGAGTGTTCGCGCTCGCGTCGTCAGGCTCACGTTCTTCAGCTGACCGACCTTGATCAGCTCCAGCGGAAATCCCGCCTCTGGAACCAGCCGCGTCTCCAGCCCGCGCGCCGTTCCCACAAAGCGGACTTCAGCGCCGTGTGCGTCGCGCAGCTCCCGCGCAATCGCCAGCGCCGGAACCACGTGACCTCCGGTGCCTCCACCTGCAATCAGAACCCGCAACGATGGACCCACTTCAGTCGATCTCGCGAGTGACGTTCAGGAGAACTCCCATGCTCGCCAGCATCACAAAGAGCGACGTCCCTCCAAAGGAGATGAACGGCAGCGTGATGCCCTTGGTCGGAACCAACGCGACCACGACGCTCATATTGAAGAACGCCTGAATGAGGACCGTCGAAGTAATCCCGAAGGCAAGAAACCGGGCGAACGGATCGGTGGAAAGATAGGCAGCGCGCAACCCGCGGTAACCCAGCGCGATGAAGAGCGAGATCACCAGCAGGGCTCCAATCAGCCCCAGCTCCTCGCAGACATTCGCGAAGATGAAGTCGGTGTGCGGCTCCGGCAGATAAAAGAGCTTCTGACGCCCTTCCATCAGGCCCAGCCCATGCAGCCCGCCTGTACCGACAGCAATGAGCGATTGCAGAATGTGGAAGCCGGTCCCTCGAGGATCGGCCTCAGGATTCACGAAGGCCAGCATGCGCGCCCTGCGCCACGGCACGCGGAAGAGCATGTAATACAGCACCGGCGCCGAGCACAAAGCTCCGATGCCGAGGTACTTCAACTGCATGCCCGCAAGATACAGCATCAGCGCGGTGACGGCAGCGCACACCATTGCTGTCCCAAGATCGGGCTCCTTCAGGATGAGCGCGATGAACAGCAACGGAGGAAGTGCGGCGCGAAGGACGGTTCCGCGCCAGTCATCCATCTTGTGGATGCGGGTCTGAAGAAAATAGGCCAGAAACAGAACCAGCGTTGGTTTGGCGAGCTCCGAGGGCTGGAAGCTGGCAAATCCGAAACGGAACCAGCGATGAGTGTTGTGCGAGTCACGCATGGCAAACACGCCCAGCAGCAGAACCATCGTGACCGCAACGGCGATGAAGACGAATCTTGGATTGTTATAGCGTCGATAATCCACGCGCATCAGCAGCGTGAGCGCAACCAGTCCTGAGACAGCCCACATTCCCTGCCGCAGCATGAAGTAATACGGTGTTCCAAAGGTGGCCTTCGCCATGACCGCGGATGCGGAAAAGACCGTCACCAGCCCAAAAAGCACCAGCAGCAGCACCACTCCGAAGAGCCACTTGTCGACTCCAACTCTCTTCGCCATGTCTACACTTCCTGCTGCTAAATCAGCTCGTGGACGATCTTGCGGAAGGTGCGCCCGCGATGTTCGTAGTTCTCAAACTGATCGAAGCTCGAGCACGCCGGAGCCAGAAGAACGACATCACCAGGAATCGCGGCCTTCCGGGCCTCGCGTACGGCCACATCGATCGTTCCCGCTCCCACCATCTTCACGACTCCTTGAAGCTGGCGCTCAATCTTTTCCGCGGCAGAACCAATCGTATAAACAGCCTTGACCCGTTCCCGGAGCAGAGGCTCCAGCAGCGTGTAATCGGAGCCCTTATCCTTCCCCCCAAGGATCAGGTGAACGCAGCCTGGAAATGCGGCGATCGCCTTCAACGCTGCATCGACGTTCGTCGCCTTGGAGTCGTTGAAGTATTCGACTCCCTCGACCGTGCTTACAAACTCCAGGCGATGCTCGACAGCCTTGAAGGCAGCCACAGCACTGCGAATCTTTTCCGCCGAAACTCCGGCGAGGCGAGCCGCGCACACGGCTGCCAGCACGTTTTCAACGTTGTGCGATCCCTTCAGCGGAATCTCGCCGACAGGCATGATGGGTTCGGCCCTGGCTCCCTCGCGAGGAACGAAGACAATGCTGTCGCCATAGAGGAAGGCGCCCTGCTTGATGGGCCTTCGCGGACTGAACCAGAAGATCTGCGCCTTCGTCCTTGCCGCCACCATCTGGGTGGGCTTGTCTTCGGCGTTCAGGACCAGGAAGTCCTCGGCCTGCTGATTCTTGGTGATGCGCATCTTCATCGCCGCATAGTTCTCAAAGTTTCCGTGACGGTCCAGATGATCGGGAGTGATGTTGAGGACGACCGCGATCCATGGACGGAACTGTTCGATGGTTTCGAGTTGGAAGCTCGAGACCTCAAGGACGTTCACGGTCTGGTCCGTACTGGAGGGAATGAGATCGATGACCGGAGTTCCGATATTGCCTCCGACCAGTGCGGGAAGGCCGCCCTCGGCAAGAATGCTGCCGAGGAGCGTGGTGGTCGTCGTCTTTCCGTTTGAACCGGTGATGGCGAGGACGCGCCCTTTGAGAAAGCGGCTCGCGAGCTCGAGCTCGCCGATGACGGGAACCCCAAAGCCGATCACCTGCCTGACCTCAGGCGTATCGAGCGGAACGCCTGGAGAGATGACGATCAGGTCCTGGCGACGGAAGGTCAACAAGCCATGGCCGCCGCTTTCGACCATGATCCCGGCGTCGAGCAGGCCCGGAATCTCTTCTGCGAGCGCGACGGCGCTTCGCGTA
The DNA here is from genome assembly GCF_036877565.1 of Edaphobacter sp. HDX4. Taxonomy (NCBI): domain Bacteria; kingdom Pseudomonadati; phylum Acidobacteriota; class Terriglobia; order Terriglobales; family Acidobacteriaceae; genus Edaphobacter; species Edaphobacter sp. HDX4. The sequence continues at coordinate 213,619 of NZ_JAEDXW010000004.1, forward strand.
TCGCTGACCGTAACCCGGGCTCCCTGCTGACGCAGAAATTTGGCAGCGGCGATTCCTGACTTTCCCAGACCCACTACGAGTACACGCTTGTTCTTCAGTTCCATCATCTATGTCTCTTTCTCAGCTTACTAATCCGACAAAAAAGAATCGTACAAGCAAAAATAATTCCTAGGAGCAGATACCAGCTTTGGTTACGGAAGTAGAAGTAAATTCCAAACAGAATCGCTGTCCCATTGATGAGCGGCAGGATAATGTCCCGATTCCCGCTAACTCCAGGTCGTAACAGAAATAGATTTGCGGCTATCTGGATAGGAATTAAAAGAAATATCGCAGGCCATCGCCGAGGATCCTCAATGCAAAGCCCAGCGCAAATGAGGATTACCACTAAGTTTATGCCGACCAAGGCAGCCCACGCCTGGAAGCGTCGTAGCTTGCTGATGAATACCGTATCTTCTGGCATCATTCTCTACCGCAACTTCAATGTCGTGAGCGCAAGCAGCGCGAAGATCAGCGCAAGGATCCAGAATCTGGCGATCACCTTGGACTCGGACCAGCCGAGAAGCTCGAAGTGGTGATGCAGCGGAGCCATCTTGAAGATGCGTTTTCCATTGCGCAGCTTGTAGCTGCCGACCTGCAGCATGACGCTGAGAGCTTCAAGGATGAATACGCCGCCGATGAAGGGAAGCAGGAGCTCCTGCTTGATGGCGACGGCGACGGTTCCGATGGCGCCTCCGAGCGCAAGGCTGCCGACATCGCCCATGAAGATCTCCGCCGGGTGCGCGTTGTACCAGAGAAAGCCGATACTGGCGCCGACCATGGCTCCGCAGAAGATGGTCAGCTCGCTGATCATGGGCATGCGCTGCAGCTCAAGATAGTCGGAGAAGACGACGTGCCCGCTGACGTAGGTCAGCACCGTAAGCGCGCCAGCGGCGATGATGGTGCAGCCGATCGCGAGGCCGTCCAGACCATCTGTGAGGTTTACGGCGTTGCTGGCACCGGCGATTACGATCATCACGAAGATAACGAACGGGAGAACTGCCAGCCAGTGCAGATGCGGAATATGACCGAGAGAGCTCCAGACCAGGTCCGGCCTGAATCGTTTGAGAAAGGGAAACGTCATCTGCGTTGAGTAGTTCCCATGGGATTTAAGCGCGAGCAAGGTAACCGCGACACCGCCACTGACCAGCAGCTGCAGGCCCAGCTTGGCTCGTGCGGTAAGGCCGAGATTGCGACGGTGAACTACCTTGATGTAATCGTCCGCGAAACCGATGGCACCAAAGGCCAGCGTGGAGAGCATGACCAACCAGACGAAGGGGTTCGACAGATCGGACCACAACAGTGTCGGCACAAGGATGGAGATGCAGATGAGAACGCCGCCCATGGTTGGCGTTCCACTTTTCTTTTGATGCGACTGCGGACCTTCTTCGCGGATGTACTGACCGATCTGGAACTCGCGCAGCCGATCAATAACGTAGGGGCCGATGAGGAGGCCAATCAGCAGCGCCGTGAGGCTCGCAAAGACCGTGCGAAACGTCAGATAGCGGAAGATACGAAACAGGCGAAAGTAAGGAAACAGCTTTTGATACAACAGCCAATAGAGCAAAACGTCCGCCTTCGAGTGAGATCCGCAGGAGAGGCACGCATGACAGACTGCGGCTAGAGGTTATCTTAACAGGCGGTTCCTCCCGGCAATTGAGGGTTTTTTGCAGAGGAACCAAAGTCCATTCATTCCCCGTTGTTCCAGCACAGGACGCTCTAGTCCTGCAACTTCGCCAAAGACTTCTCCAGGCGTACGCCGCGCGAGGCTTTCAGGAGAGCGACATCTCCCGACCGCAGGTTAGAACGCATCCATTTGCCTGCGTCTTCAGGAGTGGCGACAAAGATCGCATCTCCACCTCCACGTAAAGCTCCTTCGACGAGCGAACAGGCCGCTCCCCGTACTCCGAGGATCGTCGTAACACCCTTTTCTGCCATTCTCTTGCCGCATGCCTCGTGCAAGGACGCGGATTCCAATCCCAGTTCCAGCATCTCGCCCGCGATAACGAAGTGACGCTCGCCCGGCATAGCCATCAGGGCGTCAACCATTGCATCGAGAGCGCGCGGATTGGAGTTATAGGAGTCGTTGATGATGGTTGCGCCGTGCCAGCGCAGAATTTCGCCACGCTTGTCCGAAGGCTGCAGCTCCGCGATCGCCGCTGCACATCCCACGAGCGGGATTCCGCTGCGAACGCCCACCGCAATAGCCGCCAGCGCGTTCGACACATTGTGACGCCCCAGTAACTTCAGCTGCACCGGTGCACGTTCGCCACCGGCGACCACTTCGAAATTGATTCCTTCTATCCCGGCCTCGTGAAGATTCTCCGCGCGGATCTGTGCGTTCTCTCCAAATCCGTAAAGAACGGCACGCTCCCCCATGTCGCGACCAAACTCCCGAACGTATGGATCATCGGCATTGAGAAATGCGATGCCATCGGCAGGAAGCGACTCCACCAGCTCATATTTCGCACGGGCTACTCCAGCAATGCCGTCGGGGAAGAATTCGATATGCACAGGAGCGACGTTCGAGATGACAGCCCAATCTGGCTCCGCGATGCGTGCGAGCGCGGCTATCTCTCCGGCGTGATTCATGCCCATCTCGATGACTGCAACCTCATGATCGCGCTCTAGCCGCAACAGCTGCAACGGAACTCCGAAGGCGTTGTTCAGGTTTCCGGCGGATTTGAGCACACGAAGGCGCACGCTCAGCACCTGCGCGACTGCCTCCTTGGTTGTTGTCTTGCCGGCAGACCCAGTCACGCCGATGACCCGCCCGCCCCAGTCGCGACGGACCGCATGCGCCAGCCGCTGCATTGCATGGAGGACGCAATCCTCGCAGTCCGCAACGCGCAGCAGCTTCGTCTCATCGACGTCGGCAGGCACAAGCCATGCATTGCTCACAACGGCGGCAGCGGCTCCGCCAGCAAGAGCAGCAGCTACAAAGTTATGACCGTCCAGACGCTCGCCCGTTACCGCGAAAAACAGCTCGCCGGCGCCGACGGTGCGAGAGTCGATGGAATAGCCCTGTGCCTCGACAGAGGTGTCAAAGATGCCTTCAGCATGAATCCAATCGGCAATCTGGCCCAGCTTTAACTTCATTGCAGTCCTTTCAGCACTTGTGCGGCTACTTCCACGTCATCGAAGGGAACGGAGCCGCTTCGAAGAACCTGAACCTTCTCGTGGCCTTTCCCCGCAATCAGGACGATGTCTTCTTTATGAGCGGAGCGGATGGCGATCTCGATCGCCGCTGCCCTGTCTTCTTCTACGATGCAGGGCGTTCCGGTCTCTTCTACTCCCGACAGAGCCTCAGCGATAATTGCGTCGGGCTCCTCGCTGCGAGGGTTGTCGCTCGTAAGAACAACCAGATCGCTTCCCTCGCCAGCAGCGCGCCCCATGCGCGGACGTTTGGCACGATCGCGATCTCCTCCACAGCCGAACAGGGTGATAACCCTCCCGCCGCGCTCGCGCACCAGCTCGCGGGCAAGCGCAATCAGGTTTCGCAAGGCGTCGTCGGTGTGGGCGTAGTCCACCACCACCGTCAGACCGGAATCTGTAGGCACGACTTCAAATCGTCCGGGCACCTGGGCGCCGTTCCTGGCTGCGTGAGCTATCTGGTCGAGAGTCAGACCCCGCGCATGGGCAGCTGCAGCGGCTGCCAGAAGGTTGTAGACGTTCACGCGACCAGTTAGCGGCGACCTCACATCAATGTCTCCATGCGGCGTCTTCAGACGGAAGATCGTCTCTCCCGCGCTCATCCGAATGTCTTCCGGAAAGAAATCCGCCCGCGCATCGAGACCGTAGCGAACCAGCTGCGAGCGGTCGATAACATCGGCAATTCTCTTACCGTACGGGTCGTCAATATTGACGACGGCAACACGCGGGGGCGGCGCACCAACTCCTTCGAAGAGTCGAGCCTTCGCGGCGAAGTAGCTCTCCATGGTGCCGTGATAGTCCAGATGATCCTGGGTGAGATTGGTGAAGATGGCGACATCGACAGGGAAGCCCCAGACGCGCTCCTGTTCAAGCGCATGGCTGGACATCTCCATCACGGCCTCGGTTGCGCCTGCGCGCGCCCCCTCCGCGAACAGCTCCAGGACGTCCCTCGACTCCGGAGTCGTGTGAGGAGACTCGCGCACCTGCCGCGCAATATGCGTCTCGATCGTCCCGATCAGTACGCAGCTGCGACCGACGCTCTTGAGCATCGCCTCGAGGAGAAATGCAGTTGTCGTCTTGCCATTGGTGCCGGTCACAGCACTCAAAGCCAGGTGCTGCTGCGGATGTCCAAAGACCGCAGAGCTGGCTTCCGCAAGTGCGCGTCGGCCATGTTCCACAAGCGCTGCAGCCATCTCCGGGTGTTGGCTTCGAAGTCCCTCATAGGCTTCGACCGAATCGGTGAGAACAGCAACGGCGCCCTGCGCCATCGCCGATTCGATGAAGCGATTGCCGTCCGCCGAGCCTCCGCGCATGGCCACAAACAGATCGCCGGGGCCGACGCGGCGAGAATCGTACTGAACGCCATCGACCGCCACGGAGGCTTCGACATGCTTCTGCGTGCCGACCTCCCGAAGTACCTCGTTCCAATTCATATGCTGTGATTTTATGCGTCGAGAACAGGCTTTCCTAACGGGCGAATCTCACAACAACTTCGGTCCCGAGGGGCACCATCGTTCCTGCAGCCGGAGCCTGATCTTTTGCAAGGCCGCTGCCGACAGGCTGTACACGCAGGCCTAAAGTGTCAGCCTTTTCGACGACCGTGCGCAGCGAAGAGCCATCGAACGAAGGCACTGCGACACGATGCGTCGCATCCACTACGACGCCTCCATCGTCCCGCAGATGGACCGCAGGGGCGACGTGTGCCGCGACGGCAGCGGTGTTCTGCTGGGGCGAGTCGTCGGTTGAGCCGGAGTGCAGCGCAGCCAGTACTTTTGACGGCAACAGATTCGTGCTGGCGGTCTGGCTTGTCTTGGGAGCCGACGACGGCGCCCTGTCGTCGATCGCCTGCGTGGGGGGCTGGTCCGTGTTCTGGGCAGAGGAGCGAAGAGGATCGTCCGCGGGCAGGTCGTTAATGTCCGCAAACATCTGGTTGAGGTCGGCGCCGTTCTCGATCGGCGATTCCTTCGCGACCTCTTTGGCAACCTCCATCATCTGCTTCTTGGTCTTCAGCGGCTGATCGTGTGGCACACCGAGATACTCAAGCACCTCCTGTGCCACCTCCTGAAAGACCGGCGCACTGGTCTCAGCGCCATAGCGCGAGCCTACCGTCGGGGTATCGATCACGACCGCGATCGAGATGGCGGGATTGCTGACAGGAGCGAAGCCGGCAAAGCTGGCCACCAGCTTGGTATGCGAGTAGGTGTGCGTTGCAGGATCGATCTTTTGCGCCGTACCCGTCTTTCCGGCCGAGCTGTAGCCGTTGAGCTGTGCCTTCTTGCCTGTACCCTCCGTAACGATGCCCTGCATCATCATGCGCATCTTCGCCGACGTCATCTCCGAGATCACGCGGTGCGCTCCATCCGGCAGCGGAGAAGGAAGCTGATTTGCCGGCCTGAACGAAATCGGCTTCAATCTGGGATCACCTCGTGCCTCGTCGGTGGACTGCAGCAAAACATGCGGCGGCATGTAGACTCCACCATTCGCGATGGTGCTGACCATGGTCACCAGCTGAACCGGAGTTACACCCACCTCCTGGCCAATGGCCAAAGAGAGAATACTGGTCGAGCCCCACTTCCTTGGTTGCCGTAACAAGCCGCGCGTCTCGCTCGGAAGCTCGATGCCGCTCCTGTCTCCGAAGCCGAAGGAACGCATGTAGTCATAGAATTTCTGATTGCCGAGCTTGAGCGCCATCTTCGCAGCGCCTACGTCGCTCGAGTGCTCGAGAGCATACTGCACGGTGACCCTGCCAAAACGATCACTATGATCGTCGTGCAGCGTGCGGCCATACATCGTCATCGCGCCGTACTGGCAGTCAACGATATCCGTGGGCTGTACTCCAGCCGCATCAAGAGCCGCGGCGTAGGTCACCAGCTTGAAGGTCGAACCGGGCTCATAGACATCACTGACCGCGAGATTCTGAAGTGCACTGGCATCGATATGGTGTCGATCATTCGGATTGAAACGTGGAGCAATGGCGAGTGCAAGAATCTGGCCGGTGTGAGGATCCTGCACCACCACGGTCCCGTGGGCCGCCTTCATCTTCGCCATCTGCGCGTCAAGCGCACGCTCGGCCATGTACTGGATATTGGCATCGATGGCTAACACCAGGTTTTCGCCCGGCATCGGCTGGCTCTCCTGGCTGCCCAGGATGTGGCGTTTGGCATCGACGGCAGTCATTACATGCCCTGGTGTTCCATGCATCTCGTCGTCGAACTCGCGTTCAAGGCCCCCAAGGCCAGTATCGTCGGTTCCAACATAGCCCAGGACCTGAGCGGCGAGGTCGTTGTTGGGATAGAACCGCTTGAACTCCTTCTGAAAGTAGACCCCTTTCAGATTCAGTTCTTTTACCCGCTGTGCCGTCTCGTTGTCGACCCGACGCGCGACCCACGCAAAGTTGCGCGAGGCATTGAAACGCGCCAGCATCTGCTTATCAGTCGTGAAGCCATCCAGCGAATCTGTGTGAACCACCTTCGAAAGAAGGTCGGCGGTAGAGGCGCGGTTCTCACCCAGCTCCGTCGGAACAGCGTAGATGCTGTCGACCAGCACCGTCATAGCCAGTTCCTTCAGATTGCGGTCGTACAGCACTCCTCGACGCGGTGCAACCTCAAAGGTGCGCTGCTGCTGGCGAGCTGCCCGCTCAACGAAGTCGCTGTGGCGAACAACCTGCAGCCAAACCAGTCTGGCCCCAAGAGCCGCCGTCCAGAGGGCAAAGAAAAGCGCCACGTTGACGAACCGGATTCTCCGAATGGGAGCGGTCAGTGTCTGCCGTGGCGCCTTGTTCATGATGCTTCTTCCAATCTGAAACTTATAATTTTGCTGCTTCTGCTCCTATCGAGCGACGATGGCCGGGGTCTTGGCTTCTGCCCATACGGGACCGGAGTTGACCTCGCTCCCATCCGGCCGCACGACCTGACCGGGCTGCGGTGCGTCCAGCCCGAGCTGCTTCGCCATCTTGTCGATCCGCTCCGGATCCGTCAGCTGGGCTTCGCTCAAACGGAGCTGATGGTTCTGCTCGCGCAACTGCTCAACCTGCTGCTTCTGTGCCTCGACGCGGTAGCCGATCTCAATAGCCATAAAGTGCTGCCAGACGTAGACCATCACCAGCATAAACAACATGCTCATGACCACGGCAAACTGACGCATCTCGCGGCGCCGTTCCGGATCGTCGGCCTTCACCAGGCGGGTGTTGTCGATGTGCTTGGCGAAGAAGACCTCGGGCGTCGGCCCCCGGCGTGCCTTGCGTTGCGCCTCCAGCAATGCGCGATTTCGCTCTGCAACAGACTCCGTGCGACGCTGCGGTCTTGCCGCTGCACCCATCATCCCAATCTGTTGTCCTGCCATTGCCGACGTTGCCATCGTGCACCTCTCATTCTCTGCTTCACTTCTCTGTCATCCTCAGAAACGAAACCGGGCCGGGATCGTTATTAGAGGAAGGGACTGTTTGTTACTGGTTGTCTTTCGCCTGAAAGCACGGTGGGACAACCCCGGCCCGATCACTTGTCTCCAAAAACCTCAACCATTCAGAACCAAGTACGACAAACAACATCAAACTCTGACTGCCGCCCGCAGCTTTGCGCTTCTTGACCGCGGGTTTCGTCTCTCTTCTTCTTCGCCGGCGACCACCGGCTTCTTCGTCAAAACCTCGTACACTCCGTTGCGTGCAGCTTCACGAAATGCGTCCTTCACGAGCCTGTCTTCCAGGGAATGAAAGCTGATCAACACCAGCTGCCCTCCCGGCTTCAGCAGAGATGGCGCGCTCTCAAGCAGCGTCCTGATCTCTCCCAACTCGTCATTCACTCGAATTCGAAGTGCCTGAAAGGTCCGTGTCGCAGGATGAATCTTGTCACCTTTCATTGTTGGGGCCGCAGCCGCTACGACTCTTGCCAGTTGGGCTGTTGTCGTAATCGGCCGGGCCCTCACAATGGCTCTGGCGATTCTCCGCGACCTCCTTTCCTCTCCGAATTCGTAAATCAGGTCGGCGAGTTCGTTTTCGTCCTCCTGATTTACCACTTGCTCGGCCGTCTCCCCCGTACGCGTATCCATCCGCATATCCAGGGGGCCTTCCGACCGAAAGCTGAATCCTCTGTGCGCCTCGTCCAGTTGCAGGCTGCTTACTCCAAAGTCCGCAAGCAGGCCGTCCAGACTTCCCGGCTCAATCTCGCTTGCGCCTCGGAAAATGCCTTCGGCACCAGCCGAAGCTGCGGCATCTCCGGGCCAAGCTCTTCGCGAATCTCTCCAAGCTTCGTCTCCGCGAGCTTCATAGCCTCGGGATCGCGATCGAAACCGATCAGCGTCCCTTTCGGTCCCAGCCTCCTCGCAATCTCCGAAGAGTGACCGGCGAGCCCGAGCGTGGCGTCAACATAGACTCCGCCCGGCCGCACATTGAGGTACTCCATTACTTCCTCTAAAAGAACCGGCACATGCTGCGGTTTACTCATCGATCTCCGCCCTCTGTGCTGCCCCTGGGGGCCAACTTCCTACAACCCAAGATTTGCCAGCGCTGCCATATCGGCCTCGCTCATCGGCTGAGCCTCCAGCTCGGCCTTGAACGAATCGTGGTTGACGACCTCGAGAAACGTCTGCGATCCCAAAACAACGACATCCCCTACAACCTTTGCCGACTCCCGCAGGATCTGCGGCAACAACAACCGCCCCTGCGCGTCCATCTCTGCCATCTGGCCGTAATAATTCGTTACGTCCAGAAACTTCTTCTTTGCCGGGTTCATGGAGGGGATGGAGGCTAACTTCTCCTCGATCTTTTCCCACTCCTTCAGCGGGTAAACCTCAGCCCGCTTCCCGTCCTTGCTCGTGATGTAGAACTGGGGCCCATACAGCTCATCCACCCGGCGCTTGAACTCAGCCGGCAGCTTGAGCCGGCCCTTTTCGTCCACGCGCGTTGGGTGATTTCCCCGGAACATGACAACCTCGATACCTTGTGTGGCTTGCTTGAACCCAAATCTTCAGGGGAGAGGTAGACTTCCTTCAGATTTTTCTCTGATTGGTCCCTTTCACTCCACTTTTTACCACTTCCGTCCACATAGTCTCGTAGTAGCGGGGCGCTGTAAAGGACGGATTTTGCATACAAGTGGAAAAAAAGGAGTTATTCCCACAATGGGCTGTGAATAATTCAGGCCCTTGGGTTACCAATCGTGATAACCACTACATATGGGGTTAACGGAGTCGGTTCATAGCGACTCTGTCACTTGAAACGTTGAAACCGATCTGATAGGCGAATTAAAGGCGAAAGCGCCCCCAAGGCTCACGCGACCTGCTTCTCCTTCTTCTTTCTAAGAAGCCAGATCAGGTAGGCGAGAACCACAAGGTTGATGAGCAAGAGACTGAGGCGGAACAGGTTAGAGTGGCGGGTCAGTTCGAACAGCTCCCAGGGCAGGAAGGAGATCGTCAGACCGAGGGTGAGGTACTCTGCCCAGACCTTCTCGAGCATCAGGCCGATGCCTTCGGTCAGAGCCAGGCAGGAGTAGGCGAAGGTCGCGAGGCTGATCAACTTCAAACGGTGAGCGTCGACCAGGTCAACCTTCTCCAGCAGCAGCGTCACAAGCTTGCTTTCGGGATCGAATTTGAGAGCCGTGGCGAGCCGCATAATCTCGTCGCCGAGATCCTTGTGCAGCAGATGAATCGCTCCTACTCCAAGAAGAAAGAAGAGGATGGCTTTTCCGAGCTTGAAGAGGCCGATTGCCATGAGGCCACGATCTCTATGCCGGTGGCCGGCAGGAGCGCGTGAGATCGAGGCTTTCCAGCTTCGATCGGTTGTCAGTTCGCTTTCCATCCTGATTCTCAGTTGACGGACTTACGCGGGAAAAGTCAACGACGGCCGAGCGGCCTCTGGAACTCGCTGCAGCGCAGTGCCTATGGAAGCAATCAGAAGATTCGCTCTCTGAGATCCGGTGGCGGATCCGATACTGGTGAGCGCTGTTTTCGAAAATCAGGAGTGCTTCGCCAGCACCTGTTCCATCAGGCGGTTGAGATAGGGTCTCGCTTTTTCGAGCGCGGCCTCAGCGGTGACTCCGTACTTGGCGCGGAGATCCTCAACCTTTCCATGCTCGATGAAGGCGTCGGGCCAGCCGATGCGAACGACGGGGACATTGATCTCCAGCTGGTTGAGAGCTTCCATCACAGCAGATCCAAAGCCGCCTGCGAGGACGTGATCCTCGAGCGTAATCATCAGACCTGCACGCGAGCCGAAATCGGCGAGGCAGTTGCTGTCGACAGGCTTGGCAAACCGAGGATTGATGACGGCGGCCGAAAATCCTTCGCGCTCCAGCATCTCCTTCAGGCGAACGGCCTCAGGAAGCATCGCTCCCAGGCCGAGGACGGCCACATCGACGTGACCGGGATCGCTGATGATCTCAGCCTTGCCGATCTCGAGCGCCACCGGCTGAGACTTCACCTTCGCTCCGGGTCCGTTTCCGCGCGGGTAGCGGATGGCGGAGGGCCCCTCGTGCAGCATGGCCGTGTACATCATGTCCTGCAGCTCGTCCTCGTCCTTGGGGACCATGTGAACGAGGTTGGGGACGCTGCGCAGGTAGCTGATGTCGAAGAGTCCATGATGGGTCGGGCCATCGTCGCCGCTCAGGCCGCCCCGATCCATGCAGAAGACTACGGGAAGGTTCTGCAGGCAGACGTCGTGAACGATGGGGTCGAAGGCTCGCTGCAGGAAGGTGGAGTAGATCGCGCAGAACGGCTTGTAGCCCTTGGTCGCCATTCCAGCGGCGAAGATCACGGCGTGTTCCTCTGCGATGCCGACGTCGAAGTAGCGCGAAGGATGGTGCGGCCGAAAGAGGTCGAGCGCGGTTCCGTTGGGCATCGCCGCTGTGATCGCGACTACTTTCTCGTTGGCGGTCGCGAGCTTGGTCAGGCTTTCGGCGAAGATCTCGGAGTAGGTCTTCTGACCGGCGGATTTGGTCTCGCCCGACTCCGGATCGTAGGGCCCGAGGCCGTGAAACTTCTTCTGTTTCTCGAGCGCCGGCTGAAATCCCCTGCCCTTCTGCGTGATCGCGTGGAGGACGACGGGCTTGTTCTGCTGCTTGAGGAACTTGAATGTCTCGATGAGCAGCGGCAGGTTGTGGCCGTCGATGGGACCGTAGTAGCTCAGTCCGAACTCCTCGAAGAGCATTCCCGGGCCGATCAGGCCCTTTGCAGCCTCTTCAGCCTTACGCGCAACGTGACGGGCAGCCTTTCCACCAAACTTCTCGATCAGGCCGGCAGCCTTGTCGTGGAGATTGCTGAAGGTGTTCGTGGCGGTGATCTTGTGGAAGTACTCCGCGATGGCCCCGACGTTCTTGTCGATGGACCAGGCATTGTCGTTGAGCACGATGATCATGCGGCGCGTCTGCGCGGCGATATTGTTGAGCGCCTCGAACGAGATGCCATTGGTGAACGCCGCATCTCCGGCCAGAGCAACAATGTGTTCACTCCCGCCAGCGAGGTCGCGGGCCACAGCCATTCCAAGGGCAGCGGAGAGTGCCGTGCCTGCATGGCCGGCGCCGTAGCTGTCGTGCTCGCTCTCGGTGCGCAGCATAAATCCGTTGAGACCGTTGGGCTGGCGGATGCTGGCGAAGCTCTCTTCGCGCCCGGTCAGGAGCTTGTGTACATATGCCTGGTGACTGACGTCGAAGACGAAGCTGTCGGTCGGGGTATCAAAGACGTAGTGAAGAGCGATGGTCAGTTCGACCACCCCCAGGTTGGGACCGATGTGTCCCCCGGTCTTGGCCACCGATGTGATGAGTCTCTCGCGTATCTCTTCGGCGAGGTGTTCCAGCTCAACCGAGGAGAGCTTCTTTACATCGGCTGGCGACTTGATTGTCTTTAGAATCCCGTCCATCTGTCGTTGTTCCTGTGGGGCCTACTTCTGAATTTGACGCAACTTCTTTCCATGAGACTCTTCGGCCTCTCGTTTCGACAGTTTCTAAGTATAACGACCTCTCCTCGAGAGGTGGGTTCTGGAGTTTCCCGTAGCGGTGGGTATACCGAATTTGCGCAAAATCTTCAGAACAAATGATTTAGCCTTGGACCTTCAAGCTAAATTATTGATAGCAGGGGACTTATGTGACAGTGCCTTTGCTGCCCAGAAAAATTGAGGTCCGGCATAAAGCCGGACCTCAATTTGAAACTCTTGGTTAAGAGTAGCAGTCGGGACGCAACTTTCCGGCATCGGGTAACCGCTAAATGCAAATGGTTTAAGTACCTATATCTCTTGACAACACTTTAGAAGGCTCAGATCTGGGAGTATGGAGCGGGGTTGAGGATGAGACTGTCTACGTTGCTCACGATGGGCTCGAAGCTATAGCGCTGATCGGCGGACAGCTTTTTCCAGTCGGGGTCCGTACGGAACTTATCCCAGCCCGCGTTGAGTGCGTCGATGTCCGGGAAGCTGAGCATGTAGGTCAGCTTCGGCAGATTGGGGCCGATCATGGCGTCTGAGAAGAAGACGTTTCCGCAGCCCGACTTACGGAAGATTTCGAACTCGCCACCGTGGAACATCTCTACCTTGCGGATATGGTCAGCCGGGGTGGGGCTCTCATAGGTGCGGAGCTGGAAGATGCGCTTCCCTTTTGCCGGTGGAGTGAGTTTGGGATATCCCTCGAACGACTTCAGCAGGGTGCTCTCGATTCGCTCGAAGGGTGGCTCTTTAGCCGGGGCACTCCAGAAGGCCTCTCCTGCCTTGAGGAAGGCTGCGTCCTTGGCAAGGAGGAGGTCGACATCGACGAGGGTCTCGAGATTGGTCCCTGGAATGAGGAGATAGGTTGTGGGAGTCTGGGGTCCAAACTCAACCTTGAAGGCTCCGATGGCAGAGAGACCGAGCCGGTTGAGTGCAGGAATGAGTGCCTCGCCGAAAAACTGGTCGGACAGCTTCCCCTGTGGGCCGCTGCGCAACGTGTATTTCCGGAGCTGGTAGTACTCGCGAGAACCGCCGGAGGGGGCGGCAGATTGCGCTACGGCACCCTGGGTGAACGCAGCGGCCGAGGTGGCCACGGCAGCCTTGAGGAAACTTCTTCTACGCACGAATCGATTCTCCTAAGACGAGAGATGTCTGTTTTCTGCTCAGGTCTGACAGTCTAACCGATGCGAGGGTGCGCTGGCATCTTCGAAAGCGACTTGGGGATTAGAGCGGCGTGGGTGAGGTGGTGGGTTGGCATGGGCGAGGGGTGAGTTGCGGAGATTCGCTCGAAGAGAAGATTTAGCGGCGATGATGATTTTTTGGGGAGAGTAGGGAGTTCCGGATGTAGAGATCTGCATACGTTGGGGGGAATGTCGGTAGTTTGCGAGCGCATAGCGCCAACCGCATATCCTTCGACTGCGCCTCTCGTGATAAGGCCACGAGAGGCTCCGCTCGGGATGACACCTTTAGTTGAGGTGAACTGTTGCATGGAGGACCTTTGTGCTCAGGGGACATCCTTACTGAGGAGGAAACTCATGCTTGGCTGAATCCTGCTTAGGATGACACTTTCCCGGCTGACACTCTCACGATGACTCCCTGGGAGGGACTATTACCTTCCACGGCCTGTGTTCGCAAGGGGTCAACCGTCTGTGCTTCGCCGCACTGAGGCGCCGTCTACTCCGAGGCTGCTTCGAGTGCGGCGTCGCTGGGGAGTTGAGTGCCGAACTCGCCCTCCCACCTGGCGATGACTACGGAGGCGAGGCAGTTTCCAACGACGTTTACCGTGGTGCGGGCCATATCGGCAAGAGCATCCACCCCCAGCAGCACGAAGATCGGTTCGGTGGGCAGGCCAAAGGTGGCGGCGGTTGCAAGAAGAACGACAAGAGTAGCGCGTGGGACACCGGCGACTCCCTTGCTGGTGAGCATGAGCGTCAGCATCATGGCGATCTGCTGGCCAACGGAGAGGTGCATTCCTGCGGCCTGGGCGACGAAGATACTCGCCGCGGCAAGGTAGAGCGTGGAGCCATCGAGGTTGAAGCTGTATCCGGCGGGAATGACAAAGGAGACGATACGGCGGGGTACGCCGAGTGCCTCCATCTCTTCCATGGCGCGCGGGAGTGCGGCTTCGCTGGTGGAGGTCGCGAAGGCGATGGTCGCAGGTTGAGCGACGGCCCGGAGGAAGCTCCGGACGGGGACACGGAAGAACAGAGCGATGGGAAGAAGGACGAGGGCAGCGAAGGCGAGGAGAGCGCCATAGAGCGTGAGCAGGAGCTTCCCGAGGTTCAGGAGCACGCCTACTCCCATATGGCCGACCGTATAGGCCATCGCGGCCCCAACCCCGATGGGGGCGAAGTACATGACGACGTTGGTGAAGCGAAACATGACCTCACTGAGTCCCTCGCAGACCTGGAGCACGATGGAGCGCCGCTGTGGGCTGAGACCGGCGAGCGCGATTCCGAAGAAGACGGCAAAGACAGCGACTTGAAGGATCTGGCCTTCCGCGACGGATTTGGCGATGTTCTCGGGGAAGACATGGAGGAGGAAGTCCTGCCAGTGGGTGGCGGGCGGCGCCGTCTGGGTGATCTCCTGAGCCATGCCGGCTGGGGGCACGGAGAGGCCGCGACCTGCCTGGCTGAGGTTGATTGCTACGAGACCGACGACCAGCGCGAGTGTGGTGACGACTTCGAAGTAGATGAGGCTGCGAATTCCGATACGACCGACGGCCTTGATGTCGCCGTGACCTGCGATTCCGGTAACGAGAGTCGCGAAGATGAGTGGGGCGACGATGGTCTTGATGAGACGAAGGAAGATGTCGCTGAAGACCCGAAGCGAAGCAGCAAAATGGGGAGCGTCGAATCCCAGTTCCGCACCGACGACCATGGCGACGAAGATCCAGGGGGTGAGAGTACGCCTTCGCATCGCAAAGACGATGAGAAGGAGCATGGCCAACCAGCGAAGAACAAGCGCCGGAAGATGTGGAGCATGGAGGGTAACGGCGAGGACGCCCGCGCTAAGCAGAAGCGCTGCAAGCGCAACAAGAGCTCGTTCGATGGAATGCGTTCGCACTCCGCGCAGGATACCAGCAGGGACGAAGCGGAGGCGGCGGAGTGGACGGGAGAGCTCCGGGCAGCGTTTATTGGTATAAAAGCCTTTGGTCCTCCGCTGGAGATGCGGGGCGGCTGGATATGCGCTGCGCGGACTCCTTCCGCGTGCGACGAGGATTGGAAATACGCGGTCTTCGCACGATGAGACCGTACCGAGGTCTGACATGCAAAAGAACAATCGATATCTCTCTCTGGCGGCCGCTTTGCTTTGGATAGCAGCTTCCGGCACTCTCGCTGCCCAGATTCCTGTGTCTTCCTCCCCTTCGCTGGATGGCCTGAGCCAGAAGAGCCCGACGATCAGTCCTCTGACGCAACCTACCCTTTCGCCGGGAGTGATTCTTCTGATGGAGCTGGAGGGGAGATTCGCCAAATCCGTTGCAGAAGGCGGAGGCAAGGCGTTTGCACAGTGGTTTGCCGACGATGCCGTAGTGCTGAACAACGGAAGGCCAGCCACAGCGGGGCGTACGGCGATCGCGGCACAGGCACAGTGGGACCCGAAGGTGTACCAACTGATGTGGGTTCCCGAGGGAGGACAGATGGGTCCGTCGAACGATATGGGCTTCACCTGGGGTCACTACGAAGGCCACTCGAAGGACAAGAACGGCCAGCCGATCGTGATCGAGGGCCGCTATATGACAGTCTGGAAGAAGATGCCGGACGGCAACTGGAAGGTCGCCATGGACGCCAGCGCAGATGGTCCTGCGGCGGCAGGCGAATGTTGTGCATTGCCAAAACCGTAACAATGCGCTACACCTAAAGTTGGATACCCCCTCCCCGACATGCTGACCTAGGATCGAGCTGCAAGTTATGAGTGCTCTTTTGGTCAAAGACGAAGCTCCGCGGAGTCAGGGCCTGGAGCAGAAAAACAGGCCAAATCCGCAGGATGATCGGGCGCTTGACGAGCTTGCGTTGCTGGCGAAACAGATCTGCGATGTCTCCGTCGCGATGGTCTGGGATCTGGATGCCGGGAGTGTGCACGTCAAGGCCGCAGCAGGGATAGCGGAGACGCGTCTCGCGCCAGAAACTCTCCCCTGGGATGCCGCTATGGAGCGGGATGCGGTCTTTGAGATCTCCGATGCGCGGCTTGAGCCGGAGTTTGCGCCCGACGGCTTCACAATCGAGGGACAGTCTTTCTGCTTCTACGCAGCCACGCCGCTGACCACCGCTTCCGGCGCCAGCTTTGGAGTGCTGGCGGTGCTGGATCAGGCTTCGCGCCAGCTGACAGAGGCACAGGCGCGAGGCCTACGCACCCTGGCACGCCAGATGGTGGCGAAGCTCGAGTGGAAGGAGCGCCTGCAGCAGCTCGACGAATTGTCTCGTGCGCAGGAAGTCGAACTGGTGTCGCTGACGCAGCAGAACAGGCTGCTCTCGGCGGTTCTCGAGACTGTCGACACCCTGGTGGCGGTCTTTGATTCGGAAGGACGCATCGTTCGGTTCAACAAAGCCTGCGAGGACGCGACCGGATATAAATCGACGAGTCTTGCGGGGGGATATATCTGGGATCAACTGGTTCCACAGGACGAGGTCGCCGCTGCAAAGGACTGGTTCGAAAAGCTTCGAGACGGAAGCTTTCCGGCGGCCTTCGAAAACCGCTGGGTACATCGCGACGGCAGCAAACGGCGCATTGGGTGGTCTGCGACTGAACTTCGCGATATCGACGGGCAGGTCATGTTCATCGTGGCAACGGGTTCGGACCTCACGACGAAGGAGCCGGAGGACAAGTACCGGCAGCTTGTAGAGGGCTCGCTGGGAATCGTATTCACACACGACCTGGACGGCCGCCTGCTGTCTCTGAACACCCATGGCGCGGCCACGGTGGGCCGCAGGGTGGAGGAGATGGTGGGGTCTCCGCTTGCGTCCTTCGTTCCGCTGAAACGGCGAAGCACGATCGAGGAGTACCTCGACTCTGTGGTCAAGACCGGAAAGGCGCAGGGCATGCTGCACCTGGAGCACATCAATGGGGATGTGCGGGTGGTGGCCTACAGGAACAAGCTGATTGCGGACGGGGATAAGAGTCCGTATGTTCTCGGATTCGGCGTAGACATCACCGAACAGGTCAAGGCCGAGAGGAAGCTGCGTACGCTGACGCGGCAGTCGAACTCGATTCTGGAGTCGGTCGGTGATGGAATCTTCTGCATCGATCGCGAAGGCAGGGCCACCGTTGTAAATGCAGCAGCGGCGCAGATGCTGGGCTACAAGCAGGAAGAGATGCTGGGTCGCGTTATGCACTCCCTGATTCAGCACACAAGGGGCGATAGCAGTCCCTATCCGATGAGCGAATCTCCGATCTGCAAGAGTCTTACCAGCTTCGGGACGACCCGGGTGCGGGACGAGCTCTTCTGGAGGAAGGACGGAACGAGCTTCCCTGTCGAGTATGTTGCCCGGCCGCTGATCGATGCGAATGCCAGTGATAGTGGAAGCCTCCGCGCCCTGGGCGTGGTGGTCGCGTTTACGGATACCTCGGAACGCCGCGCACTGGATCAGATGAAGGATGAGTTTATTTCGACCGTCTCCCACGAGCTGCGCACGCCTCTGACGTCTCTCCGTGGAGCGTTGGGACTTCTCAGCGGAGGCGCGCTGCTTCGGCGGCCGGAGAAGTCGCAGCAGATGCTGGATATTGCGATCAACAATGCGGACCGGCTGGTGAGGCTGGTCAACGACATTGTGGATCTCGAAAGAATCTCAAGCGGAAAGAATGAGCTTCACCTGACGATGGTTCGCGCGCGTGAACTGCTCCATGGCACGGTGAACGTCTGCGAAGCCCAGAATCCTGGATCGAGTCAGCGGATTCGGCTGAGACCCACGGAGGTGAGCGTGTGGGCAGACTCCGAACGCATCCTGCAGGTACTGAACAACCTTCTGTCGAATGCCTTTAAGTTTTCTTCTTCAGATGCCGAAGTCTATATTTCGGTCCGGCCTGTTGACGATCAGGAGGCTCTGTTCGAGGTGAGGGATCACGGACGCGGAATCGCTCCGGACAAGCTTGAGCGAATCTTCGATCGCTTCCAGCAGGAAGATGCCTCGGACTCGCGCGCGCTGGGGGGAACGGGGCTGGGCCTGACCATCTGCCACAGGATTATCGACCTGCACGGTGGACGGATCTGGGCTACCAGCACAGCAGGCCTGGGAACCAGCGTCTACTTCACGCTGCCGACCAGGCCGCGCATGAACCTCCGGTAATCTCCCGGAGGCTGCGGTGCAGGTCTCATCTTTTTGCAGGTTGTGTGCGAGAACGGCGTGTAAGGCTACTCCTCGTTGTCGCGAAGCTTTGCGATAACGCTGAAGTCTTCAAGCGTGGTGGTATCTCCCTTGACCTCACCGTTGGTGGCGAATTCACGAAGCAGTCGCCGCATGATCTTTCCGCTGCGGGTCTTGGGGAGAGCCTCCGTAAAGTGGACGTCGTCGGGACGGGCGAGAGCTCCAATCTCCTTCGCGACCCACTGGCGGATCTCCTGCTTGAGTTCGTCAGAGGCGACGTGTCCCTCCTCCAGAGTGACGAAGGCGCAGATCGCCTGGCCCTTGAGATCGTCGGGACGGCCAACCACCGCGGCTTCAGCGACCTTGGAGTGTGCGACCAGAGCTGACTCGATCTCCATCGTTCCAAGGCGGTGTCCGCTGATATTGAGCACGTCGTCGACGCGTCCCATCAGCCAGTAGTAGCCGTCGGCGTCACGGCGCGCACCGTCTCCGGTGAAGTAACTGCCGGGAATCTCCACCCAGTACGCCTGCTCGTATCGCTCGGGATTTCCGTAGACGGTGCGGGCGAGCGATGGCCACGGCGTCCGGAAGATGAGGAGGCCGCCTTTGCCGTCGGGAACGGGCTCACCTTCTTTTGTAACGACTTCAGGAACAATTCCGAAGAAGGGGCGGGTTGCGGAGCCGGGCTTGGTGGCGACGGCACCCGGGACGGGAGCTATCATGATGGCTCCTGTCTCGGTCTGCCAATAGGTGTCGACGATGGGGCACCGTTCTTTGCCGACCTCGCGGTGGAACCACATCCACGCCTCAGGATTGATGGGCTCGCCCACCGTTCCCAGCAGCCGTAACGAGGCAAGCGAGTGCTTGCGTACATGCTCCACACCCCACTTAGTGAAGGCGCGAATGGCAGTTGGAGCGGTGTAGAACACGGAGACCTTGTGGGCATCGACGATCTTCCAGAAGCGGTCACATTCCGGCCAGTTCGGAGCGCCTTCGTACATCATCACGGTCGCACCGTTCTGCAGCGGACCATAGACCACGTAGCTATGGCCGGTCACCCACCCGATATCGGCGGTGCACCAGTAAACGTCGTCTTCGTGGAGATCGAAGATGTACTTGGAGGTGAGGTAGGTCTGGACCGAGTAGCCGCCCGTGGTGTGCAGCAGCCCCTTCGGCTTGCCGGTCGTTCCGGAGGTGTATAGAAGGTAGAGGGGATCCTCCGAGTCCATCCATTCGGGAGCACATTCCTTCGCGGCGGTCAGCATCGACTCGTCCCACCAGAGGTCGCGGCCTTCCTTCATGTTGACGGCGGTTCCGCTGCGGCGATAGACGATCACGTTCCTGACGGTAGGACACTGTTCCAGCGCCTCGTCCGCAATCTTCTTAAGGTAGATCTCCGAGCCGCGGCGATAGGCGGTGTCCTGGGTGATGAGAGCGACACAGGCGGAGTCGTTGACTCGATCGACGATCGCATGTGCGGCAAAACCGCCAAAGATGACCGAGTGCACGGCGCCGATGCGGGCACAGGCGAGCAGGGCGATCGCCAGTTCCGGACACATCCCCATATAGATCGCTACGCGGTCGCCCTTTTGGACGCCGAGACCTTTAAGCACATTGGCAAATCGCTGCACTTCGGCGTGCAGGTCTCCGTAGGTAAGTCTGCGGACCTCGCCGGGCTCGCCTTCCCAGAGAAGGGCAACTTTGTCGCGGCGTGCGCCCTGAGCGTGGCGGTCGACGCAGTTATGCGAAAGGTTGAGCTTACCTCCCTCAAACCATCTGGCTCCCTGACCAGAACCATTTTTGCCGGGCTCCAGCACGCTGGTCCAGGGAGCGAACCACTCCAGCTCCGAGGCAGCCTCGGCCCAGAACTCCTCCGGCTTTTCGATGCTGCGGCGATACATCTGCTCGTACTGCTCGAGGCTGGAGATGTGGGCCTTGGCGCGGAACTCCGGCGAGGGTTCAAAGACCCTGTTCTCCCTCAAGCTTGAATCCAGATTCGCCGTTCCTTCTGCAATCGCCGTCACGCTACATCCTCCACTGATTCAGTGCGAGTTATCTCCACTGATTTCGGTACAAAAAAGGTACGCTATGGTGGATACGACCGGCAACCGGCAGCTAGGACAAATGTCCCGGGACAGAGACAAAAGCGCATCCATGCAGAGGATATATCGCCTTCCACTGCGACACTTCCATGCCGGTTTGCGATACCGCTGAAGGTGGCGGGATAGACTCAGGATCAGAATGTCTTCCTCAACTCTGTTCTGGTCCGCGGGCGTGGGATTCTTCCTTGGCTTTGGTTTCGGGGTGGGATGCGCGCTTGCGGTGATGTATTCCATCTATCTTGGAGGCTATCGTGCGGCGATCCGTGATTCCAGGCTCCCGGAACCGCCTGAACGCTATCGCGAAGCTTTGAAGAAGCTCGAGCAGCGTCGAAACGATCCCACCGGCTAGCTTGTGTCAATCGTAAAAGTGGTCGGCGGCTTTGCCCTGAGACCTTCTTCCGGAAGCACCGGTAACAACTCTCTAGCCTTTGGAGGCCAGCATCGTCTTCAGATCGTTTACCTCTGCGTTCAGCGCGGTCAGCTGTCGCAGGATCTCGCCCCGTTCGTGGACTTCACGCAGGGGATCGTTCTGTTCGACATAGAAGTTACCACTGGGTTCAAGGACACATTTTTTGACCTGGGAGAAATCGTTGAGTCCAAACTTGTGAAGAACACTCTTCAGTTCGATCTCCGTGAGAGCCTCCTTTTTCAGAGCAGCCCAGTCAACCTGTCCCTGGAGGATGAGGATGGTCTCTTTGCCCTCCAGAGCCTGGTTCAGCTTCGGCATTCTAAAGAGAAGACGCGAGAGGAGATAGTTGATCGCGAGCAGCGAAAAGACACCGATGATGCCGCCTGTGACCGAGTTGTCCTCTCCGATGATTGCGTTCTGAACCGTATTGGAGAGACAGAGCAGAACGATGAGATCAAACGGGTTGAGCTGCGCCAGCTCGCGCTTTCCAAAGATGCGTACGAAGATGACGAGACAGAGGTAGACGATGATGGGTCGCACTACCTTCTCAAGCAGCGGCACCGGCAGATGAAACATGTTTTGGAACACAGCGGACACCTCGTCAACCCTCCATGCTACTGCCACTCACGGGTCTTCAAGCGTAACGCTGCTGGTGCCACTGCCATGCGCTGGCGACGATCTGGTCCAGTTCCGGGTACTTCGGCTTCCAGCCGAGTTCTGCCTTGATCTTTTCGGAGCTTGCGACGAGAACAGCAGGATCTCCCGGACGACGTTCGTGCTCCTCAACCTTGATAGCTCGCCCGGTAACCCGCTGAACGGATTCGATTACTTCGCGAACCGTGAATCCCTGTCCGCTGCCCAGGTTGTAGATCAGGCGGCTGGTGCGATCCAGGGCCGCCAGGGCGAGGAAGTGGGCGTCGGCAAGGTCACTGACGTGAATGTAGTCACGGACGCAGGTGCCGTCCTTGGTGGGGTAGTCCTGGCCGAAGACCTTGATGCTGGAACGGCGGCCAAGCGCGACATCGAGGATGAGAGGAATCAGGTGAGACTCCGGCTCATGCGCCTCTCCATAGCCTTCGATTGCCCCGGCAACGTTGAAGTAGCGCAGGCTGGCGTAGCGAAATCCGTGGATGCGGTTGAACCAGGTAAGCATCTGCTCGACGAGCAGCTTGCTTTCCCCATAGGCGTTCGTGGGCTGCAGCCTGGCCCGCTCGTCGATAGGTGTCGACTCCGGCTCCCCGTAGCAGGCGGCCGTTGAGCTGAAGACAAGGCGGTCATGACCGGTGGCATGCATCGCCTCAAGCAGCGTGAGGGTGGCCATGGTGTTGTTGCGAAAGTAGAGCTCCGGATATTTCATGCTCTCGCCGGCCTCGATGAGGGCAGCGAAGTGCATGACACCGTCAAATCGCCCTTCCCGGAGCGTGGCTTCGATACGACCGCGGTCGGAGAGATCTCCCTCGACGAAGTTTGCCCCGGCGGCTACCGCCTCCCTCCGGCTGTGACACAGGTTGTCGTAGATGGTTACTATGTGCCCACCCGCCAGCAGAAGCCGGGACACGGTACCCCCGATGTATCCTGCTCCGCCTGTCACTAAGATGTTCATTTCATGGCTCCTGATCGAATCGTCCTGCATACCACAAAAGTATAAGTGTCAACCAGTTACGAGTAGGGCACTATACTGGAAGTAACGGATTGGCAGAGCCCCGGCTAACGACTGGACTGGTCTCCCAATTGCACGGTGCCTGCTGCAACCCTGACGCAATTGTTCACGTCTGTCTTGTATGCGCTCCTTTGGCGGCAGCATAAGTTGTCGTTTGCTCTCGCCACGAGCAGTAGTTGCTCGCGGCACTTTACCCCAGTTGGGCTGGGGTTTGATTCTCCCCGGTACACCAGTCCTCCGGTATCTTTACCCGGATTGGTCCCGATGTTCCACCTCTTCTGCAGGAGGGGTGTCAACAATAAGGACTCATATATGGCTAAGCCTTTGCATAGTGACGATTTGACTCCACCGCCCAGTGTGCAGTTTTCTCATTTTGGAGTTTTACACGATGGACAGCAGAGCAAGGGCTCACTGTTCACCTCCATCACTGTAAATGTCATTCTCGCGATCATTGTTTGCATCATTGGTGCAGCCGCGAAGAAGACGGTCGATAATCATCGGCTGAAAGAGATCAGCCTCTCCCTCCCCCTGAAGCCCATTGAACCGGTCAGACCGAAGATCACGCCGAAGCCCCTTCCCCCACCCCCGGTCGTGAAGACGGCTCCGCGGAAGATCACGATGCCTCAGGTGAAAGAGCCGGAACCGATCAAGCCCGTACAGGTAAAGATGGAGCATCCTGCTCCTGTGATGCCTCCCGCGCCTCCCAAGCAGGTCACTGCTCCTGCGGCTCCCCGGCCGGTATCGCTGGCCCACCCGCAGGCAGCCTCGGTCGTCAATAACTCGCCACACCCGACGCCCGTTGCTCTGGGCCGACCGGACAATCCAATTGCGCCTTCGAATCGCCCTGCCACGGCAGCCATCGATCTGGGCCAGCGAGGAATGTCGGGCATGCCCGCCTCAAACACCGGTACAGGACCACGCGCCAGCGCAGTCAGCCTGGGGTCAGGGTACGCCGGCAGCCAGCAAATGGCGGGCAATGGGGCTCGGCCGGTACAGGGAGTCAGGCTCGGTGTTGCCGGAGGGACGGGACCAATGAACTCCAGCGGTCGTACGGCGGCAAGCGCGGAAGCTGTCAATCTGGGCCACGCGACCCCACCCCCGATGCCGAAGCCGACCGCCCCTGTCTCCACTGCTTCCCGGGCTCCGAAGGTTCTCTACAAGCCTCGCCCGCAGTACACCCAGGAGGCGATCAAGCTCCATATCGAGGGAACAGTATCCGTTCGTCTGCGTGTCTCCGCGACCGGCACAGTCCAGGTCCTGGGAGTCACCAGTGATCTTGGCCACGGCCTTGGAGAGTCGGCCATCCACGCTGTCGAAGCCACTCGGTTCCAGCCTGCAACCGATGCTTCCGGCCACCCTGTTGACTGGGAAGGCATCGTCAACGTCGCTTTCCAACTTGCTGGATAAAATACGTATCGGGCGCTACATCCATACTTGCTGGCCATTTATGTGTTCCATTTTTGCAACTTTCACTAACTGCACCAAGACATCATGGATGACTCGAGGTCACCGCAGGAGCCGTAATAACATGATTCTTCGCAAACACCCTGCCGCCGGTCTTGCACTGGCATTTCTAGCGACTGCTTTTTCAGGCCACTACGCCTCGGCGTTTCCGTTAGGCAAGAAGAAGCCGGCACAGGAACTTCCGGCGGCCAAACTCACGGCCAGTCAGAATCAGCTGATCGATAAAGCGATCATCCGAGAGAAAGAGGTTATCAAGCTCCTCAAAGAGCGCGCGCCTCTTGTTGAGACCTACATCCAGAACATGCGGCCGGACGATAAGCTGGTGCAGGCTCCTGAATCGGATCAGCACTTTCTGGGTCGCGTTGAGTTCGGACGCATTATCGGCGGAGAGAAGTACGAGATCAATGAGGCGACGGCGAGCGGCGAAAGCCATGGGAAGTTCGGCTTCTTCCGGCACTCGGCCTCATTCCTGACCGGGCTGGGCAGCAGTCTGCAGTTGAACTTCAGCGAGACCGGCTTCATCCAGATGCTGTTGATGGACTCAAACGACTTCGACCGTCAGCATTATCAGTTCAGTTACGTGCACAACGAATTTCTCGGGAACACCCCTACTGCCGTCTTCGACGTAACTCCGCTGGGCAAAAACAAGACGGGCCGCTTCTTCGGACGCATCTGGATTGAGACCCGTGATGGAAATGTGGTTCGCTTCAACGGCGACTTCGCCGGCTCCCAGAAGGACTCCCGCGAGTATTATCACTTCGATAGCTGGCGCACCAATGTGCAGCCGAACGTGTGGCTGCCGACCTCGTTTTATGTAGAGGAAAGCGATTCCAAGAGCCGGAACCGTTCCCTAAAGTTCAAGGCCATCAACCACATCTGGGGCTACTCGCTCAAGGTTCCGCAGAAGGAATCTGAGAATACCTCTATGGATGTGGTTGGAGCTACAGACGTCAGTAACGACGCGCAGGACGTCAGCCCGCTTGGCGCTCAGCGCGCATGGGTGCAGCAGGCGGAGGACAATGTTGTCGACCGACTGTATCAGGCTGGCCTGCTGGATGCCCCGAGCGACTTTGACAAGACACTTGAGGCACTGGCGACCAACATCCTCGCCTATAACAACATCACGCTTTCGAAGCCGATTCATGTTCGCACGCTGCTGACCGAGCCTCTTGAGTCTCTTTCGGTCGGAAACACGATCATCCTCTCCAAGAGTCTGATCGATACGACTGCCATCCTCAGCCAGGATGGAGCTCAGCAGATGGGGAATCTGAATGCGCTGCTCGCCTTCCAGCTTGCGCACATCATTCTCGGCCACCGGCTTGACACCAAGTACGCCTTCAACGACCGGATGCTCTTCCCTGCAACCTCCGTCTTCAACCGCATCCCCATGCACCATACCGCCGAGGACAATGCGGCAGCAGCGAAGAAGGCGATGGAGCTGCTGGACGCAAAGGAACTGGTTGGAGGTCAGCAGTACTTCGGTCTATATCTTCAGCAGCTGCAGGAACGGGTAAAGCCGCTGCAGGCGCTGAACGAACCGATGATCGGCGATGGGCTGGTCAAGAGCGACGACGACCTGACCTTCTGGATGGCTGCTCTGATGGCGAAGAGCCCCAAACTGGATATGTCTAACCTGAAGCAACAGGCAGCCATGCCGCTGTCGAGCTTCCTGCGGCGTGACCCGTGGACCGATCAGATGATTACGATGCACCCCGCTTTCGAACCGCTCCTGTCCCCCGCTGACAAGATGCCCTTCGAAGCTGCGCCGGTATACATCAAGCTGACCTATTACAAGCCGCCGACGGAAGGGGCTGCACCGCCTGCCGGAGCTCCAGCCGCCGGTACGGAGGCCGCTCCTGCTGCCAACACTGACACCGCTCCTGCTGCGAATCCTGAACCCGCTGCCGGCTCAACTGCTCCTGCAACTGGAACGGCAAATCCACCCCAGAACTAATTCGATGGTTCCCAGGGATCGCCGTCGGCGGTCCCTACTTTCGACCAACATGCCGAGATGATCCTGTCCTCATCTTCGGCAACTAAGCCTGAAAGCCTCGTATTGGAGGAACACCGAGTTGAAACGCATTCTTTCTATTCTTTTCATCGCCTTTTTGATGTGGACTACGGCTCGCATATCTCACGCTCAGGCGGCTCCAACGGCAACCCGCAGGAGTACGTTGCAGCTCGGAGGTGGTTACTCCTACGCGTCTCCCGACTACGGCCAGAAGAAGATCCAGGGATATACCATCTATGGAACCTTCGACTTCACGAAGCATTGGGGAATCGAAGGGGACATCCACCGCATCAGCGTGATCACTCCAACGGATATCGGGGAAGATTCCTATCTGCTGGGACCACGTTACGTATTCCCCGTTCGCCGGTTCAGGCCATATGCCAAGGGACTGCTGGGATTCAGCCGGTTCAAAACGGATTACGATCCGCTCTCCAACAGACCAAACCACGCCTACACCTACAAGATCTATTCCCTGGGTGGAGGTCTTGACTACACGTTGACGCGTCACCTGAATATCCGTGCCGTCGATTTCGAGTATCAAAACTGGCCCGGATTCAGGACCAACGGCCTGACTCCTTACGTCTTTACCTTTGGTGCAGCCTATAGCTTCCACTAAGCTTGAACAGATGGGGCAGCTTCGCCGATAAGTGGAAGGAGCCGCCCCATCAGACATAGGGTCGGCCAGCCTTCTACTGCGGCCAGCCCACTTCAAGGGGAGCGTAATTGTTCAGGAAGATTCTTCTCGCTGCATCCTTCTTCAGCACACCTGTTTTCTTGCTTGCTCAGGCCAGCCCAACCGCAGTTCGGCCAGGCTCGTTGCAGGTGGGCGCTGGATATTCCAACGCCAACACGGACTACGTTCCGCAACGGGTCAGCGGGACCACCATCTATGCCGACTTCGACTTCTTCCATCACCTGGGACTGGAAGGCGAGTTTCGTTACATCAAAGATGGCGGGACAAATATCTACGAGAAGACCTACGAGATCGGCCCGCGCTACTCCAGGACCTATGGCCGCTTCTCACCGTACGTTAAGGGGCTGTACGGAAGAGGGGTCTTCAACTTCACCTACCGGGGAGAGAGGACCGCAAACCTGGCCTACAATCTCCTGGCGCTGGGTGGCGGCCTCGATTACCGTGTGCTTCGGCACGTCAACGTGCGGGGCGAATACGAATATCAGCGCTGGTTTGGCTTCCCTCCCAATGGACTGACGCCCAGCGTCATCACGATAGGAGCCGCATACCGGTTCTGATCCTGCGAGAAGACACGAAAAAGCCCCGGCCAAGGC
The DNA here is from genome assembly GCF_036877565.1 of Edaphobacter sp. HDX4. Taxonomy (NCBI): domain Bacteria; kingdom Pseudomonadati; phylum Acidobacteriota; class Terriglobia; order Terriglobales; family Acidobacteriaceae; genus Edaphobacter; species Edaphobacter sp. HDX4. Next base: position 240,942 of record NZ_JAEDXW010000004.1, read on the forward strand.
CGGGGCTTTCTTTTCTGCCAGTCTGCGACTAGAAGTGGTACGCCATACCGATGGCTGGCATGGAGATCACTTCCCAGCGGTTGGTCTTGAAGTTGGTAAGACCGAAGTCAGGAGCCTTGCCGACGAAGCCGCGGTATTCCACACGAACGTCCCAGCTGGGGCTAAGCTCGTAGGCCAGACCGCCGCCGAACAATCCGCCGATATTCGTATTCTGACGCGTATCGAAGTTGGTGGTCCTGTAGTCGCGAATCGGGGTAAAGATCATGCCGCCGACGCCGCCTTCCACAAAGGGATTGAAGTTTCGGAAGTTCAGCGTATATACATAGGCCGCAGTGATCTCCTGCTGACGAGTGTGGATGCGCACGTTCGGCAGGAAGCTGGTGCTGTACTTGGAACTGTACTGGCCGAACGAGTAGTTAAGCTCAAGTGCGCTGCGAGGGGTCAGCATGTACCGGTAGCTGGCGAGAAATCCGACCGTCTTCGTCGTGTTCAACTGGACCGCGTTTCCGTTGACCTGCGGTGTCAAGATCCCAATCGCGCTAAGGCTTACGTCCTGTCGGCTCTCTTGCGCATATCCGAGAGACGCCATCAACATCAGCGCGCCCAACAACATCGTCTTCTTCATTCTTCGCTAGATCCCTTCAAAATCGTCCAGTAGAACTCCGGGCTGAACGTCGGCAACGGTACCTGCCGCGGTCACTTCCAGCGCCTTCATCACTGTCCCTTCATTGTAACCGCACAACCTGCAACTACGGACTTTTGAACGCGAAAAGGCCGGAGAAGAGATCTCCGGCCACCTGGAAATCAACCGCATTCCAGAATCGAAATTACTGCGGAGGAGGCCCACCCTGCTGCCGTTCTTTCATCCTCTCGCGCATCTGCGCCTGCATCTCGTCGAACTTCGGCTTCTGCTCGTCCGTGAGCACAGCACGTATCTTGCTCTGCGATGCGGTCCGGAGATCCATCATCTTGGACTGCTTGTCAGCCTGCGATAACGAGGTGTCCTCCCGCAGCGCCATCATCTGCTTCATCGTGTCACTCTGGATTGCTTTGATCTGGGTCTGCTGATCGGTGGTCAGGTTCAGCTTCTGGGTCATCATCTCCAGTTGCCGACCCTGCATCCTCCCTCCCGGACCGCCTGCTGGTGGACCTGCCGGCGCAGCATCCTGCGCCATCACCGGAATGGCCATCAGCGCGCCGCTGCAAAGCGCGATCATCGCTATCCGCATTCCTACCCTGTGAATCGTCTTCATGAACATCCACATCACCTCGCGTTCGAAGAAACCGGACCCATTTCCTTCCTGCTCCAGAAGGCTGCTCCTTCGAACTCCGATCTGTCCAGAATGTTCTGCGAGGAATGAAATATATTCCCGCGTCAGACTCCGCGGTCGGGGTGAAAGCAGTACGGATCTCCATGGGTGGCGGCGTAGGACTCGACCACCTTGAGAAAGGCCGTCGCGGCGTGGGAGAGATTGGCCTGCTTGCGATAGACGAGCCGCAACTTCCTCTCAGTCTGCAACTCCGGAACCTCAAGCATGACGAGCGCACCGCTTGCCAGCTCGGGTACGGCTGTCAGCCGCGGCACCAGCGCCACCCCGTTTCCCATCTCTACAAAGCGCTTGATGGCCTCCAGTGAGGGCAGCTCAACCCCCATGTGCAAAGGCGTTTTGTGCTTCTTGAAGGTCTGAATCACCTTCTGGCGCTGTGGCGAGGGTATGTTGTGCGCGATGAAGTTCTGCGTTCCAAGTTGCCGGATCGACACCTTGCCGGCTCCGGCGAGTGGATGCCGCGGGTTGACGACCAAGGCCAGTTCGTCGCGATACACGACGATAGACCTGATCTGGCTGTCGTCGGGCCGAAAGGAGAGGACACCGAACTCCACCGAATGGATCAGCACCTCGTCCGGAATGCGGCTGGCGAGTGTGCGCTGAACTGCGAGCTTGATCCGGGGATTCTGCCTGCGAAACTCATCGAGCAGGGGAAGCAGATACAGGCTGGTGTACTCGTTGGCGGCAAGATTGAGCCGGCCGTGGTGAAGCGAGCGCAGCTCGGAGAGTGCGCCGGAGGCTTCATTCCGTAGATTCAACATCTTAGCGGCATATTCGCGCAGAACCTCGCCGGCATCGGTCAAGGTCCCATCCCGCGAGGAACGGTCGAAGAGAACCTCGCCAATCTCGCCCTCCAGCTTGGCGATTGCCTGACTCACCGCAGGCTGAGTACGATGAAGCCTGGAGGCGGCTCGTGAGAAACTTCGCTCTTCCGCAACTGCCAGAAATGTCTCCATCTGGACCAGATCCACTTTGTACCTCTCCTCGAGCCGATGTTGCTGATCGCGCGAATACTTCAATTAGAAGTTTTGATATTGCCCAAAACCATCATAAGCCTGCGTTATGATAGCGTGCAGGATCGAGAGTGACCAGAACTATGCAAAATCCAAACCAAATCGTCTTCTTCGATACCACCCTGCGGGATGGCGAACAGTCTCCCGGCTGCACCATGCATCACCATGAAAAGCTGCGCATGGCGCATCAGCTTCGCGACCTTGGTGTGGACATTCTTGAGGCCGGCTTTGCGATCGCCTCAGAGGGCGACTTTGACGCGGTTCAGGCGATCGCCCGAGAGGTGACTGGAACCCGCATCGCATCGCTTGCCCGGTGCAAGCGTGAGGACATCGATGCTGCCGGTCGTGCGATTCAGCCGGCGAAGCTCAACCGCATTCATACCTTTCTTGCTTCTTCGGACCTCCACCTCGAATACAAGCTGCGCATCTCGCGCGAGCAGGCGCTTGACCAGGTAGCTGAATCCGTTCGACACGCTCAAAGCTATACAGACGATGTCGAGTTCTCCACCGAGGACGGAACACGAACCGATCCCGATTTTCTGGTGAAGATGATTACCGTCGCAGTGCAGGCTGGCGCTACAACGATCAACATCCCCGATACAGTCGGCTACACCACCCCTGCCGAGTACGAGGCGATCTTCCAGATGGTGAAGCAGCGCGTTCCCGGCATCGAGAACGTAATTCTCTCAACGCACTGTCATGATGATCTTGGCATGGCGGTTGCAAACTCTCTGGCCGGTATCCACGGGGGAGCGCGCCAGGTAGAGTGCACAATCAACGGAGTGGGCGAGCGCGCCGGAAATGCTGCGCTGGAAGAGATTGCTGCCGCTCTGATGGTTCGGCGTGACAGGTTCCCCTATACCAACAACATCAAGCTGGAGCAGCTCTATCCCACCAGCCAGCTGCTGGCTCAGTGCATCAGCTTCGGTACCGCGCCAAACAAGGCAGTGGTCGGGGCCAACGCGTTCGCGCATGAGTCCGGGATTCATCAGCACGGCATGCTGGCCAATCCGCTGACCTACGAGATCATGACACCTGCCTCGGTTGGCGCGGGCAGCACGAATCTCGTCCTCGGCAAGCACTCCGGCCGTCGCGCGCTGGCAGACCGGCTGGAGAAGCTGGGACATCACCTCACCCGCGAGCAGCTCGATGAGGTCTATCACCGCTTTACTGAGCTGGCGGATCGCAAAAAATCGATCTACGACCAGGACATTCTTGGATTGCTCAAGGCCGAGAAGTCCGCTGTCGTAGCAACCACCTAGAGCCTGTCTTTTCGAGCGGCTCCGACCAGGAGAAGGGCTTAGCCCTCATTACCTCATTAAGAAGGAAAGCGTATGCGTCTTAAAGTTGCAGTCCTCGCCGGCGACGGCATCGGTCCTGAAGTCACACGGGAAGCTCTCAGTATTCTGCGCGCTGTCGCGGAATTGGGCGGCCATGATTTCACGTTCGTCGAGGGCCTGATCGGCGGGGTCGCAATTACCGCGACTGGATCCCCGCTTCCTACGGCGACGCTCGACGCTGCGCTCGATTCTGACGCTGTATTGCTGGGTGCGGTCGGGGACAACAAGTTCAACTCCCTGACTCCCGACAAGCGGCCCGAGGCTGGTCTGCTGCAGATTCGGCAGGCACTCGGAGGCTTCGCCAATCTGCGGCCATCCATCGCCTATCCCGCCTTGTCGGCGAGCTCTCCGCTGCGCCCTGAGGTGACGAAGGATACAGACATTCTGTTTGTACGGGAGTTGCTGGGCGGTCTCTACTTTGGCGCGCCGCGCTGGTGGAACAAGGAGACCAACGAAGCCATCAACACGATGCGCTACACACGCGACGAGGTCGTTCGTGTCGCCCGCATCGCCTTCGAGCTGGCCTCGAAGCGTCGCAAGAAAGTTACCTCCGTCGACAAGGCGAACGTTCTAGAAGTTTCGCAGCTGTGGCGCGCTACCGTCACCGAGATCGCGAAGGACTATCCCGATGTCACGCTCGAACATCAACTGGTCGATTCGATGGCGATGCACATCATGAACATCCCGCGGAACTTCGACGTCGTCCTCACCGAGAATCTCTTCGGCGACATTCTTTCCGACGAGGCAGGGGTCATCACCGGCTCACTGGGAATGCTTCCCTCAGCGACCATCGGCGGCGCAGTCAATCTCTATGAGCCGGTCCACGGTTCTGCCCCCGATATCGCAGGCACAGGTAAGGCAAATCCCCTTGGAGCGATTCTGACGGCGGCGATGGTTCTGCGTCACTCGGCCGGGCTCGAGCAGGATGCACGCGCGGTCGAGCAGGCGGTTCACAAGGTTCTTGAAGCGGGGTATCGCACGGCAGATATCGCTCGGGGAGGCGACAGCGTGCAGATGGTCTCCACACAGCAGATGGGCAAACACGTCCACCAGGCGCTGGCCGAATCCATCGATCGACGGCAGTCGCTTCACGCCGTATAGACGCATGAGTTCGCAAGTGAGACTAATCCTGATGAACCTGGCCGTGGTCGGCGCGCTGTATTACCGCTGGCATCTCGGCGCACCTGTCCGATCCCTCGTAGTTGCCGGACTGATCATGTTTCTTGTGGTAAACGTGCTCATCCTGCTTACAAGAAAGAAGTCAGCTTCAGCAAAATAAATGCGCCGCCTCTTCCAATTCGCTGCTGCACTGCTGGTCCTGACCGTAGCCCCGGGCGCGCCCGCTCAGATTCATCTGAAGCGCGATAAGCCTGCCGTCGATGACCTGTCATGGCTGTGGCAATATACCCAGCCAGCGCCAGTCGGAAACGGAAGCGCGCTTCTCTCGGATGTGCGTTTGAAGCCATTGCTTTCGAGCTACCTCTCCGCGCCACAGACATTCTGGGGCAACGGTATGAATCTGCCCGACACGGTTATGGCGTTCCTGGGTCAGCCACGTTCGGTAATTTCAGACCGCAATCGCTACTTCATCGCCACGGGCTGCGTGGCGCAGTTCTGTCCGGAGCGTGGAATGCTTTGGATCGATCTTGCGGCGGCACATCCGTTGCTCGTCTTCGCCGCAACCAACTGGGTCGCCGAAGATAAGCCCACGGATCAGGCAGGCGCGACTTACACCTTGTGGGTCTTCGCCAGCCGGGCACTCGATCCCGCTCATCTGCCGGAAGCACTCACCCGCAACATTGCGCCGTGGGTACAGGAACCTCTCGCCGACAAGACTGTCGAGCACATCGCTAACGTAATCCTCGTCGATCCTGACGGGCAACCGCACCAGATTCAGCCGGCTGATGTCGGCATCATGCAAACGACTGAGCAGAAGGCAAACTCATGAGCACAGCACCAAAGACATTGTTTGAAAAGGTATGGCAACAGCATGTTGTCGTCGAGCCAAAAGACGAGCCGACGATCCTCTACATCGACCTGCACCTCGTGCACGAAGTTACCAGCCCGCAGGCCTTCGCCGGGTTGCGCATGGCCGGCCGCCAGATTCGCCGGCCTGATCGCCACATCGCTACCGTCGATCACAATGTCCCGACCACCAGCGCCTATGATCGCCTCCACATCGTCGACCAGGTTTCGGCAGCGCAGGTCAATGCTCTTCGCAAGAACTGTGCCGACTTCGGCGTCGAGTTCTTCGACGTGCAGGACTCATCCCAAGGCATCGTTCACATGATCGGTCCGGAGCTGGGCGCGACCAAGCCCGGTATGACGATCGTCTGCGGCGACTCGCATACCTCGACGCACGGAGCCTTTGGCGCCCTGGCCTTCGGCATCGGCACCAGCGAGGTCGAGCACGTCATGGCCACGCAGACGCTCCCGCAGTCCAAGCCGAAGACCTTCCGCATCACCGTCGATGGCGAGCTTCCCTTCGGTGTCACCGCCAAGGACATCATCCTCGACATCATCGGCAAGATCGGCACCGACGGAGCCACCGGCTATGCCGTCGAGTACGCCGGCTCGGCCATCCGCTCGCTGTCGATGGAAGGCCGCATGACCATCTGCAACATGAGCATCGAAGCCGGTGCGCGCGCCGGTATGATCGCTCCCGACGAGACGACCCTCGCTTACCTCAAAGGCCGTCGCTTCTCGCCGACGGGCGCTGCGTGGGACGAGGCCGTTGCGCACTGGAAGACGCTGCCCACCGACGAGGGCGCTGTCTTCGACCGCGAGATGCACATCGACGCCGCGACGCTGGCTCCTGCCGTTACGTGGGGAACCTCACCTGGTATGCACGCCACCATCGAAGGTTCCGTGCCCACTCTCGACGACGCGAAGACCGAAGCCGATCGCAAGAGCTTCGAGCGCGCCTACGAGTACATGGGCCTCGAGCCCGGCACGCCGATGGAGCAGATCAAGATCGACACCGTCTTCCTCGGCTCCTGCACCAACGGGCGCATCGAAGACCTCCGCGCCGCAGCAGGCGTCGTCAAAGGTCATCACATCTCCACCGGCATGCGGGCCATGGTCGTTCCCGGCTCGCAGCAGGTCAAGCGGCAGGCCGAAGAAGAAGGGCTCGATCAGGTCTTCAAGTCTGCAGGCTTCGAATGGCGCGAGCCCGGCTGCTCGATGTGCCTCGGCATGAACCCTGACATCCTTCAGCCCGGCGAGCGTTGCGCCTCCACCTCAAACCGCAACTTCGAGGGTCGCCAGGGACGCGGCGGACGCACGCACCTGGTCTCGCCGGAGATGGCCGCCGTCGCCGCCATCACGGGACACTTCACCGACATCCGCAAGTGGAAACAGACGGAAGGAGCGAAGAACTAATGGAACCCATCAACATCCTTACGTCAAAGGCTGTGCCGCTGCCGCTGCCCAACATCGACACCGACCAGATCATCCCCAAGCAGTTCCTCAAGCGCATCGAGCGCACCGGCTACGGCGAGTTTCTCTTCTTCGACTGGCGCTATGCCGTCGGTACCGGCTCCGGCCTGAGCGAACAGCTCGTTCCGCGTCACGACTTCGTGCTCAACAAGCCGGAGTACAAGGGCGCCGAGATCCTTATCACTGAGAAGAACTTCGGTTGCGGCAGCTCACGCGAGCACGCGGCATGGGCCATCAATCAGTACGGCTTCCGCGCCGTCATTGCACCGACCTTCGCCGACATCTTTTTCTCGAATGCGGGCAAGAACGGCATCGTCCTCGCTCGTCTTTCCGAAGAGGAAGTCCAAACCCTGATCGAGCGTTGCACGAAGAACCCCGAACACAAGATCACCATTAATCTCGAAAAGCAAACCGTCACCGACGAGCTCGGCTTCAGTGCCACCTTCGAGATCGATCCCTTCCGCAAGTATTGCCTGCTGAACGGACTTGATGACATCGGCCTGACGCTGCGTCACGAGGAATCGCTCGACAAATTTGAAGAGAAGCACAACAAGAATCTCTGGTCTGCGCCGAAGACAGTAAAGGTACCCGCATAGCTCACAATGAACGCATCAGCGCCCAAACGCGATAAGCGCCTTATATTCCAGCTTGGGGCGAAGCCCCGGGTAAATAGCAAAAAAACACTGGCCTGAGGGCCCCGACCTATGAGGACCACGATGGAACCGGAATTTGGCATCCCGCAACTGATTGACCCCGCTCGATACGAAGAAGGGTATCGAGCAGGAATGCGCGGCGAACGATTCCACGTCCTCGACTCTCTAGACGCTAGTTGGCGAGCAGGTTGGAATGATGCCAAGAAGGAACAAACTGAAAACCCGGATGCTGCTCACGAGCAGTCGCCACAATCACCTCTGAACTTGAAAGGCTTTTAAGTGAGCAACCAACTCGACCCGGCAAAGAAGCACTCCATCGTCCTCACCGAAGGACCCAACCGGGCAGCTGCACGCAGCTACTTCCGCAGCGTCGGCTTCAGCAAAGAGGACCTTCATAAGCCCATTATTGGCATCGCCAATACCTGGACAGAGGTCGGCCCCTGCAACTTCCATCTCCGCCAGGTCGCCGAGGCCGTGAAGCAGGGCGTCCGCGAGGCAGGCGGAACACCGATGGAGTTCAACACCATCACCGTCCACGATGGCATTACGATGGGCACGCAGGGCATGAAGGCTTCGCTAATCTCCCGCGAAGTAATCGCCGACTCTATCGAACTCGTCACTCGCGCTAACTCCTTCGACGGCCTGGTCTGCATTGCCGGATGCGACAAGAACATGCCCGCTGCCATCATGGCTCTCGGCCGCCTCGATATCCCTGGGCTGATGCTCTACGGCGGCTCCATCGCTCCCGGTAAGCTCCCGCAACCCGATGGCACTACTAAGGAGATCACCATCCTCCAGGTCTTCGAGGGGATGGGCGCGCACGCAGCCGGCAAGATCAGCGACGACGAGCTTGAGACCCTTGAGGCAGCTGCGTGTCCCGGTCCGGGAGCCTGCGGCGGCCAGTTCACCGCCAACACGATGGCGATGGCAGGCGAGTTCCTCGGCATCTCTCCCATCGAGATCACCGGCGTCCCTGCGATGTCGCCCGAGAAGACCCGCGCATCCCGCGAAGCCGGACGCCTCGTGATGGAGCTTGCCCGCAAAGATCTTCGCCCCTCCGAGATTGTCACTCGCAAGACCATCGAGGACGCCTACGCTGCAGCGTGCGCCAGCGGAGGCAGCACCAATGCCGTGCTGCACCTTCTCGCCATCGCGCGTGAGTTCAACATCCCGTTCACCATCGACGACTTCAACGCGATCAGCGATCGCACACCGCACATCTGCGATCTCTCACCCGGCGGCAAGTACGCCGCAAAGGACTATCAGGACGCCGGTGGTTCGCGCCTTCTGGCGAAGCGGCTGCTGGACGCTGGCCTCATCGATGGCAGTCAGATCACCGTCACCGGCAAGACGCTCGCTGAAGAGGCGGAGCACGCCGTTGAAACGCCCAACCAGGCCGTCATCTATCCTGTCGATCATCCCCTCAAGCCTACGGGCGGACTCGTCATCCTCAAGGGCAATCTCGCCCCCGAAGGCTGTGTCGTCAAGGTCGCCGGACACGAGCGCATTCTGCACACCGGCCCTGCGCGGGTCTTCAACTCCGAAGATGACTGCCACGCCGCCGTCGAGGCCGGCAAGATCAATCCCAACGACGTCTGCGTCATTCGCTACGAAGGTCCAAGGGGCGGTCCCGGCATGCGCGAGATGCTCGCCGTCACCGCAGCCATCAAGGGAATCCCCGAACTTTCGGAGACCGTAGCGCTCCTCACCGACGGCCGCTTCTCCGGAGCTACCCGCGGCCTGATGGTCGGCCACGTCGCTCCCGAAGCCTACCTCGGGGGCCCAATCGCCGCCGTGCAGGAGGGTGACAAGATCACCTTCGACATCGAAAAGCGCGAGTTGAATCTCGATGTCCCGGCCGAGGAGATTGCAAAGCGTCTGGCAGAGATCAAGCACCCCGAACCACGCTTCAAGCGCGGCGTCTTCGCCAAGTATGCAAACACCGTGAGCAGCGCGAGCGAAGGTGCTGTGACGACCTAAATTGTCTTTCCGCAGCGAAGCGGCGGGATCTGTTTCATTGCTTTTCGCACTTGCTTTTGTTCCGCATTTTGTTAAGGGCACGGCTTTAGCCGTGCCGCACCCTCAACCAGAAGAAAAGGGGCTTGCCCCTGAGGTACATCAATGAACAGGCCGGCCAGAAAAGTAGCGGGAGTGATCGCACTTTTAATGGCATGCCTTGTCTGGTGGTGGATGAGTTGGGACTTCAGTGATCAATTTGTCGCAGGGAAGTACATCGCAAAATCGAAAGGACAACGCACCATTCTTGTTCTCAATGCTGATCACAGTTTTACTCAAGAAATCAATGCTAACGGTGCAGCGACTATTCATGCGAACGGATTATGGCGGCGCCTTGGACAAGGCGGAGTTGTCTTTTCGGAGAATTTTCTTAGATCATCCAATGCTGCTGCCAGCGACAACGAGATATATGGAAGTCTCGAGAACACCTTCGGTTTCTGGACGCTGACTCTCGATTCGAAATACAACGATCAGACGAAGTATCACAAAATATGGTTTTTATGATGGAGGGACCGCAATGACCGACAAAAATAAACACGCACACCCCACCCTGACCGGAGCCGAGATTCTCTGGGCCACGCTCGTCGGCGAAGGTGTCACCACGGTCTTCGGCTATCCCGGCGGAGCCATCCTCCCCGCCTACGACGCTCTGCGCAAGTTCCCCATTCACCACGTGCTCACGCGACACGAGCAGGGCGCCGCGCACATGGCCGACGGCTACGCACGTGCCTCAGGCAAAGTCGGGGTCGCTATTGCCACCTCCGGGCCGGGAGCGACCAACCTCGTCACCGGCATCGCGACAGCCATGCTGGACTCCATTCCGATCGTCTGCATCACAGGGCAGGTCTCGTCCAAGGTCCTCGGCTCCGATGCCTTCCAGGAGATCGACATCACCGGCATCACGCTGCCGATCACCAAGCACAACTTCGTCGCCACCCGGCCTGAAGACGTTGCACCGATGATCCGCGAGGCCTTCCAGATCGCCCAGTCCGGCCGCCCCGGCCCCGTGCTGGTCGACATCACCAAGGACGCACAGCAGGGCACCACGCTCTTCAACTTCGAAGAAGCCGCGCCTGCCGCGTTCCGACCTCACCCGATGCTGCGTGCCGAATCTACAGAGATGCACCGCGCCATTGAGTTGATGCGCGCCTCGAAGAAGCCCGTGATTCTTGCCGGACACGGCATCATTCTCTCCGCCGCCGAGCGCGAGGTTCTCGCCTTCGCCGAGCGATATCAGATTCCCGTGGCCACCACGCTGCTCGGTCTGGGAGCCCTGCCGGCCTCGCATCCGCTCGCGCTTGGCATGATGGGCATGCACGGCGAATCTTGGGTAAACCATGCCATCCAGCAGGCCGACCTGCTGCTCGCCTTTGGCATGCGCTTCGATGATCGCGTCACCGGCAACCTCGCCAGCTACGCCCCGAACGCGAAGAAGATTCACATCGAGATCGACCCCAGCGAGATCAACAAGAACGTCAAGGTCGACGTCGCTCTGATTGGTGACCTCAAAGAGGTGCTGCGGACGATGGAGCCCCTCATTCACGACAAAAGCTATCAGGCGGATACTACGAAATCAACCAACAACACGACTGATTGGTTGCGCGAGATCCGTGCGATGAAGGGCAATGCCGCCGTGCGCGACATCATCAATCTCCCCGACAATGGACACCTCTATGCCGCCCATGTCATCAACGACATCTGGCAGGAGGCTAAGGCTGCGGGCCGGCTCGATAAGACCATCATCGCTACCGACGTGGGCCAGCACCAGATGTGGGAGGCACAGTACTTCAAGCACGAAGATACGCGCACACTTATCACATCGGGCGGCTTGGGAACCATGGGCTTCGCTCTGCCCGCTGCCATTGGCGCTAAGATGGCCCGCCCAGACTGCGACGTATGGTGCATCGCTGGAGACGGCGGCTTCCAGATGACGGCCGCCGAGCTCTCCACCATCCAGCAGGAAGGTATCCATATCAACGTCGCCGTCATCAACAACGGCTTTCTGGGTATGGTGCGGCAGTGGCAGGAGGCCTTCTACGACAAGAACTACGCCTGCTCTCCGATCCTCTCGCCCGACTTTGTCAAGCTGGCAGATGCTCACGGCATCCCGGGAGCACACGTCGCCGAGCGCAAATATGTAACACCAACGGTTACAAAGGCCCGTGAAGGTTCCACCGCCTTCCTTATCAACTTCTCGGTCGAGAAGGAGGATGGTGTCTATCCCATGATCGCTCCCGGCGCCGCTTTGCACGAGATGGTTCGCCGGCCCAATCCTCTTATCGAAACGGCCGAAGACGAGTAGGAAGACAGCTGGAGCCCGGTACGGTTCCAGCTGAACCCGCACCGGAAGTTCCCTACCGGGCAGGGCAGAAAGCTTTGTTGTTCTGGAATTCTTTTTTGGAAAGAGCCTTGCGTGAAGATAACGCTTCAACAAAAGTCCGGCCTTGGGAATCAACTGTTTCAGTACGCTGCGGGGCTCTACTTCGCCCGTAAATACGCAGCCCAACTAGAGATCATCCGCGAATCCGAGGAGCGCGCCGTGTCGTTCGGTCATCCACGTCCCTTCCTGCTGTCGAAGTTCCGCATCACTGCAAAGGTGCGAGAACGAAATGGGTGGGATCGTCTGGTCTGCTCGACAGCCGCCTACAAACGACCGGTGGCTCTGCCTGGGCGTCTTGTCTCCGGCACGGTGCTGCATAAGCCTCACTTCAACACTGATTGGATCTTCGTTCAGGATCTGCCCGTAACCTCCATGACGAGGAACATCTACATCGACGGGTACTTTCAGGCGCATCAGTATGCCCAAACGATCGAGAAGCAGCTGCGCGGCGAACTGGCCCTCCGAGAGGCTGCGACGGGCCGTAATCTCGAGACGCAGGAACAGATTCGTGCCTGCGAGTCTGCCGTATCGCTTCATGTTCGGCGCGGCGACTACACAAAGATCTACGGTGGTCGCGATGCCCTGCCTGTCACGTACTACCAGAACGCCATCTCCGCGATGGCGAAGCACCTATCCAATCCAACTTTCTTTGTCTTCTCCGACGACATCGCCTTCTGCCGCGAGAACCTTCCCGCAGGGCCACGCTATATCTTTGTCGATCACAACGGCCAGGCAGACGCGCATGAAGATCTCCGGCTGATGTCGTCCTGCAGGCACCACATCATCGCCAATAGCAGCTTCTCGTGGTGGGGAGCCTGGCTCAATCCCAATCCTGACAAGATCGTTCTCGCGCCCAACCGCTGGCTCGATCCCACCGTCCCGTATACCGATCTTCTGCCCCCATCGTGGAAGCGCATCGCAGCCGATTCAGCAATCGATGACTTACTCAGTCCAACCTTAGATAACAGCCTGATAAGGATGTAACCAATGCTTCACACCTTTGTAGCCCTGGTAGACGACAAGCCCGGAGTTCTCACACGGGTCGCTTCCCTCTTTCGCCGTCTCAATGTCAACATCGTCTCGCTCACCGTCGGCGAAAGTGAAGGGGAAGGCGTCTCGCGAATGACGATCGTCTGCGAGGCTCCGGAGCATGCCGCGGATCGTATCCGTGCCTCGCTCTACAAGCTTGAGATCACGCGGGACGTCGATGAGCTCGGCCGCAGCGAGGCAGTCATCCGCGAGCTCTGCCTCATCAAGGTCGCCGCCGGGCCCAACTCGCCGCACGGCCAGCACTCGCGATCACAGATCTTTGAGCTCGCCAATGTCTTTCGCGCGCGCGTGGTCGATCTCGCACCAGAGTCCATCATGCTCGAGATGACGGGCGCCGCCTCGAAGATCGAGGGCCTGCTCCAGGTCCTTCGTGAGTCCAGCTTCGAGGTGCTAGAAGTCTCCCGCACTGGCCGCATGGCCATGCGCCGCGGTCATCACACCAGCCGCGTACTCAAGGCTCTCGGAACGAAAGCCGTTGATGAGTCGCCCATCGCCTTCCCGGAACGTCCTGACGCAGACGATCTCCCGAACCAGTTCGCTGAAGATGAAGCTTAGCTTCCCTCCATTTACGATTAACGAAACAAAGAAAAGGAAAAGAGAAATGGCAAAGACCTATCACGATCAAGACGCAGACCTCTCCCTCATCCAAGCAAAGAAAGTCGGCATCATCGGCTACGGCTCGCAGGGCCATGCACATGCCCTCAACCTCAAGGACTCCGCCGTCGAGGTTCGCGTAGGCCTCCGTCCCGAGTCGCCCAACGCCGAGCGCGCACGCAAGGCCGGTCTTCAGGTCGACACCGTTGCCAACGTCGCCAAGTGGGCCGATGTCATCATGAATCTCACGCCCGACCAGACCGCGGCCAAGGTTCACAAGGCAGAGGTCGAACCGAACCTCGCTCCCGGCAAGACCCTCATGTTCGCGCACGGCTTCAACATCCGTTTCGGAACCATCGTTCCTCCCACGGGCGTAGACGTCTCGCTCGTTGCCCCCAAGGCACCCGGCCACCGCGTCCGCGAGGTCTTCACCGAGGGCGGCGGCGTACCCGGTCTTGTAGCCGTCGAGCAGAACGCCAGCGGCAAGGCGCTCGAGCTTGCTCTCAGCTACGCTAAGGGCATCGGCTGCACCCGCGCCGGAGTTCTTGAGACCACCTTCACCGAAGAGACCGAGACCGACCTCTTCGGCGAGCAGGCCGTCCTATGCGGAGGCACCGCTGCTCTCGTCAAGGCGGGTTTTGAGACCCTCACCGAAGCCGGCTATCAGCCCGAGCTTGCCTACTTCGAGGTTCTCCATGAGCTCAAGCTGATCGTGGACCTCATGTATCGCGGCGGACTTGCCTACATGCGTCATTCCATCTCCGATACCGCGGAGTGGGGAGACTATGTGGCTGGACCACGCATCGTCACCGCTGAGACCAAGAAGGCGATGAAGAAGCTCCTCGAGGAGATTCAGAACGGCTCTTTCGCCAAGAAATTCATCGAGGAGAACGAGACCGGCCGTCATGAGTTCGCTCGTATCCGCCAGCAGGAGGCCGCCCACGGCATCGAGACCGTAGGTGCCGAGCTGCGTAAGGCGATGCCCTTCCTCGATCCCGTCAAGGTCGAGAACGGAACCGTCGTCAAGGCCTAGTTGCACCGTCTGCAAAGACTCGCAGCGTGCGCGCCCGCGCCGCTGCGAGTCCTCTCCTCAAGTAAGATGGTCTGCGATGAACCGCAGACAGTTTCTCCAGACCCTCAGCGCTGTCACTGCCACAGGTTTGCTCGGCGCGGCAAAGCCTGCCTCTCATCCCAACATCATCTTTATCTACGCCGACGATCTCGGTTATGGCGATGTGAGCTGCTACGGCGCGACCTCGGTCCACACGCCTAACATCGACTCGCTTGCGGCCCAGGGGCTGCGGTTCACTGACGCCCACGCGACATCGGCCACATGCACTCCCTCGCGATACTCCGTGATGACCGGGCAATACGCCTGGCGGAAGAAGGGCACCGGAGTTCTTCCGGGCGATGCATCTCTCGTCATCGACACTCACCAGCTCACACTGCCGTCCCTCCTCAAGCGAGCGGGATACACCACAGGCATCGTCGGTAAGTGGCATCTTGGGCTGGGCAGCGGAGAGATCGACTGGAATGGGGAGATCAAGCCCGGCCCGATGGAGCTGGGGTTCGATTATTCCTTCATCATTCCTGCGACCCCCGATCGCGTTCCATGCGTCTTCGTGGAGAATCATCGCGTGGTCAATCTGAATCCCAACGATCCGATCCACGTCAGCTATAAAGCCCCTTTTCCAGGCGAATTAACCGGAAAGGATCATCCCGAGCTGCTGAAGATGAAGCCCAGCCATGGACACAATATGGCTATCGTCGACGGAGTGAGTCGCATCGGCTACATGGAGGGCGGAAAGTCCGCCCTATGGGTCGACGAAGATATCGCCGACACGCTCAGCTCAAAGGCTGTCCGCTTTATCGAAGAAAACAGTCATCGTCCCTTCTTCCTCTACTATCCCGCGCATGACATCCACGTCCCTCGCCTGCCGAACCCTCGCTTCGCCGGCAAGACAAGCATGGGTCCCCGCGGCGATGCGATTGCCGAGCTTGACTGGTGCGTCGGCCGAATTCTTCAAACTCTGGAAAAGCAGGGCCTCGCTCAAAACACCTTGCTCATCCTTTCGAGCGATAACGGCCCCGTGGTCGATGACGGCTACCACGACGACGCAGTCGAGAGACTTGGCGCACATAAACCGGCCGGCATCTATCGTGGAGGCAAATACAGCAACTTCGATGGCGGGACACGCGTGCCCTTTATTGCGAAATGGCCAAACCACATCAAACCGGGAACAACTTCAGACGCGCTTGTCGATCAGATTGATCTGATGGCATCCTTTGCGTCGCTGGTGGGCCAGCCCCTGCGTCGAGAGGATGGACCAGACAGTCTCGATCTCTTGCCCGCACTGATCGGCCGCTCTCCCAAGGGAAGGCAGTCCCTTGTTGAAGAAGCCGGGTCACTGGCGCTTGTCGACGATAAGTGGAAGCTTATCCGTGGCAACCATAAACCTGCCTACGATCCCAACACCCGGACAGAGCTGGGAAATTCGCCCGAACCGCAGCTTTATGATCGAACGAATGATCCTGCCGAGCGCCATAATGTTGCTGCGACGCACCCGGATCTGGTCCAACGCATGCTGGACCAGATCAATCATATTGAATCAGCAGGGCGAAGCCGTCCGTAGATCTTCTCCCTCGCCCGATATTCGGCAATAACCTGTCGCAGCCGAACGCCGAAATTTGTCCGTTCAGTAGCGCCTTGGCGCCATTCCGTGCAAGGACACGCTCTTCGTCACAAAACCCCGTGTTCTACGGCCGCTTTGCCTCCAAACGTATTCAAAAACCTGTCACAATGAGACAGAGTTGTCCTTCCTGTTCCTCTACCCTGCCCACGACGGCAGAAGGAGATTCGCCTCATGGCCGCCCCCAGCAGTTACGAAGCTCTACTTCCCCAGCAGCTCGGGCTCCAGGTCTTTATCGCTCCTCCCCATCACCCGACACCGCTGCACGAGATCGTCGCCGCGCTCCGCACCATCTCCGCGCTGGATGGCCTCGCGGAAGACGAATATCGCTGGCTCGCCACTCACGGCACCGAACGCGTGGGGGATGACGGGGCCATGGTCTTTGCAGAGGGCAGCCCCTGTGACCGGATGGTCTTCATCCTTAAGGGCGAGGTACACGTCCGCCGCCACAACGCAGGTCCCATGGCGTTCTGGATTGGCCGGGCCGGTCAGATGACGGGCAAGCTCCCTTTCTCACGTATGAAGGTATACGGAGGAGAGGGCTATCTCGTAGGCTCAGGCTGGTCGCTCGATATTCACGAAGATCTGTTTCCGGAGATGCTGGCCGCTATTCCGTCGATGACGCAACGCTGCGTCTCGACCATGATGGATCGCGTACGCGAGGTGACGCGCATGGAGCAGCAGGCTGAAAAGCTGGCTGCTCTCGGCAAGCTCGCAGCGAATCTCGCTCACGAGCTCAACAACCCTGCCTCGGCGGCGCAACGTTCTGCCTCCAGCCTCTTCTCCGAGCTCCGCCAGTACGGCGACCAGAAGTATCGTCTCGGCAACCTTTGTCTGTCCGATGCGCTCACCTCGCAGTATCGCTCCTGGGTTGCACGCACCCGGTCTAGGCTGGCTGAGCAGGAGGCTCTCAACGGCCCTCCTGATGCGCTTGCAACCAGCGACCGCGAGGTCGATCTCTTGCGCTGGCTCGAAGAACACAAGATACCCAATCCCTGGGCGATTGCACCTGCCCTGGCTGAGACCGGCATCGCTGCGACTCAGCTGGATGAGCTTGCCGGTCTTGCCACCTCCGAGGCATTGCCGGTAGCGGTTGCCACCTTCGCCAGCTCGCTCCGTGTCGAGAAGATGGCCGAGACCGTCGTCAACTCGACGGTCAGGATCTTCGACTTGATCCGCGCCATCAAGGACTACTCCTACATGGATCAGGCGCCCATCCAGGACGTCGACATCGCGCAGTCTCTGGGGAATACCCTGGCGATGTTCAAATCGCGTCTGCAGCAAGTCACCGTCATCACGGACTTCGATCCCGCGCTTCCTCCGGTCGCCGGGTACGGACGGGAGCTGAACCAGGTGTGGACCGCACTCATCGAGAACGCGCTCGATGCTATGAAGGATCAGGGCACGCTGCGAGTCTGTGCCAGGGTACAGGGCGGAATGGCCGTCATCGAGGTCTGGGATACAGGGACGGGAATCGATCCTGAGCTCAAGAGCCGCATCTTCGAGCCCTTCTACACCACCAAGGCTCCGGGTCGCGGTCTTGGACTGGGTCTTGATACCGCGCAGCGCATCCTGCAACGCCACTCTGGCTATATCCAGGTTGAGTCTCGTCCAGGATCCACCTGTTTCCAGGTTCGCCTTCCACTGGAGCAGGCACAGGCCTACTAGATAGCCATGGGGTCCCGCACTAGGTTTGTGCGGGACTGCCCGTCGCTGCAACTACATCGCGTCCAATCTGCTCGACGGTCTTCACAAGCAGCTCGAAGTCCTCACGGCGCGAACGATGGTTGGAGATCGCCACGCGGATCGCAAACCGCCCATCCAGCACTGTGCTCGATGGCACGGCTACTCCGCTCTCCTGCAACTGCATCAGGATCTCTTTATTCTGCTCGTCGCTTGCCCCGGCATAGCGGAAGCAGACGATGTTCAGAGGTGCCTCCGCGGCAATCTCGAGCGAAGGAGACTTCTCCACCAGCGATACGAGATATCGAGCCTGTTCCACGTTCTGCTCTATCGCTGCAGTAATTGCATTCACGCCCTGCGATTTCATGCTCATCCACGCCTTCAATGCTCTGAAGCTTCGGGAGAGCTCGATCCCGCGATCCGCAAACTGCAGCCCCCCGGCAGCCGGGCCTCTCTCCATCGCGACCAGATAGCTGGCACCGCTGGCAAAAGCCGCCTTATGCGTCTCAGCGTCCCGGACCAGAACGCAGCCGATGTCATACGGCATGTAACCCCACTTGTGGAGATCGAACGCCAGTGAGTCCGCCCGCTCCATTCCCTTGAGCTGACCCCGCAACTCCTCCGACCAGTACGCCAGTGCTCCGAAGGCTCCATCCACGTGGAACCAGAGGTCTTCCTTCTCGCAAAGATCAGCGATGGCAGCCAGATCGTCAGTCGCTCCCGTATTCACGGTTCCCGCCGTAGCCACGACGCACACAGGCCGCATACCCGCTGCGCGATCTGCCGCGATTGCCTGCTGCAATTCGTCGATCCTGATGCGGTAATGGCGGTCGACTCCTACCGTGCAGAGAGCGACTCGGCCCATCCCCATCAGCTCCATCGCCTTCTTCAGCCAGCTGTGGGTCTCTCTGGAAGCGTATACGCGCAGCACCGGGCCGCCCTGCAAGCCCTGCGCCCGAACATCGAATCCCGCCTTCGCATGACGTCCTACGGCAAGCCCGATGAGGTTCGCCATCGTGCCCCCACTCATCAGCAGACCGCTCGCCTCTGGCGGAAAGCCCATCATCTCCGCCATCCAGCGGAGGACCTGTTCTTCCACTAAGGTTGCCGAATCATCGAATCCACCGACATTCGGATTCATCCCCGCGGCCAGCAGCTCCCCAAGCACACCTTCAGGAGTACCGTTGCCCATCACCCACCCCCAGAAACGTGGGTGCGTGTTTCCGATCCCGTAGGGAAGAATCCCGTTCACGAAACTCTCATAGGCAGCCGCAGCGCCTTCGCCCTCCCGCGGCAGAGGATCGTGCTCCATCGTTCTCCGGACAGGGTCAGGCATCCGTTGCCATACAGGCTGATCGCGTCTTCCCTGCAGATGATCGAAGATCTGGTCCATCATCCGGTGCCCCAGGGCACGCAGGCGGTCCCACTCCTGCTGGCTGCCAGGATCCAGCGTCTTTTCTTTCTCATCGGGATACACGTCGTCCCACCTCGCTGGACTTTGGCATTGTCCTGACAACTGGATCTACGACAGAAGGTGAGCCCTCGGCAACGAGAGAACCCTAAGCTCGCGAAGGAGCCCTCGGGAATCTGAGAAAAGAAGGCTTACTTCGTCACTTCGACGCCACGCCAGAAGGCGATGTGATGTTTTACATTGCGGGCCGCAGGCTTGGGATCCGGGTAATACCACGCTGCGTCCTGGTTCTCCTGCCCGTCGACCAGGATCGTGTAGTAGCGTGCCTGACCCTTCCAGGGACAGCTGGAGGTCGTAGAGCTTGGCCTCAGGAACTCTCGCTTAACCGTCTCTTCGGGAAAGTAAACGTTACCCTCAACCGTCTCATAGGTTTCGCTTTCGGCCAGAACCTGCCCATTCCAAACTGCCTTCGCCATAGTCTGCAACCCGTCTTTCCAATAATTTACAGCAAAGCCGCCCGGTATCCAGGCGGCGCACATAAAGTCAGTTTCCAGAGACTACTTTAGTAGTTGTAACAGAATCGGTGCAGAAAAGAAACGCTAGCTTGCGTCTACTCCTTCGTCAGGCCAAGCGATCTTTGGAATCCCTCATGCAGCTTGGCGGCCACGGGATATTTTCGAATCAACGCCGCCGTATGCCGCATAAACGGGTGACCCGACTGCTTCTCACTCTCAGCGTGGAAGTGGTGGAACTTCGCATAGATCAGGATGCCCTCGCCATTGGAATCGAGGAAGAGGTCGGGGTCCAGAGCCCCCCGAAGCACAAGCGAAGCTGCCATCTCCCAGTAGCCCACAACCTGCCTCCAGGCTGCATTGTGCTGCGAACCGACATCGCGCGATACCACCCGCAGCTCGTCGATCGTCTTCGGCTGGAAATCGAAGACCATAAAGCGCCGCGACTTCCGCAGCGTCTCTTCCCGCCTCATCTCGTACAGCTTCAGGATCAGTTCCCCGTCTGCAGCAGTTGCCATCTCTCTCCTCTTCCTGATGGAAGCCTTTCTCGCCTGCCTCAGGCAGCTTCGCCTTCCGGCTGAGCTGCCTGCTTTTCAAAGCTGCACGGCGGCACGGTGGAGGCCACTTCCTCCTCCGCTGCTCCCTTCTTCTTGCGACGCTTGGGTAGTGCATCCTGATTGTTCGGGCACACCCAGAACGTGCCTTTGTCATTCGTGACCTCAAGCAGGTATGCGCTGTCGCACTTCGGGCAGGTCTCGTTGATCAGCTTCTGGTTCGAGGCAAAGTCGCACTTGGGATAGTTGACGCAGCCGTAGAACACATCTCCCCGCTTCGTCTTTCTCGCCGCAATATCGCCGCCGCACTTCGGGCACTTAACATCCAGCAGGTCCTGCTTGATGTACTTGCACTTCGGATACCCGCTGCAGCTGATGAACTCGCCGTACTGGCCCTGCCGCAGAAGCAACGGCTTGCCGCACTTGGGGCAAGCCTCTTCCAGCTGCACCGGAGGCTTCTGCTGGACCTTCTGGTTGAGCTTGCGAATCGTCTTGCAGGGTGGGTCCTCGTTGTATCCGGGGCACGACATGAAGGGACCAAACGGCCCGTTCCGCAGCACCATCACCCGGCCGCAGTTATCGCAGAACTCCTCTTCCGCAACATCGTCGGCGCCCGGAGCGTTCAGGTCCGGCTTCGCCGCGTAGTTCTCCTTGGTGAAGTCGCAGCTGAAGGTCTCCACCACGACCTTCTTCCCCTTGCCCTGCGCCTCCTGGACGGCAGCCGTCAACTGCTTTGCATCGCCAGCCTCGCGACTGAAGTCCGTCACATCCTCTGTCATCGCCTTCACCGTCATCGGGAAGGTGAAGGCAGAGGTGATCTTCTTCACCACCGCCTTGGAATCTTTCTTCCACGGGCCCGCCGCCACAGTCATCGGCTTCGATTTGGTGAAGTTCGAGCAGGAGAAGAAGCTGCCAAACTTACCCCACTTCAGAATCAGAGGGGAGCCGCACTTCTCGCAGACCTCCTCGGTCGGGTGCTCCATCCTCTTGATATCTTCCATGTGCTTCTCAGCGACTTTGAGCTCCTTCTCAAAGTGGTCGTAGAAGCCGGTCAGCAGATCCGTCCAGCGCTCCTGCCCATCCTCGACCGCATCCAGCTCGCCTTCCAGCGTCGCCGTGTACTGAGTATCGAAGATATACGGGAAGTTCTTCACCAGCAGCTTGGTGACGACAATCCCGATCTCCGTCGGCACAAATCGCCCGGTGATCTTCTTAACGTAGTCGCGATCCTGGATGGTGTTGATGATCGAGGCGTACGTCGAAGGCCGGCCAATCCCCTTCTCTTCCAGCGTCTTCACCAGGCTCGCTTCGTTGTAGCGCGGCGGGGGCTGCGTAAACTTCTGTTGCGGATCCAGCTTCTCAAGCCGCAGAGTCTCGCCGGAGGCCAGCTCCGGCAGCCGTCGTTCGGACTCGTCCTCGCCCTCTGCTCCAGCAGGCTGATCCTGTGCGACCTTCTCCTCCTTCGCAACCTTCTCCTTCGCCAGATGCCGAGCCCGTTTCTCTTCCTCTTCGAACTTCAGATGGCCTTCGAACTTCAGCACACTCCCGGTCACCCTGAAGTCATAGGCCAGCTTTGCCTTCGCCTCAATCTCCACCGTCGTCTGGTCGAAGACGGCAGGAGTCATCTGGCTGGACACAAATCGCTGCCAGATCAGTTTGTACAAGCGATACTGCTCGTCTGAAAGATATCTGCGGATCGAATCTGGTGTGAACTTCACCGAGGTCGGTCGAATCGCTTCATGCGCATCCTGCGCCTGGGCCTGCTTCTTGCCCGCAAACTCATTCGGCTTGGCTGGCAGATAGCCCGCGCCCAGCTTGCCGATGAACTCTCGCGCCTCCGCGATCGCATCCGGGCTGACGCGGGTGGAATCGGTACGCATGTAGGTAATAAGACCGACCGTACCCTCCGAGCCCAGTTCCACACCCTCATACAGTCGTTGCGCCACGCCCATCGTCCGCCGCACGTTGAAGCCGAGACGTCCCGCTGCCTCCTGCTGCAGCTTGCTCGTCGTAAACGGAGCCTTGGGATTGTTCCTGCGCTCCTTCTTCTCGACCGACTTTACCGTCCACTTCGCGGCTCCCAGCTCACCGACCACTTCGTCGACTGCGTCACGATCCGGCAGTGCATTGGCGAGAAACTGTTCCTTCCCGTCCGCATCCACACCATTGGCCACCCGCGAAGGGACGCCGTTGACGCCGACAAATCGAGCCGTGAAGCCATGCTTTCCACCACCCGACAGAAGATCGGCATCGATCGTCCAATACTCCACCGGATTGAATTCGTTGATCTCCTGCTCGCGCTCCACAATCAGGCGCAGCGCCACTGTCTGAACGCGGCCCGCGCTCAGTCCGCGGCGAACCTTATCCCACAGCAGGGGCGAGATCTGATATCCCACCAGGCGATCCAGAACCCGGCGGGTCTGCTGCGCGTCCACAAGATTTTCATCGACGTCGCGCGCATTCTCAAAGGCCGCCCGAACCGCCTTCTGCGTAATCTCGTTGAAGGTCACCCTTCGGACCATCTTCTTGTCCCGGACCACTGGCATAAGCTGCATCGAAAGATGAGCCGCGATTGCCTCTCCCTCACGATCAGGGTCAGGCGCCAGGTAAACCGCATCGGCCTTCGCCGCCAGCTTCTTCAGGCGGTCGACGACCTTCTCCTTTCCAGGAGAGACGATCAGCGTCGGCTCGAAGGTCCTTCTCTTCAGCTCTACGCCGATGTCGTTTTTGGGCAGGTCCATAATGTGGCCCAGCGAGGCCTCCACCTGGTAGTCGCTGCCGAGATATTTATTGATCGTCTTCGCCTTCGCGGGCGACTCTACGATCACAAGTGACTTAGCCATCGATTCCCTTCATTTCCCCGGAACGTCGGCTCGAAGCTGAGCGTTCCATTCATCCTTCTCGATTCTTCCGAGGATTCCCTTGCGAACCTAACACGGTTCGCCGGTTCCGTCACCTTCGGCGATTCCCAACAGACGAAGGCAGTGCCGAAACGTTACCACCACCGGAGAGGTCCGTTTCATTCGGGCACCTCTTCCGGTACGGCACGCAAATAGATTCAAAGACAGAGACTTATCTCCACATCCGGAGAGTTTTCCACCGCTTCAGACGTTAACGCGCCTTCCGGATTACATCGTCCGAAGATAGTTTTTGCCCGGTAGCTGCCTTACTCGGCCTGCGAGCTCCAGCTCGAACAGTCCGGTAAAGATCTCCGCCGATCCAAGTTGACCCTCCATCTGCTCGATCAACTCGTCCAGCTGGGTGGTTTCGTCCTGCCTTAGCCGTTCGAGAATCATCCGTTCATGATCAGAGAGCCTCGTGTCGCTAAATAAGGATGCTGATCCGGCTTCTTTCGATTCAGACTTCCCGGAAGCGCCCATCTCCTCTTCAAGTTGCAGCCGTACCTCGGAGGGCAGGTCCTCCCAGACGTCCTCCCAGGTCGCTGTCAGCTTTGCCCCTTGCTTTATCAGCGTGTTAGGGCCCCAGGCGTTCTTGTTCGTCACGTTGCCTGGAACTGCATAGACGTCCCGATTCTGCTCCATGGCCAGTCTGGCCGTAATCCGTGTCCCGCTGTGCTCCGCAGCCTCGATGACCAGCACCCCTATGCTCAGACCGCTCAAAATGCGGTTGCGGACGGGGAAGTTCTGCGGCGCTGGGAACGTTCCCAGAGGGTACTCGCTCACGATCGCGCCTCCGCTCTCGATAATCTGCTCGGCCAGGCGCTTGTTCTCTTTGGGATAGATCACGTCGATTCCCGTACCCCAGACGGCAACCGTCTTCCCCCTCGCCTCGAGCGCTCCCTTGTGCGCCGCCGTATCCACTCCCCGAGCCATCCCGCTTAATATAGTCAGGCTTCTCGCTGCCAGGTCCCGCGACAGCATCTCGGCCATACCCGCTCCATACGGAGAAGGGTGACGAGTCCCTACGACCGCGATTCCCGGCCGCGACAGCAGGCTGGCATCCCCCCTGATCCACAACACCGCCGGGGGATCATAGATCTCGCGCAGCCGCTCCGGATATCCCTCTTCTGCCGGAGTAAGAATCGCAGCGCCATTATCCCTTACCCGGTTCCACTCGTCCTCCGCCGCTGCTCGCGCCTTACCGTCAAAGACGAACTGCGCCGACTGGGCGGGCATTCCCAGGCCCTCCAGCTCCGTAAGCGAAGCCGTAAAGAGCTGTCGAGGATCCTCCAGCTGCGTCATCACGCGCCAGGTCCGCGTCGCTCCCATCGCCGGAGTCAGAATCAGCCCAAGCCATGCCAGCTGCGACTCCGTCCCGGCAACATCAGCAGACCGGGGTGCCGGGTGCCCCAAATCTCGATTCTGAGATGAGGGATCCTTCTTCTCTTCCTGCGGGCCCAACTTCAAGATCGTTCTCTCCTCGACGCTATGCCTGCACGGCCTGGATCAGGCCGCGGATATATCCATAACAGTAAGCGAACGACTGCAGCCCGTGGGGGTCGCTCTCCGCGACGGGAACATGATCCGGCATCAGCATGTACGGATATCCGATCTCCCTGTACACGTGGATCGCCTTCCACATATCCACATCGCCTTCGTCCGGATACACCTCGACGAAGTCGTTTCGATGCCCCCGAATATTCCTGAAGTGTACGTTGAAGATCTTCTTCCGCGCTCCGAAGTAGCGAATCACATCGAAGATCTCCGTGCCGGGATCGGCCAGCATCTCCGACACCGTCCCCTGGCAGAAGTTCAGCCCGTGGTACTCACTCTCGCGAATCAATATGAACTTCTTCAGTCCATCTACCGTGCCCAGCACACGATCCACACCCTGGTATCCCTCCGGAGGTACGCCCGGATCCTGAGGGTGACATGCCATTCGAATCTTGTACTCATTCGCGACCGGGATGACCTTGTCGAGAAAGTACGTAATTCTCTCCCAGAACGCATCCGCGTCTACCTCTCCCGCAACCGTGAGCGGGGTCTTGGGATGCGCCTCCGCCAGCTTCCACTGGCTGTAGCTCGCGTCACCGCGGCCCTGCACTCTGCCTGAGCGGAGCACCCCGAGGAGGCTCATGTTGTACTTGATCGAAGGCAGCCCAACTTGCGCACAGTTGCGAATCAGCAGCTGCATCTGTTCAATATCCCGGTCGCGCTCAGGACTCTGCGCCAGCATGATCGCCGGGTGCTTGTCGCGATCGATATAGCTGGACTCGAGAATCGGCGGACCCACGCAGAGAATCTCAATCCCGTTCTTCTCCGCCAGATCGCGCATACGGCTCAGCTCGTCCACCGTCGAGGCGATTCGTCCCTCCGTCGTCTCCGGATAGCCGCAGATGTGCTTCACTCCGTATCGCGCCAGGTACTTCAGGTGTGCGTCCGTAGTCGGCGCACTCTGGCAACCCAGCTTCATCAGGGCCTTCGGAGCCTTCACTGACTTCGGAGATCCCGCAGCTTCCCCGGTCTTCGCACCGAGAACGACGGCCGCAGCGCTCGATGCAGAAAGAAACCTTCGCCGATCCATTGATTCCTCGCTTCCATGCTCGCGCCGTCGCTGATCGGGCAGTCCCCGGCCTTACTGTACAAGCTGCACCCCCACCGGCTGTTCGCGTCCGCAGAGAATCCTACATTCGGCGCCCTCCACCAGCAACCTCTACATCTCTTACTCGCAGAGCTTGCAATCCAGCTCCGTTCCCAATCTTGATCGCCGCCCCTCTTCCGTCGTCACCCACTCGCGCACCATCCATGGAGGATCGTGCCGCACATGCTGTCCATGCCCACATTCCAGCTCCGCCACCCAGTGGCTCTCATCATCCTTATGGAAGCCGATGATCGCACGCTGCATCCTGTCTCCTTCCAACGCATCTTTTACACTAGACCTTTGGGCACATCACTCCATCCCGTCCGCGTAGCCGCAATCAACTTCCTCAATTCGGCGCCTCTCATGTGGGACCTTGAGCACCCGCCGATCTCCGACGAGCTCGCTCAGCGTTATCAGCTCCACTACACGCTTCCGGCACTCTGTGC